>JACPPM010000231.1 GCA_016191015.1 Acidobacteriota bacterium | reverse complement strand
GTCGCCAAGCATCTCTTGACAGGAAGAATCCTCAACTCCTTCGGTACCAGGACGAGCACTGCATCTGCGCGAGGCCCGTCACTTAAGCTCTTCCCGCTTTTGCATTTTTAACTTTGCATTTTTAATTCCTGAATCCGCGCGTCTTACGCGCGGATTCAGGTACCTATTACGGGCTTTTGTCGCAACATTTCTTGAGGTAGGCAGCCTCTCCTCCAGCGAGACGTGATCCGGCGTGGACGGCTTCCCGATCGGCGCACTCGCCCTGGAATCAACCTCTCCCCGGTACACCTCTCCCGGCTGGAAGAGATTCGTTCACATCCCGGCAGTCCTTCGGCGGAAGAAGCTGTGCGGTGTGGGCAGGACGCGGAGCGTCAGGAATCGGCGGACCGGGCTCTTGTCGACTGGGTGAGTACAGAGCGGACGCTCGCTGCCTTCGACGGACAGCCCTCTCGGTGCAGAAGTTGGGTGGAATCGAGCAAGGGCGAGCAGCCGGTCGATCCCTTCGAGCGAGCCGTGGCCGGGCTGGCGCTCGGAGCAGAGAGAGATGTCGCGAAGATCCGCGCGATGCTCAGGCGCGAGGAAGCTACTGCCGACCGTCCCTCCCTACGCAAGCTCGAGAAGGTCCAGGAGATGCGTTCCGCGGCAGAGGTCGAGGAGGCGCTCGCCGACATCGTCCGCAATGAGCTGCCTCCTACTCCTCGGAACAAAAGCGCCGCTGTCGTCGTAGAGGGAGGCATGAGCCTGTTGACGTGCGCTCGTCTCCCGCTCTTCTCTTTCCTCTGGCTGCTCCCTTGTGTGCCCTGCTCGTCGCTGGCGGAATCGGGAGACAGGGAGGTGCGTCCGTGTGAATCGCCGGTTTCCGGCCTGCAAGCGCTCTGCAAATCGATCCCTGTTCCGGAGAACTGGTCCTCGCCAGACGGCCGCACGATCTCTCTCAACGTGATGATTCTGAGGGGTAAAAGGGAGCTGCGCCAGCCGGATCCGTTTTTCGTTCTAGTTGGGGGCCCAGGGCAGGCGGCATCTGAGGGAGCCGGATGGATCGCGGCAGCGTTCGCAACGATCCTGGACCGCCGGGACATCGTGTTGATCGACGTGCGCGGTACTGGGAAGTCGCAGCCTATTCAGTGCGCGGCCTATGCTGGGTCCGGCCTGCAACGCTTCCTGGGGCCCGCGTATACGAAGGAATCCGCCGAGGAATGCAGTAGACGGCTGATGGAAACAGCTGACCTCAAGCATTACAACTCCTTGGCTGCGGTACGGGACATGGAGCACGTGAGGCTGACGCTGGGATATCCTGCCATCAACCTCTACGGGACATCCTACGGTACGCGCCTGGCCATGGCCTATATGAAGGAATACCCGCAGCACGTCCGAACTGCGGCTCTGGAATCCGTCTTCCCCACGCCCGTTTCGCCCCTCGTCAACGCCCCACTGGATGCGGAACGCACCTTGCGTATCCTGATCCAAGACTGCGAACGAGATCCGAGGTGCGCCGCGGCATTCAAGAACCTGCGCGTCACATTCCAGAATGTTCTGAACAACCTAAGGATCAAGCAGGCCACAGTGCACCTCACACTGAGAGACGGCAAGTCCGCCGCAATCAACATTTCCGCTGACGCCTTCGCCACGGGAGTGCGCAACCTACTTTACACTGCCGGGACGGCCCGATACATACCGTTGATCATCGAAAGGGCCGCCCACGGAGATTTCGATGCCTTCGCGCGATTCACCATTCGTCGCGGGCAAGGGTACGAACAGGGCCTCAGTCATGCCGTGTTCCTGTGTACAGCCTGCTCAGAGTTGTATGGGAGGGTTCAGGAGAAAAGCGTGCTGACCGACGCTCGTTCATCTTTCCTCGGGGACTCGTCCACGCGGATGCTGTTGGATGTATGCCGCGTATGGCCTCACGCCGAATTACCTGCCAGCTTTTTCGAGCCCTTGAGATGCGATGTCCCCGTTCTCCTGCTCTCGGGCTGGCTGGATCCGGCCGCGCCACCCCGATGGGCGGAGGAAGCATCCCTGCACATGAGAAACAGCCTGCACCTCGTCATCCGCGATGGTCACCACAACTTCTCTGACCTGAGCCCCAGGGGCTGTACGGACAGCATCATCGCTGCCCTCGTGGAAAAAGGACGCCTGGACGGGCTGGATACGACGTGTGTCACCGAGATGCATCGTCCGGAATTCGCGATCACCCCACAAGAATTCCCCGAGATTCCAATTGAGGATCCGGGCGGTGGCAAGTGAACGCGGATCGCCTGGGCGCGGCCTGCAAACCCTCATGCGCGAGCTCAATCTCTCGGACCGTGTCGACAGTTCTTAGTTTTCGCTGGGTGTCGAAGCCGGAGGTAGGCGCGCGCGAGGGGAGCAGTTGGTCGTTCCTAGGCCGTCTTGCCTCGGCGCAATGCGACGTTCTCGGCCTGGCTGCGGGCGAGCAGAGCGTCGACCATTTCGATGAGGATTTGCTGATCGTGGCGGCCGAGGCCATCGACCTCTCGCAGGCGCTGCGCCAGCACGGGGTTCTTCACAGGCGGTTCGTGACCGGGACCAGCTTTTCAGTTTTCATTTTTCCGGGTCTGAGGAACTGAACTCAGGCGCGGTGACGATGGCACGCTCCCCTACGCGGCGCGCAATGGGGCGAGATCCTCGGGACTCACTGTGGCCAGACCGATGGCTTTGAGGGCGTCGTTGACCTGTTGGGCGGTGACCTGGATTGGGGCAGTGATCTCGATGCCGATGGCGTCATCGGCACTCGAAAAATCGACGAGGATGCCAGGGGCCACCTGTTTGGTGCGAGCGCTCTTCACGCCGGCCGCGCGAGGCAAATACAGGTAGGCCGCGAATGGCCGACCCTTTCGAAACGTGACTTCAAGGTATGTGTTCTTCATCGACTTCACTCCACGTGGTACGCGGTTACAACAGCCAGCACGCGCTCGGCAACATCGGGCTCGACAATCACTTCCCACGGAGCCTTCCTGTGACGAGTCTCGATCACCCACCGGCCAGGCACAACATCAGGGCGATATCCCGTGGCGCACTTGAGCATCTTCCTGAGATCGATTTCGCTGAATCCTCTATCTGTCATTCGTTTTTGGAGGTGGGGAGTCAGCTCCAGCTCCCACTCCCACCACTCCGGCCATCGTTTCCGCCTCCTCACTCAACAGCTCCGGGTTAATTCTACTCTTCGCAGGGCTCTCCCGCGAGCGAGACGCTTGCCGTGACGGCGCTTGCTCTCCCGTGCCACGTCCATGGCGACGATGACGCGATCGATGTCGAGGCGCATGGATTCGTGCTCGGGGACTTCACGGGCCGCGTCACGAGTGAGAAACCGCCGGCCGGCAGGTCACGACGTGGGGGGGTCGGAGATCTGCTGTTCATCAACGACGTCTTTCCGAAGGACTGGGTCTCCTTCTTCGCCGGGAGACCGATGGAGTACCTCAAGGTTGGGGTCGACGGGGTGCGATTGAGGTACACCGGCAGCCACGTGAACGGTGAGATCCTGGCACTCCCCTTCTTCTAACCCGACAGGATGCCGACTCCCGATCGATTCTCCTTTTTCGATCCGTTCCCATCGATTCCGTCACGGGCCGAGCGCCGCCCGGATTCCACATACGGAAATACCGAGCTCGCCGCGCGGCTCTACGGGAGGCTCGCCGGGATCGACGTCGCAGTGTACGCATACGAGGGGTACTGGAGGATGCCGGGCATGATGCCGAATGATATGCTCGCGCCCACCGAGGTCACGTTGTTCTATTCCCGCCTGGCTGTCTTCGGCGTAAGCGGACAGGCAAACGGCCTCGGTGGAGTCGTGAGTGCCGAGGGCGGGTACTACATGTCGCGTGACGACCCACGCGGCGATGACCCCACGGTTCCGAGCTCGCAGCTCAGGCTCCTCGCCGGTTACCAACGCCAAATCGGCGAATCACTCACGCTCGGATTTCAATACTATTACCAGCGCATGATGGATCACGACCGGTACGTGTCCTCTCTACCAGGCGGCTTCCCGGCCGAGGGCAGCTACCGGGACACCCTCACCCTGCGACTGGACCGCTTCTTCAAGCACCAGACACTCAAACTGTCGACATTCTTCTTCTATAGCCCTGTCGATCGAGACTACCTGTTTCAACCCCAGCTCTCCTACAAGCTGTCCGACGAGCTTTCGACGACCTTGGGCGCAAACATCTTTGGAGGAACAGAGCAAACCTCGTTCCTCGGCCAGTTCGACAAGAACGACAACGTGTACGTCTCGCTGCGCTTCGACTTCTGAGCCCAATCGTCGGAACATGCCTTTTGTGGGTCCTGGGCCGGGCGAGCGGGGCATGGCGCCCGATCTGATACAGCCATGATGGAAGGGCATCCGCCTAATCTCGCGACGCATGGGGGTGGCAACGGTTAGAATGCGGTCATGGTGCGTTGGACTGCGGCGCTCGTGGGGCTGCCCCTGGCACTCTCGGCCGTTGCTCCATCTGCAGCCGCGGACCCATCGCCGGCGCGTCTCGTTCCATCTCCTGTCTGGGGCGTAACTATCGACAACATCTCGAACCTTCCTGGAATCGTGACTTCACTCGACCGCCTCGCCCAGGTGCCAACGGCTCGCATCGTCTTCGACGGCTTCGTGCCCGCGACGTATTATGAGGATGCCGTGGCGGCGATTCACCCCGTGAGCTACATCATGGGCGAGATGCTTGACTCATATGTATTCAGGCAGTACACGGTCAAGCAGTATAGGGATCGAGCCAGGCAATACGTGGATGCGCTGGGCGACAAGGTCGACATCTGGGAGATCGGCAACGAGATCAACGGCGAGTGGTTGGGGACACGGGGATCGGTCGTGAAGAAGATGACGGCGGCATATGATGTCGTGAGGAATCGCGGCGGCCGCACGGCCTTGACGCTCTACTACAACGAGGACTGTTGGTCGAACCCCTCCAACGAGATGTTCGTCTGGGCTTCCAAGAACGTGCCATCACGGATGAAAGAGGGCCTTGACTACGTCTGGATCAGTTACTATGAGGACGACTGCGGGGGACGCCGGCCGGAGTGGGAATCGGTCTTCAGCCGGCTCGCCTCCATGTTTCCTCACTCAAGGATTGGAATCGGTGAGTGCGGAACCAGGAAGGCGGAGTCGAAAGCCGACTACCTCAGGCGGTACTACGGGATGGGAGTCCCCCAGAACAGATACGTGGGCGGCTACTTCTGGTGGTATTTCAAGCAAGACATGGTTCCGTATACCAAGCCCCTCTGGAGCGTGCTGAACGAGTGCATCGGCGGAGGTTGCTCTCGCGTGCTCTCCGGCTCTACCCCGCACCGCCGGTAGGTGCGATTGCCAAGAGGAGCGGGCCTTCATCAGCGAGGCTGAGGGCTTCAGCGCCTCGCGGTTGAGCGTGCTGAAGTTCGTGGCGCTTCAGGATCATGCGTCGCACGTCGCGACGACCGTGGCGCTCGAAGAGCAAGGCATACCCGATCTTCTGATGGTCTACTTCAGCGGAGTCGATGCCGCCGAGCATCAATATTGGGCCTACTACCAGCCTGATGAGTTCAGTCAGCGTCCGAGCGCGGAGGACGTCGCCGCGCTCGGCCATGTCGTGCCCGGGTACTATCGATACATTGATGCGATCGTTGGCGACCTACTCAAGCGCCTACCGAAGGATGCACTTGTCGTCGTCCTTTCTGACCACGGGCAGGGCCCCAATCCGAACTACCGCCCTGAGGTGACGATTTCTGAGTATGGAAAGTGGGTCAGCGGAACGCACGGCGAGGCGCCTCCGGGGATACTGCTCTTTTCGGGCCCTGGCGTGAAGCCGGGGCGCGTCGGACATACAACGGTATTCGACATCGCACCCACGCTGCTTGCATTGCTGGGAATCCCGCCCACCCAGGACATGCCAGGTCGCGTCGTCACAGAAGCCTTTGTGCCAGAGGTGCGTGAGTCGCTTCCAACAGATCGTGTTGCCCGCACGTTCATGCCTATGGAATTTGCTCCACCGACGCCGGCGGCGGCGGACCCCGACCTTCTGGAGAAGCTCAGGTCCCTCGGCTACATACGGTAGACACGTTGGTCTCGATTCCCTGAGTGCCGAGGCCCGCGAGAATGGTCCAAGTGCCGGAATCGGCGGACCGAGCTTCTGTCGACGGGGCTATCGATGAGCTGCTCGGAAGACGCAGCGCGCGTTCACTCGGAATCAAGGTGACAGGTACGATCGGGAACATCGTGCCAGCCGCGAAGCATCCAGGTCTCTTGGATCGCGTCCGGGCGGTGATCGAGGAGCTCGTGAATCATCGCCTCTACATCGATGCAGAGATCCTCGCGCGCGTGCTGCGCGGCATCGGGGAGCAATGAGGGTTCGTATGACTCTCGCGGAGGGACTGGTGATGGTCACTGTGAGGGACCGGTGTCAAGATGGCCGAATAATTGAAGACTCGGTCCGCTCGATGATGTCATGTCGCTGCCCTCCGGCTCGGCGGCGAAGGATGAGTGAGAACATCGTCGCTGCGGAGTACCGTTCTCAGACGCACGCGGTCAAAGATCAAGACATGGCCCCCACCAGTCCGTCGCCGAGGCCCGTCGTGACCGGGCCCATCACAGGCGAGCCGATCTCTGGCGGTATGACCTCCCGCGCCTGCGCCAGTCGCTCACTCACTAGCTCGCGCGCAAAGTGAACGTGCACGCCATCTTCAAAGGCGACCGTAACCGCCGAGAGGCCATAGCGCGAGATCGACGGCGTCTCGACGAGCCGCGGCAGGCCGTTCATGGACGCTTCTATCGGGTACGTGACAAACTGCTCCATCTCGACCGGTCCGAGCGGCCAGGATGTCTTCATGTTGCCTCATCAGATCCGTCGCTGCTCCAGCATCGAGATGAACTGCTCGATCGGCACGCCTTCGATGCCGTCCTCGGTTCGAAACGGCCGGTCACCAAGAAAGACCACGAGTCGTCGCAGGAGTCCCGGCATCCGTGCGACTGTCCGTACGCTGCGGAAATCCCGCTCGTGCAGCCTCTCCTTCGCCTTCACCTCGAAGGCTGTCAGTCCACGGCCACGCTGAACGATGAAATCGACCTCTGCACCTCCTTCGGATGGCGCCCAATAGTACA
This sequence comes from Acidobacteriota bacterium, assembly GCA_016191015.1. Classification (GTDB taxonomy): domain Bacteria; phylum Acidobacteriota; class CAIWXX01; order CAIWXX01; family CAIWXX01; genus JACPPM01. Next base: position 22,249 of record JACPPM010000231.1, on the reverse strand, counting down.
GGCAGTCATGCCGCGACCCGAGCCCGATGCGGGGTCGCCAAATGCACGCAACAGCATACCCACCCACCCCTCGAGCAGCGCCCCACGCTCAGATTCCGTCGGGGGATGAAATTCGCGCCGGATCGCTCTCACGATCCCTGGGTCGACCCAGTAGAGCTTGGGATGCTTGCGCTCCTTGACCCGCAGCTTCCCCTCGAATGCCGGCAGCAACCATGCCAGATGCGTGTCGGCGAGGATCTCGATATAGCCGTTCACAGTTGTACGTGCCACCCCCGCGTCCCGGGCCAACCCGGAAACGCTCAACACCTGGCCATGGAAAAGGGCTGCCACGGGCAGAAAGCGCGCAAATCCTGGCAGATTCCGCACGAGTGCCTCCGCCTGGATCTCTTCCCTCAGATAGGTGTGCACATAAGCCTCGAGACTCTCTTCTCTGACGACCGACTTCCAAATGACCGGCAGGCTACCGTAGCGGAGCACATCGGAGAGAACGAAATCCTGGCCAAGCTCGGGTGGAAGCAGGGGATACATCGTCCGGCGCAGCGCTCGTCCGGCCAACAGATTCGTGCCGGCAAACTTGGGTCATAAGAATCTGGTTTCCGGGACTGCTCTGACCCGATCTCAGCAACCGACTTGGTGGCACGGAGGAACGCGTCATTCCGACCCAAATCGCACCCCCGGGAGCCCGAATCGGGTCGGAATGGCGCGTTGGCCGGAGGGTTCGAGGCGGAAGCATACCGAGAAGATAGGACGAAAGGCCCGAGGGATCAAGCTTCCAGTGGATCCTCGCGTCCAAGCGCACACCTCCGGCCTTGCTTCAGGCGTCCGCCGCACTGATCTAGAAGTAGTAGAAGTGGGTCGAGCCAGAATCGGGATCCGATCGGTATGGGTGGGGGATGTGCCGGTAGCTGGAGAACTTCGAAAACGAACTTGGTGCTCGCCAGGATCTTGCCGACGACGTCGGACCGCGTTCGCGCCTCGATCCACGCCTGCATCTTCTGGTTCGCCTTCTTGGCCTCTTCGGTTCCCTCTGTTCTCGGCTATCGTTCCGGATCTCGGCAGCTTATTCGACTCTCTGACGAGGCCAGCGAGCGAATCATGGGGTGCGATCCGGGGTCGATGCTATCACTTGGTGCCAAGAAAGCGGGAGCTGCGCTCCCGCACTCCAAAAGGCAACTTGCGCGCATTTCATAGCTCTTTTGATACCCTGCTGCCATGCCCGCGGAAGAGACTGTAGATCGCGGGCAGGATGAATAGCATCAGGATCGTGGAGGTCACGAGGCCGCCGATGACTACTGTAGCCAGGGGGCGCTGGACTTCGGCTCCGGAACCGGTGGCGATGGCCATCGGGACGAAGCCGAGAGAAGCCACGAGGGCTGTCATCAGGACCGGGCGCATGCGGAGAGCGCAGGCGCGGCGGAGGACTTCGAGGGTGGTCAGATCGGCCTTCGATTCGATGTCGCGGACTTGGGTCATCAGGACGACACCGTTGAGCACGGCCACGCCGAAGAGCGCTATGAAGCCGACGCCGGCGGAGATCGTGAAGGGGAGACCTCTCAGGAGCAGGGCGACGACGCCGCCCGTGGCCGCGAACGGGACGTTCAGATAGATGAGCGCGGCGGGCTTGATGGAGCCGAAGGTGAAATAGAGCATGGCGAAGATGAGAGTGAGGGCGATCAGCACGACGACGGCTAGCCGCCGTGAGGCTGCTTGCAGGGTCTCGAACTGGCCGCGCCAGCGGAGGTAGTAGCCGGCTGGTAGCGCGACCTCGCGCGAGATGCGCTCCTGCGCCTCGGAGACGAACGAGGCCACGTCTCGTCCTCGCACATTCAGCTCGACGACGATCCGGCGCCGGACGGCCTCGCGGCTGATCTGCGCCGGGCCGGTTTCCATGGCGATCGTGGCGAGCTGTCCGAGCGGGATGCTGGCGCCACCTGGAGATGCTACGGGGACGTTCGCGAGCGAGTCCATCGTGCGCGCCGCATCATCGTCGAAGCGGACGACGAGGGCGAAGCGCTGCTGGCCTTCGAAAACGGTGCCGACTACCTTCCCGGCGCGCGCCGCTTCGACGGTGTCGAGGACGTCGCCGACCGAGATGCCGTAGCGCGCGCAGCGATCCCGGTCCACTTTTACTCGAATCACCGGCAGGCCACTCGTCTGTTCCGCCTTCACATCCGCTGCGCCGTGAACAGTCGCGACGACCCGGGCTATCTCGTCGCCCTTCTTGCGCAAGGTCTCCAGATCGTCGCCGAAGAGCTTGATGCCGACATCCGAGCGCACCCCGGCGATCAGCTCGTTGAAGCGCATCTCGATCGGCTGCGTGAAAGAGATCCCCACACCGGGCACGGACTCTGTGAGCGCTTCGTTCATCTTCTCGATCAGCTCACCCTTCGTGCGCGCTGTCGTCCAATCGGCGATCGGCTTGAGAATGACGAACACGTCGCCCAACTCGATTCCCATCACGTCTCTTGCCAGCTACCAGAACCACCGTCGCGATCACCAGACGCCGGCGGGTGAAGGACACGTCGAACGCGCGCAAATAGAGACGCCGCGTCAGGAGTTCTTGACTCCGAGAAGGGCCGGGCCTGTCGCGGGATGCCGTTTCGCGATAGACTTATTGGGCGAGGCAGGAGGTAGTCCGATGCCGACTATAACGCTTGAGTTCCCTGCGAGTGTCTTCTCGACGCTTCAGAAGTCCCCGGAGGAATTCGCAAAGGAGGTCCGCGTCGCGGCCGCGGTCCAGTGGTTCGCGGAGGGTCTGCTGTCTCAAAGCCGGGGGGCCGAGATAGCCGGGATTAGCAGGGCTGAGTTCATCGACGAATGCTGGAGGCGGAAGGTGCCAGTCTGTCAGCAGACTGCAGAGGAGATGCTGGAGGATGCCGGGAGTGCCGCGGACACTCGTCGTTAACACCTCCCCTCTGGTCCTTCTCCACGCCGTCAACCAGCTCGAACTGCTCCACAAGCTCTCGGGTGATATCTCGATCCCGGTTGCTGTGCTCGATGAGCTCGAGGCCGGCGCAGGGCGTGACATGTGCTACGAGAGGGTGCGATCGCTCGATTGGATCCGCGTGGAGAAAGCAGGGCCGTTGACCGATGAGATCGTTCGTTGGGATCTGGGCGCGGGCGAAGCCGAAGTTCTGGCGTTGGGACTTGCGCGGCCGGAAAGCACGGTGGTTATCGATGACCTGCTCGGAAGACGCAGCGCGCGTTCACTCGGAATAGGGCTGACAGGTACGATCGGGATCGTGCTGGCGGCGAAGCAGCTAGGTCTCTTGGATCGCGCCCGGCCGGTGATCGAAGAGCTTGTGAATCATCGCCTCTACATTGACGCAGAGATCCTCGCGCGCGTGCTGCGCGGCATCGGGGAGCCATGAGGATTCGCATGAGTCTCGCGGAGGGTCTGGCGATGGCCACTGTCAGGGACCGTTGTCAAGATGGCTGAATGATCGGAGACACGGTCGGCTCGACGATGTCATGTCGCTGCCCTCTAGCACGGCCCCGAAGCATGAGTGAAAACATCGTCGCGGCGCAACGCCTTTCTCAGCCGCACCTGGTTAAGGATTACCTCTGAGGAATGCGACTCCGGTGATCGGCCACCGGGGGCCGTGGTGGCCCCCAGCGTCGATCCATTCCTTGCAGTTGTGTTCTTGATTCACGGAACATGGCATCCGGGAGCTCCGCTCGTTGCGGGCTTCCGATGCGTCTGTGTCCGGAGTTTGCCGGTTCATCCGGTCGAGACGCTGCAGATCTCTCATCTCAGTTCAAATTCGTGTTCGCGTCCAATCCGCGAGCACTCTTCAGTTTCCGTCTTTGAGCGGTGTTGATCCCGACTCTCGCCAGAACGGTGCGCCCCAGCCTCATTGGAAGAAGGCCATTCCAAGTCTAGGTCTGCGCCCCATTTCGCATTGCCATGGCGCTCTCCGGACCATTGATCATCCTTGTTTGATCAGACCCAACGGTCGTTCAGGAACACCCTATCGAACCTGTGCTTCACTGCGGCCAAACCACCCGATCGGTCATCGGGAAAGCGTTGGTATTCATCCGCCGCGATTCTCGCTGCGATGTCCGCTGCCTGGATTCCGAGTAGCAGCGCCGAATCATGTTGCTCGAGTGCACCTCCGCGCAGGCTATTGAAAAAGAAACGATCCGTTGCGTCCTTGAGGGCGCTTACGACACGATCGTAAGCACGCACGAGTCCTTCGAATGAATGGGCACCACCTTGATCAAAGTATCTGTCAACCGACACGGTTTCGCCGAGAGTGACGGATCCAATGTAGCCTGGCGTAAGGAGCCGCCCCATACTCTGCGCGGCTAAGATTGCCTCCGCTTGGCGGTCTGGAGCCAGCGCATCCGCAAACGCAGCGGAGAACCTGGCAACGAATTCCCGGAACTCCGGGTCCTTCATCGCCTGCAAGTCGTCACCGTCAACCAACAGCCCGTGATCAACGACTCCCGATCCTGTTTCCTGCAAGATATCTCGGAGTATCGTCTCAATCTTGGGAATCGGTGTCGAGAGCATGACTGCCCCACGCAAGGCGAGCAGATAGTCTTCGATGAATTCGCGCGGCAATGTCCGCTCCAGCGCGTGGCGGATTGCCTCTCCACGCGTAGGCTGCGGATTTCCGGTCATCTCGCATACACGAGTGAGCAGTCGAAGATAGTGTTCGCCGAAATCCACGATGATTATCGTCGCCGATGACACATGATCCAGTACCTGTTCCTGAACAATACGGCGTGTGGCCATGACCTCAATGACGAGGGGGGCCTTCAACTCGAGCTTGTCTGGGAAATAGTCGCGCTTCAACGCGAGGAGCCAGTCGAACCCATCAAGATCTCCGACACGAGCAGCAACGGTCGCCCGGCCAATGCCGCGGAATGCGTCAGATCGACCACCAGTTGATGTCTCGTCCGAGTACGTGCTATCAAGTGGACCGTTCATCTATGTGTCCGGGTCACTCAATTCTACAGCACGTCTCGACATTTCGATCATCTCGCCTTACAGGAGCAGTGCGAAGGGGACGCTATAGGGATTTGCTGTTCGGGATACCCCCTACCCGAACCGGTGAGCCGACTTGCTAGCACCGGGAAACACCCCATTCGGACACCCGGGAGTCCGAATCGGGTCGGAATGGCGTATCGGCCGGAGGGTTCGAGTCGGAAGCATACCGAGAAGATAGGACGAAAGGCCCGAGGGATCAAGATTCCAGTGGATTCTCGCGTCCAAGAGGACACCTCCGGCCTTGCTTCATGCCTCCGCGGCACTGATCTAGATGTAGTAGAAGTCGGCCGAGCCAGAATCGGGCTCCAGGGAGCCGATCGGTATGGGCGAGGGATGTGCCGGTAGCTGGAGAACTTCGAAAACGAACTTGGTGCTCGCCAGGATCTTGCCGACGACGTCGGACCGCGTTCTTGCCTCGATCCACGCCTGCATCTTCTGGTTCGCCTTCTTGGCCTCTTCGGTTCCCTCTGTTCTCGGCTATCTTTCCAGATCTCAGCAGCTTGTTCGACTCTCTGACGGGGTCCGCGAGCGAATCATGGGGTGCGATCAGGGGTCGATGCTGTCACTCGGTGCCAAGAAAGCGGGAGCTGCGCTCCCGCACTCCGAAAGGCAACTTGCGCTCATTTCATATCTCTCTTGCTACACTGCTGCCATGCCCGCGGAAAAGACTGTAGATCGCGGGCAGGATAAATAGCGTCAGGATGGTGGAGGTCACGAGGCCGCCGATGACTACGGTGGCCAGGGGGCGCTGGACTTCAGCGCCCGAGCCTGTGGCGATGGCCATCGGGACGAAGCCGAGCGAGGCCACTAGGGCTGTCATCAGGACTGGGCGCATTCGGAGGGCGCAGGCGCGGCGGAGGACTTCGAGGGTGGTCAGATCGGTCTTCGATTCGATGTCACGGACTTGCGTCATCAGGACGACGCCGTTGAGCACTGCCACGCCGAAGAGCGCTATGAAGCCGACGCCTGCGGAGATCGAGAAGGGCAAGCCGCGCAGGAGGAGGGCGACGACACCTCCCGTGGCTGCGAAGGGGACGTTGAGGTAGATGAGCGCGGCTGGCTTGATGGAGCCGAAGGTGAAGTAGAGCATGGCGAAGATGAGGGCGAGGGCGAGCGGTACGACGACTGCTAGCCGGCGGGAGGCTGCTTGCAGGTTCTCGAATTGGCCGCCCCAGCGAATGTAGTAGCCGGCTGGAAGCGTGACCTCGCGGACGATGCGCTCCTGCGCCTCGGCGACGAACGAGGCCACGTCTCGTCCTCGTACGTTGAGCTCGACGACGATCCGGCGGCGGACAGCCTCGCGGCTGATCTGCGCCGGGCCGGTGTCCATGGCGATCGTGGCGAGCTGCCCGAGCGGGATGCTGGTGCCACCGGGAGAGGCCACGGGGACGTTGGCGAGCGAGTCGATCGTACGCGCCGCATCATCGTCGAAGCGGACGACGAGGGCGAAGCGCTGCTGGCCTTCGAAAACGGTGCCGACTACCTTCCCGGCGCGCGCCGCTTCAACGGTGTCGAGGACGTCGCCGACCGAGATACCGTAGCGCGCGCAGCGATCGCGATCGACTGCTACTCGAATCACCGGCAGGCCACTCGTCTGCTCGGCCTTCACGTCCTCCGCCCCGGGAACTGCGGCGACGACTCGGGCGATTTCTTCGCCCTTCTTGCGCAAGGTCTCGAGATCGTCGCCGAAGAGCTTGATGCCCACGTCCGAGCGCACGCCGGCGATCAGCTCGTTAAAGCGCATTTCGATCGGCTGCGTGAAAGAGAACCCGACGCCCGGCACGGACTCGGTGAGCGCTTCGTTCATCTTCTCGATCAGCTCGCCCTTCGTGCGCGCTGTCGTCCAATCGGAGATCGGCTTGAGAATGACGAACACGTCGCCCAGCTCGATTCCCATCACGTCCGTGGCCAGCTCGGGGCTGCCCGAACGGCTCACGATCGTGATCGCCTCGGGGAATCTCTTGAGCACTCGTTCGATTCGCCCTGTGCTCGCGGCCACCTCCGAGATGGCCACCGAAGGCGGGCGAATGGCGCTGATCGAGATGTCTCCTTCGTCGAGCCGCGGGATGAACTCGCCGCCGAGCCTCGTGGCCAGCAGAGCGCCGGCCAGCATCATCAGCGCCGCACTCGCGATCACGAGCAGGCGGTGGGCGAAGCACACGTCGAGCGCGCGGAGATAGAGCCGCCGTAGTTTTTCCACGAAACGCGGCTCATGCTCGCGCCCCGTCTTCTTGAGGAATATCGAGGCGAGGACCGGCGTGAGCGTCAGCGTGAGGAGCAGCGATCCGGCCAAAGCGAAGACGACGGTCCAAGCCATGGGCTTGAACATCTTCCCTTCGATGCCGCCCAGGGTCAGGATCGGGAGGTACACGAGGATGATGATGCCGATGCCGAAGGCGATCGGCCGCATGACCTCGTGCGCGGCCTCGGCCGTGAGCTGCCGCACGGTCCTCTCGCGTCCCTCCGGCTCGGAGAGTCGCCGGACGACGTTCTCGACAAGGACCACGGCGCCATCGACGATCAGCCCGAAGTCGATGGCTCCGAGGCTCATCAGGTTCGCCGAGATGCGGCTCTCGACCATGCCCGTGAAGGCGATCAGCATCGAGAGCGGGATGGCTGAGGCCACGACCAGGCCCGCGCGGACGTGGCCGAGGAACGCCAGAAGCACGGCCACGACGAGCAGGCTCCCTTCGAGCAGGTTCGTCACAACCGTCCGGATCACGCGGTGAACGAAGACCGCGCGATCGTAGTAGGGGACCACTCGAGCTCCCTTCGGCAGCGACGACTGCAGGTCATCGATCGCCTCGCGCGCGCGCGTCGCCACCTGGAGCGCATTCTCGCCTGCGAGCATCTGCACAAGGCCGATCACGGTCTCGCCCCGGCCGTCTCTTGTCGCGACGCCGATCCTGAGCATGGCTCCCTCGCGAACCTGCGCGACGTTCCCGACGGTGATCGGCGTTCCGTCCGACCCGACTTTGAGCACGATCTTCTCGACGTCGGCGAGGGATTCGACCAGCCCTTCGCCTCGCAGAATGTACTGTTCCCGATTGTGCTCGATGTAGCCGCCGCCCGCGTTGCGGCTCCCCCTTTCGACGGCCTCAAAGACCTCTTTGAGGGACAGGTCATAGGCTATCAAGTTCGAGGGGTCCACGACGATCTGGTACTCCTTCGGCAGCCCGCCCCACGCATTCACCTCGGTCACACCCGGCACGGCGCGAAGCCGCGGTGCGATCTGCCAGTCGAGAATCGTGCGCCGCTCCATGGCCGAAACCCCGTCGCCTTCGACCGTAAACTGAAGCACGTCGCCGAGACCCGTCGTGACCGGGCCCATCTCGGGCGAGCCGATCTCAGGCGGGATGGCTTCGCGCGCATGCGCCAGTCGCTCACTCACGAGCTGGCGCGCAAAGTAGACGTTCACGCCATCTTCAAAGACGACCGTAACTGCCGAGAGGCCGTAGCGCGAGATCGACCGGATCTCGACGAGCCGCGGCAGGCCGTTCATGGCCGCTTCGATCGGGTACGTGACAAACTGCTCCATCTCGACCGGCCCGAGCGCCGGGGCCTTGGTGAGAACCTGCACCTGAACGTTGGTGATGTCGGGGACGGCGTCGAGCGGAAGCTGAGTGAGCGCGTAACCGCCGCCGAGAACGAGCAGCACTGCGCCGATCAGGACGAGCGCCCGATTCGCGAGGCTGAAATCGACGATACCCTTCAGCATCGTGGTCAATCCTCATCGACCAGCGTCGCCCGGGCGAACTCGCTCTTCAGAACGAAACGTCTGTTGCACCCGACAATTGCAAAGGAGTTTATAATAGCGTACGATTTGTAGGAAGATGCACTTTCTGGGAAGATTCTCTGAGGTCAACATTGGCCAAGTGGAACGGTCCGACTCTTCAGCTGGGAAGGCTTGATGAGTTCTTGAGCCGGTGGGCGCGCAGGAATAGCTCGTACGTTCACCCAGAGTCCTTTCTCGTTCCTTGCCTGTCCACCAGCGGCAAACCGTTCGATGCCGCGGATCTCGATGTCTTTCTGGGGTCAAGGGGCCTCGTGTCTGATCCAGCGTGGGAAGGAGTATTCTCAGGTCTTGCGCCGTCTCTGGTCTCATACAAAAACAATATGAAGACATGGTTACATTGGCTTCTGCCCTACCATCATTGTGCGCTATGTTCGCTTGCCCAAGGCGACCGGTTTCTCGATCCTGTCAATGACGACATCATAGATAACGTAGGGGATGGGCCAGAGCATGCGGTGGTAAAGATAAAAGATCCGTGGCTTTGGGTCCTATTCCCCGAAGGGTATTTTGTCGTAATGCTATCCATCGACAACGTATGGAAGCACTCTAGCCTGGCTTCGGGTTTTCCGCTGTGTGCAGCAGGTGAGCTAGGTTTCTCGAAGGGGCTTCTGCGCTGGATGAGTCTGCAGAGTGGCCACTATATGAGGGAACTCACGCTAACTGCCAGTAAGCGGATGGAACTCGATGCTCTCAAGCAGGTGTTGGCGAAGGTCGTAGATGCGTATTGGAGCTACTATGAGTTGCCGGGTGTGCGACCTCGCATTCGGACCTTTAACAATCGCACTGAGGACGAGACCTAGCCCGTGAAGTCAGTCGAAACATCGTTCCCCCACGCTCTCCGCCAACGCAGGGAATACTTGGCCGAGCGTCTTCGGGAGGGTGTTCTTGAACACCTCGACATCCTCGACATCGTCAAGAAAGCAGGCATTCCACCAAAGGAGTTGGATCTTCAAGTAGCGCAGATCGTCGGCGGCTCGGACCAGCAGGACATTCTGCCCCTTGCACTGAGGGGCATACCGGCCCTGATGTCCGTCCGTGCGCTGGGCGACGGGTCAGCGACGCTCGAGAAGTTGCTCGGATTGCTTGCCGCGGATCCACGCACTTCTGAGCGAATCATCGGTGATCCGGATTGGATGTTACTTGTGGTTGACTCAATCCATGGGTTTTCAGCTTCCATTGTATCGACGGCAGTCACGTCACGCCGGGTAGAGCTTCCGGAAGCGGTGAATGAGCTGCTCCGAGAACGATTGTCCTCACATAAGCCGCCTGTACCTCCCCGGCCGGCGGACCCAAGGCCCGGGAGTTGGCGACGTAGCGTCCTGGAGGGTCTACGGGCCGTGGTCTCGCCGCGAAGAGCCCAGCTAGTGAGTCAGTCGATGTCCGCGTCTTCCTTTGATCTGAAGCGGTCGATGGGACGCGAGCGGAATCTGTTAGCACATTCTCTTGCGATTGTTGTGGTTTTTGCCACAGTCCTATGCATATTCAAAGCTGCCACCGCTCCGCCGCTCATGGTTGTGGAAGGTGGGATAGTCCTGGCGGTGGTGCTCTTGGCATACCAGTTGCTCGTGCCCGGGAGATCAAGGCGAGCGCCCTGGGTTGTTGCAGCGATGGGAACTCTCCTCGCGGTTGGTGTTGCGCGGTTCCCCATCTGGAAACAAATGAGCCAGGATCGCGCTCTAAGGGAGTTTGAAGCTGCCGTGGTGTCGTCCTTGGAGAGCTGGCAGAAAACAGGATCGTTCCCGCGGTTACGTTCCGAACGAGGACGGGTTGCAGTCAATACGCGGGCTCGGTCGGCCACGGAAGCGATCTATGTCGGATCCGTTCAGGATTTCTTGGGCAAGGGTGAGCTGGCTGCGGAGGTACGCCCGGGATCGGCCGAAGTGTGGTGGAGAGAACCTGAGCCAGGGGCCGATGCGCAGCCAGGTGACGCATGGTGGAAATACCCTAGCGCCCGTCAGCTAGAGGCCCGAATCGTCCTCGGGGAAGTGCAGAAGGTCTATGACACCAGGTTCACGTTGAAAACCTCCGACGGCCGGGAAATGGACATCCCGAAAGATCGGGCCCGCCCCCCGATTTTGCGCGAGAAAACCGACATCGCAGTCTCTTACGATCCTTCATCAAGAGAGTTTCGCCTAGTCGAGCTTCCCTTGGAATTGGGTTTACCTTTCCCAGGCGGACACAATTGATGCGGTGAGGTCCTCAGGTCTGTGAAGTCGCTTCTCGAGAGGTACTGACAGCCCGACTTCACGTACCGCGTTTAGTGCTGCGGCCTGCCGCTGGACCTCGGCGCCGAAGCCTGTCGCGAGGGCCATAGGGACGAAGCCGAGCGAGGCCACGAGGGCTGTCATCAGCACGGGGCGCGTGCGGAGCGCGCAAGCGCGGCGCAGGACGTCAAGTGTGCGCAGATCCGTCTTCTGCTCGATGTTGCGCACTTGCGTCATCAGGACGACGCCGTTGAGCACCGCCACGCCGAAGAGCGCTATGAAGCCGACGCCGGCCGAGATCGAGAAGGGCAGGCCGCGCAGGAGGAGGGCCACGACACCTCCCGTGGCTGCGAAGGGGACGTTGAGGTAGATGAGCGCGGCCGGCTTGAGCGAGCCGAAGGTGAAGTAGAGCATTGCGAAGATGAGAGTGAGGGCGAGGGGCACGACGACGGCCAGCCGGAGGGAGGCTGCTTGCAAGTTTTCGAACTGGCCGCCCCAGCGGAGGTAGTAGCCGGCTGGAAGCGTGACCTCGCGCACGATCCGCTCCTGCGCCTCGGACACGAACGAGGCCACGTCTCGTCCACGCACATTCAGCTCGACCACGATCCGGCGGCGGACGGCCTCGCGGCTGATCTGCGCCGGGCCGGTGTCCCTAGCGATCGTGGCGAGCTACCCGAGCGGGATGCTGGCACCACCTGGAGAGGCCACGGGGACGTTCGCGAGCGAGTCGATCGTGCGCGCCGCGTCATCGTCGAACCGGACGACGAGGGCGAACCGCTGCTGGCCTTCGAAAACGGTGCCGACTACCTTCCCGGCACGCGCCGCTTCGACAGTGTCGAGAACGTCGCCGGCCGAGATGCCGTAGCGCGCGCAGCGATCGCGATCCACCTTTACGCGAATCACCGGCAGGCCGCTCGTCTGTTCCGCCTTCACGTCCTCGGCGCCGGGAACAGCCGCGACGACCCGTGCGATCTCCTCGCCCTTCTTGCGCAAGGTCTCGAGATCGTCACCGAAGAGCTTGATGCCCACGTCCGAGCGCACCCCGGCGATCAGCTCATTGAAACGCATTTCGATCGGCTGCGTGAAAGAGAATCCGACGCCTGGCACCGCCTCAGTGAGCGCCTCGTTCATCTTCTCGATGAGCTCTCCCTTCGTACGCGCTGTCGTCCAATCGGAGATCGGCTTGAGAATGACGAAGACGTCGCCCAGCTCGATTCCCATCACGTCTGTTGCCAGCTCAGGGCTACCCGACCGGCTCACGATCGTGATCGCCTCTGGGAATCTCTTGAGGACTCGCTCGATGCGCCCGGTGCTCGCGGCCACTTCCGAGATGGCCACCGAAGGCGGGCGAATGGCGCTGATCGAGATGTCTCCTTCGTCGAGCCGCGGGATGAACTCGCCGCCGAGCCTCGTGGCGAGCCCTACTCCGGCAACCATCACCAGGACCGCCGTCGCGATCACCAGCCTCCGGTGGGCGAAGCACCGCTCCGTGCAGAATAGCTTATCGGGTGTCACCGCGCGACCGGCCTCGCTCTCCGCGAATCCGAATCCCTCCGCGTTAATCACTTGGCTCCCACGAACGACTTTGACCGACATGCCGGAGGTGCCGTCCGTGGCCATCGTCCAGGCGATGAATGCAACGATGTTGGCGAGGACTTCCCGTGGCTGCCCCGTTGTCAAGGACTCCGGAGCTGAGGTCTGGTCGGCCGCCAGCCGCGGCGGAAGCGAGCGGAACACCAGATCGCTCCATTTGCCTTGGTGTTTCCGTCTGTTACAAGTATCATGTCGAGCAAGGAAGACAAGTAGAAATATGGCTCCAAGCTTGGCCAAGCTCCTCAGCCGTCAAATGCTGAGTCCAGTCCTCACCTCGCCATCCACTCCGCCGTGTGCTTTACCCACGCCTTCCGGATATCGTCCATCTTCTGCCCTGCGGGTCCGAGAAGAACGACGTAGTATTGTGGCTCCCCTTCCCAGATCGCTGCCAGCGAACCGATGAGTCGAGACGAGGGCGCCAAGTCGCCGAATGCCTTATCACCCTGTTCGGAACTCAGCGGTATCACGTCGTCCCCAACCGGCTTGAACTTCACCCAATACGTAACCACCTTGGCTTTGAGCAATCGGGAAATACTTTCCTCGTAGTCCCGCTTGAAAACCGGCATCCGACTCTTTCCAGCCGACAACATCGCTTTTGTGTTCCATTCGTTGTACTCGGTTCGGTTTTTCCAAAGCAGTCTCAGTTCGCACGTGTCCCTGAAGAACACCGCAGCGCTGGCCGCCTTCCCGACAGGGTCCTTAGTGATGTCGGATGCATGGTCTCGAAGCAGTGACCACAACCAGATGTCATCCCGGAGCGGCATCGACTGCTTGTCATTGAGAGCAAAAGACTCCTTGGTGATGATGTCCCGGCCCAGGAGTCTGGTTATCAACTCCGCAGTCGCAACCTTCATCGCCACGACACGATGGTGGAAATGAATCCATGTATGGGTGCGATATCGATCCAACATGAGTGCTTCGATGGACCCGAGCGCTTTGTGGGAGTAGGCGAGGCGCCATCCATCTCCGTGTCGCTGGATTGTAACTGATGAACACAGACGCTCTATGTCATATGTTCCATATTCCCGACCGGCAAGTAGTCCGTCGCGTGCCGTGGAATCAATGCGATCCGCATCGATTTCTGAATCGATCAAACTCTTGATGGGTCTTAGGGGATCTGCCAGAGGAAGTGACTTTGAACGCATCAATGTGAGCACGCACTCCCTGACCCGGCGTGCTGCTTTCAGTTCGCCGAGTATCCGGGCCGCAACCGCGCTGCCGCACGACTCATGGAGTTTCGTGAAGTTTCTACCGCCAAACCACTCCTCACATAGAGATACGAGTGAACGATCGGGTTCACGCTGGTGTGCGAAATCCTCGAAGGCGATCTCAAACAAGTGGCTGAGGGGCAGGTGTCCTGCGTCGTGAAGCAGTGCGTAGAGCCGGCATACCTGCTCGAAATCGTCAGTTTCAAGGTTGATAGTCTCCTGGTATCGCGGCCAGAGAGCACTTCGGGTCATGCTGACCGCCATCTTCCCCGCGACATGAGCACAGCCCAGACTATGCTCGAACCGAGAAATGTTGAGGGAGGGGTAGACGAAGAATGCAACGTCATTCTGACGGATATGCCTCAGTCGCTGGAAGAGGGGATGATTGATAACGCTAACTTCAAGGTCAGTCAAGTAAACAAATCCATGTACAAGATCACGGATACGCAGGACAAAAGTGAGTTTGGGTCGAGAAGGCCGTGGGTTCCTTGTCTCGATCATTCAGCTTCTTTGATCTGCTGTTGCCCGCTGCCGGTCCAGCCAGGAACAGTTGCCCCGTCAGGTTCGGCGACGATGCGTTGACGGGACCGACTGCTGTTGGCTAGAACGAATCACTTCGATTGGTGCGGACACGACGCTGCAGTCAATGGCTACATCCTCAGGATCAAGGCCGCGTGGTACGTCAGACGCCGTGATCTTGTTCAGGGGGTTCATCCGCGCGATCTCAAACTCAATCGTGCGCGGGCCAATCATCCTTGCCGGCTCGCCATGCCGATCTCTCAAATTCCTCGCACATTTGGACATCCCAACCACCTCGTCAGGTGACCATAGTAAAGCACGGATGGCGGACTGCGTCAAATGGTCTTCCACAAAGGTTCTTCAGGGAATCCCTTGGGCAGCCGGGTAGACCGGTGCCCTCCGCGAAGACGACGAATTGCCTTGAATCCGTCAATGCCCTCGTCGAGGAAAGGTGGGCGAAGGTCGATCACTGGAAGAACTCGAGTCAGCGGCAACGCTGGCTGGCGACCGCACTCGTCGAGATCGAACCGCGCTTGAGGAAGGTGATCGGCTACCGCCATCTCCCGAAGCTCCGGGAAGCCCTCAAACGAGAACTAAACATTGAGGCGACGACCTCGACGGGATCGAAGAGGAAGGTCGCGTAACGTGGATGCGAGCCGTGGAGAATTTCAACTAAGAAAGGGCTTGACTCGGAGTGGTGAACAAACAGACTTTCTCAGAGCCTTTCGTCAGCGTCAAGGACAAACCGGCCTGTTTGGCAAGAGGGGCAACTACCGCCAGACCTATTCTTCCGCTGCCAATGTTCACTAAGCGTGCCATCGTCTTCTCATTCCCAACAACCAGTGCTGCGAGCCGAGAGGGCTGCTAAGTCTTCGACCACCATCTTACCATAGAGGGTAGGAAAGCGGGGATTCTACAAGTCTAGCAATGGCGGGACCACATAGACACCGAGGCTAAGGGACTGTCCCTCAGGGCCACCAACGCAATCACGGCGATCGTCGTTGATCCCACCAACGGTCTGAATGCCTATCTGGCGACGAGTGCCAACCGGGTCTTCAACTCGACCAACGGCGGGGAATCCGCTACAGGAATTTGCTTTTCGCACCGAAGTCCCGCCCGAGCTTGATGAAAGTGCCGCGCTGCGTCGTGCGGGGGACTCCCGCGATCGCCTTGCGGCTGCCGTCACTTCCCTCAGAACCAGTAGCGCTGCAGACTCCGCCGTGCGGCGACCGCACTCGCCCATCAACCGATTCAGTGTCGAGAACGAAACGCCGTTTTGCTGGGCAGACCGCGCGCGACTCAGCCCACTTCACCGAATCCGATCAACCCTCTCGGCTCCCCCAGTCACGGTCGTCCGTGGGTACCGTCCAACGCTCGTGTAATTCTAAATGTGCTGCAGTCTACCGGCGTCGGGTTGGCCGCGATAGATTGCAGTCTGGCAGACGCCGGTCCTCGCTTACCGGCCCGGCGACTTTGCGCTCGACCACACTCCCGATGAACACATCCGCTTCCTGGCGTACCAGCGTGCGATTGTCGTTCTGACTCGCGCCCTCGACACGCTCAGTGCCGGCCCAGCAACTAGCCGTTCACATTGCCAGAAGATGCCTACCTAGCGCCTCAGCGAGGCGAACAGGCACGGCGTTACCGATTTGCTGGGCAATGTGTTTGTTGGATCCGAAGAACACGTATTCATCCGGAAAGGACTGCAGCGCAGCCGCCTCGCGCAGGGAAATTGCTCTGTCTTGTGTCGGGTGCCCATAACGGCCGTTCGATATGCTGTGGCAACGCCCCGTCAATGTCGGGGCTGGGGCGTCCCAAGCCATGCGGCCGTAAACGTCGGTGTGACCTTCGTGGTTACCTGCATGGCATTCAAGACGAAGGCTCTCCGGCCATGATCGGCGGTCGCCACCGTCATGCGGAGTGTGGCGCAGACGTTTGATGTTCAACTCGGTGATTGAAGCCGCAACGTGATTGGGGATTTCCGGGTGTGTCTGACCGGGATGAATCGGTGGGAAGTGGGAAATGGCCTGACGTACTGTCCTGAACGGTAACGCGCCACGGCCGTGTCTCTCGCGCGGCATGGTTGGTTGACCGTGGCGAGACGCAATCAGGATCAAACGCCGTCGCGTCTGAGGAACACCGAACCGCTTCGCGTCTACGAGGCCGTAGACGTAGCGATAGTCATTTTGTTTGAGCACTCCAAGGAATCTCTTGAAGGTGCTGTTCCCTTTGACGCGCGCAATTCCCGGCACGTTCTCCATGAACACGTGCCCCGGCAGTGCCTCGTGGATCAAACGGCCAAAGTCCGCGAGCAGTGTTGTCTCACATCGGCATACGCCATTCTTGACTTGTTGGCTGAAAGGTTGGCATGGGGCGCATCCGGCGAACAACATTTCACTGAAAGGCGCACCATGACAGTGATTCCTGAGTTCCCATATGGAAAGCTCCCGGATGTCTTTCGCGATGAATCGCGCAGGCGGGTTGTTGCGTTCGTAACTCTGGCGACAGTTCCCGTCCAGATCAAACCCGGCAAGAACATTTAAGCCGGCATCAAGCAGCCCGCGCGTCAGACCGCCCGCACCACAGTAGAAGTCCAAAACCGGTATGCGATCGCTCGTCCGCATACTATAACCCGCAAGCCTCCACGATTTCTTTGCTCCACGCGTCCAAATCACGGTCGGGAAGGCCCGGACGACAAGCCGTTTGCAGGTAGGCCCATGAGACTAGCTCTCTGAACGGACTGTCGAGCGAAGCGACCCGGGCATAGTTGGAGTTACCACTTTGTGCCGGGCTAACGTCCGCAATCGGAAGGAGTCGAAGGCTCTTCAGGTCAGCCATCAACGCGGGAATCACACCCTTGAGTGCCGGGAAAGGGACGATACTGTGGAAGTACCCTTGGGACAGCAGGGAGCCACGTACAACCTCCGTCTGCTTATCCCGTTTATCTCGTCCAAGTGAAGCCTTCTGAATGCCAGCACGGGGCGAACAGCACTTCGCCACAAGAACTTGTTCCACTTTTGGCTTGCGGTCGCCTTCCGACACGAGATCGCAGGAAGGCGTCAGAATCACGCAAAACGCGGTGGGATCGTCATGCGCACGGTTCTGCAGGCGAATGATGTCGCCGAGCATCAGACACTTGCTGACGGGCGGGTAGATGTACTGCTCCCAACTGGCTAGCTTGCCCATTGTCTCTTCGTCCATCAACGCCGCAAGACGGCGGCGGCCCTGCCGGACTACAACGTCAAGGCGTTGCGCGGGATCGTCGAAGGCCGTGGCCGCATACGAACTGATGTCGCGCAGCGCGATGGCAAATTGTCCGTGGATGTGTTGCTCGGCGTTCTCGATCGCATGAGCATGCGGGGCAAGTTCTTCAATCGCCGCCCTGAAGGCATCAAGGTTCTGCCCCTTGGTCACGTAACGCACAAGTGGGTGAGACTCCCTGTCGTCTCGTTCGTCGTCCGGAAAGGCGGTGTAGATGATCACGGGACAGAAACGATGCTGCCAGATTTCATCGAAGACGCGCCGCCCCGTGTTTTCGTGCAGGGGGGCATCGCCTTCCATCCTGTCCACAATCGCGATATGAGGCCGAAAGTCGGCGAGCGCGGCTTGGAATCCGGGGAAAGACACGCAATGGCATTTGTAGGTCTCCTCCTCCAAATTCTGTCTGGCGGGGCGCACGCCCTCCGCATCGTCATCTATGAACAGCACCCGGAGCTTTGCCATGCGTCACTCCTTCTTCACGGGAAGATCGAATACGAACGTGGCACCCCCGATGGCGCCGTTATCGGCGACCGCCAGGTTACCGTCATACTCGGCCACAAGTTCGGATGCTACCGTCAGCCCCATGCCAATACCTCCCGGCTTGCGCGTGAAGCCGGGTAACAGGATCTTCTCCCGGTCCTCTTCTGAAATCCCCGGCCCGTTGTCATGAACCGACACACGAATGCGGGCGCCGCCGGCCATTGGAGCAATCTGAAACGCGAGTCGCCGCTTTCTGTCCGAAACGTTGCCGAGCCAGTAGATCGCGTTGGTAACAAGGTTCAACAAGACTGCGTCCAGCTCGCCTGGATCCATGGCGACGCGAGTTTGCCCGTGTGGCACATCGGAGGAGATCTCCTTGCTTTCAATCTCCCGCTTCACCAAGGCCAGGCAGGATTGAATCCGTTCTTCAAGGATCGAGTCCCGCTTTCGCCGCCTGAATCCCCGACTCGCCAACGGCGCGAACGTATCGGCGAGTCTCTCCAGCGAATCGACCGACCGCTGTGCCGCGTCGAATTCCTCGGCCAGGGCCTTCTCTTCGAACGGAGCGAAACGCTTCTTGATGAAAGCCATGAACGCGCCGAACGCAGTGGTCCTGTTCCGAATTTCGTGGACCAGCATCTGAGCGATGGTTCCGACGGTGGCGAGGCGGCTGTAGTAAACAAAGCGCTCTTGGATCGCATTTCTAACCGCGTCGAACGCCTCAAGATGTCGGCGTACCACCGGCAACGCATCAGACACGTCCAGCCCTTCCTCGGCCATCTCGCCAATCTCCGACACGAGTTTGTCAGTGGAGAGTTGGCCAAACAGGTCCCTAAGGGGCTTCTCACGATCATGCCGCACACGATCCAGGTCGCGCTCGTTCTCCATCATGGATACAATTGCTTTGAGAAGTTCCTCGAACTCCCCAACTGCCAAGGTGTCAACAAGTCGCTCTCGGTCGCTTGTGTCTTGAATGTCGGGGTTGTCTGCGGCTGTAATCGCGACATAGCCGACGAGCTGGCTTGTACTCATGCGGGTGCCGACCTTACTGATGCGCCTCAGGTCTAACCCCAACCAATCCCTTGCGCCCTCGGACTTGGGCAGGACAAGAATTCCGTCACGATACACCGAGATGCCCTTGTGAGCGCGAATCGCTTTCCTGACGCGACTCTTCTGGAAATCAAACCGTTCTGCGATCTCCTGTGCGTCCTCCGATGCGATGTCCCACGCACCAATTTCAAAAGAGAATCCGCCGCAATTCGCAGAATCGGGCGTGAAAGGGAAGCGGTCCTTATCGAGGATAGTGTCGTAAACTTGCTCCCATGTATAGGACATGTCTCTACTCCTCGTTTTTCCGCTGCGGACGGGGGCAAAGCGGTACTTGGCCGCCACGTTTCCCGCGGCATCAACCTGCCCGGCAATACTGTACTTCGGCTTGCGCAGGAACTCCGGTGACTCGATTCGGACCTCCTCGGCGGCTTCTGTCCCAGGCGCGGACAGAAAGATGTTGAAGTCGCCGGCGGCAGCGAAGGGTGAAATCAGTCGCGCCAGGCTATCCTCAAGGTCGGAGATGCGGGATTTCACCCACTTGCTCCTGAGTCCGAACACGCACAATCGTGTGCCGGACTTCAAGAACGGCGATTTTCGAGCGTATCGGCGCACGTTGGCAAAGCATGAGTCCATGTTGTCGCTAGACGCAAGGTCTGTCCAATTGACCCGTACTTCCCAGCAAGACTCGCCCGGCGCTTGGGTCAGCATATGCAATCGGTCGCCGAGCCTGGCTACCGATAACCGACCAAGGCCTTTCGCGCCCGCAACCCGACGATTCTTCTTGCCACTGTGAGAAAGGGGGTTCTCCTCCCTGTATGGGGTAGCGACGAGGCACCAGACATCCCGGATGGTTCCTTCTGACATTCCCAGGCCATCGTCTTCAATTTCCAGGTAGTCCCCGTCTGTAGGGCGGGTCTTGAAGCGGATCCAAACGTTCGATGCGAAAGCGTCATAGGAGTTCTTGACCAACTCGATCACCGCTACCACATCGTTCGTAACAAGATCGGCCCCGAGGGCCGCAAACACCCGCGGGTGCATCCGAAACTCGATCCGATCGAAGCGTTCCTCTACTAACTGCTTCGCCATCAGTCACCCCTGCGGGGATTCCCCGCACCTTTCGCCGTCTTGCCCGCGATCTCTAGATGCCTGCGCCTCGATCGTACAAAAACTGCAATGCGTCGTGCAATGCTGTCAAGAGTCGTATCGCGCTTCGCGCCGGCCCCTCGGAAAGAGCATTCCCACACCACTGCCGTTCGCCAGCCGACCCCGTGAAGTATTGCAAGTACGTCCTGGTCGCGCACCCGATTCCCTTCCAGTTTCCGCTTCCACCAGACGCGCCGTGTCTGGGGAGCCGCACCAAAAGGACATTCGTGACTATGCCAGAAACAACCATGTATGAAAACTACCGACTTGTACTTCGGGAAAACAATATCTGGCCTACCCGGCAGGTCCCGTACGTTCACGCGATAGCGGAACCCCAGCGCGGATAGACGCCGCCGGAGATCGATTTCCGATCTTGTCCCGCGAGACCGAACCGCGGACATCATCCTACTCCGAGTTGCCCTGTCAACAGTATCCATGTACTTCCGCTGGCAAGTTCTCAACCCTTCTCATGGTATGGAGTGCCCTCTCGGGATCTTAGTAGACCCGAAACGGAAAACGTCACCGAGCGTTTCCCCGAGAGAGTGCGTTACACATGTCGAAAATAATGCCTTCAGCTGACTCCAACCCGACACACAATCGAATCAGGTTTTCGCCGACGCCTATCGCTTTCCTGGTACCTTTGTGGGTTTGGCCATAGTAGGCTGCTTTTCTGACCGAATGCTTAAAACACCATAACTGTAGTAATACTGGATTAGTGGAACAACTCCTGGACGCTTCCATCATTCGTGGCGACGACGGAAGCGTGTCAGGAAGCGACCTATTCCGCGATCTGCAGCAGAAACACGGATTCAGAGTAGCGGGTTTTGCGTGCTTAGTCAAAAGTCACGGCTGACGAGAAGGTTCGTCAAGAGATGCTGGCCGTCGCGTGCGTGATTGAGGCTGGTCAGAAAGAAACAATAGGCGTCTGGGCACCTTTTTCAGGGAAATGAGAGGTGAGGCGTGCGATCCAGTCCATGTAGTCAAATTTTTCCGAAGGGGGCTGGAAGAGAGCACCGATGTCTCGGGCCGGGACGGCGCCCTTGGGGAATTATCGAAGCCCGGGACCATCGCCCTGAACAAGTCGTCCGGAAGCGGCCGGGGCTCTCGCCGCGTAGAGACCGATCTGCACGATCTGATCCATGTCCGAGACGGGTGGCCTGGCGAAAAAATCAAAGCCCGTGTGCTTCCACGAGCGGATCTTCTCCACAAGCTCCTGCGCAATAAGTCCTTTCTTCCTCAACATCCAGAAGACTCGCGCCTCGAAGAGCTCTCGTACCGTCTTTCGCACGGATTGGGGAGTGCAAGGCGGGATGCCGAGCAACCCGGCAGTCCCCGATCATCACTTCTCCGAAGGAATGCCCGCGGACATCTCCCACCGGTTCGCCTCAATGGACAAGCTTCGATTTTACACTCCGTTAGGTACCCCGGCCTTCCGCCCGCGGAACAAGCTGTAGACGGTGGGCAGGACGAGGAGCGTCAGCGCGGTTGAGGTGATGAGGCCGCCGATGACTACCGTGGCTAGGGGGCGCTGGACTTCGGCTCCAGAGCCGGTGGCGATGGCCATCGGGACGAAGCCGAGTGAGGCCACTAGGGCTGTCATCAGGACGGGGCGCATTCGGAGTGCGCAGGCGCGGCGCAGGACTTCGAGGGTGGTCAGATCCGTCCTCGCTTCGATGTCGCGGACTTGCGTCATCAGGACGACGCCGTTGAGCACGGCCACGCCGAAGAGCGCGATGAAGCCGACGCCGGCGGAGATCGAGAACGGGAGGCCGCGCAGGAGCAGGGCGACGACACCTCCCGTGGCTGCGAACGGGACGTTGAGGTAGATGAGTGCGGCCGGCTTGATGGAGCCGAAGGTGAGGTAGAGCATGGCGAAGATGAGGGCGAGGGCGAGGGGCACGACGACGGCTAGCCGGCGTGAGGCTGCTTGCAGATTTTCGAACTGACCGCCCCAGCGAATGTAGTAGCCGGCAGGAAGCGCGACATCGCGCGAGATGCGCTC
>JACPPM010000225.1 GCA_016191015.1 Acidobacteriota bacterium | reverse complement strand
GTTGACACGAAATGGCAAAACGTTCGAGTGGGTGAGATCCTCCGAACCCCTCTCAGGAAAGCAGGAAGGGAGGAATGCAGGAACGGAGCAGTCATCTCCGGAGCTCAGGGTGGCATCGAACAGACCCCTTCCTGCCTTCCTGACTTCCTGCTTTCCTGAGAGGTGCTCGAAAGGGTCTTGCAGCGTGCCTGGGTCTTGCCTGTTTGGTTGCGGCTCCGCCGCGTTAGGAGTCAGAAAATGCAGAGAAGACAGTTCATCAAGGCCGCGGGTGTCGCGCTGGCAGGCGCGACGATCGGTCCGAGATTCTGGCTTCGACCGGCCAGTGCGTCGGGCGGAAAGACGCTGGTCGTCGTCTTCATGCGAGGCGCGGTGGACGGCTTGAATCTGGTCGTCCCCTACTCCGAAGACAGGTACTACACCATGCGGCGCTCGATCGCGATCGCCAAACCGGGCGAATCGGGCGGAGCCCTGGATCTCGACGGCGACTTCGGATTGCATCCCTCCGCCGAGCCGCTTGTGCCTCTCTGGCAATCGAAGTCTCTGGCGCTGATCCATGCCTGCGGCTCGCCCGATCCGACCCGGTCGCACTTCAGCGCCATGGCCTCGATGGAGTCCGGTACGCCCGGTTCGACCGGCGATGGATGGATCAACCGGTATCTGCAGGGCGCGACGGGGCAGGCGGTCTTTCGAGCCGTATTCGTCGGTGGTGCTCTGCCGCATGCAATGCTCGGCGACGCGCCGGCGTTGGCCCTGGGATCGCTCAAGAGCCTGCAGATGGGGAAGGGCGAGCGTGGCGCGATCCGCTTCGCCGCGATCGAGAGAATGTACTCTGACCGGGAGGATGCCGTTGGCGAAGCCGGTCGCGAGTCCATGGAAGCGATCGAGGCCGGGAAGCACCTCAACCCGGATGAATACCAACCATCGAACGGGGCCGTCTACCCAGTCTCGAGCTTCGGGGCTGGACTGAAGCAAATAGCTCAGATGATCAAGGCCGGAGTCGGCCTGGAGGTGGCCGAAACCGACATCGACGGATGGGACACGCATGCCAACCAGGGCGGCAGCACGGGACAGATGGCGCGGCTGATCGGGGACTGGGCGTCGTCGTTGAGAGCATTCGAGAAGGACCTCGGTGGTTTGATGCAAGATGTGGTTCTGGTGACGATGAGCGAATTCGGTCGGACGGCCTCAGAGAACGGCAGTGGAGGAACCGATCACGGCCACGGAACGGTGATGCTGGCGATGGGCGGACCGGTGGTCGGTTCGCGGGTTTACGGCCGGTGGCCCGGCCTGCACGCGGATCAGTTGTACGATAGTCGCGATCTCGCCGTGACCACCGACTTCAGATTGGTCCTGAGCGAAGTCCTCGACAAGCATCTGGGCTGTTCTTCGATCGGCCAGGTCTTCCCGGGGTTCACTTACGAGCCGAAGAACGCTCTGGGCATCATCCAGGTCGCGTCGTAATCGCGGCGAGCCATTTCGCGCGCGCGGGCCACTGAGATGAGGCCCGACGGGCTGATGGCGGACGCGCGGTCCCATCGCGGACTGTTCCCCGATCAAGCGCGGCCCCTGTCCCCATTAGTGGGCGCGATCTGAACGCTCCGCTCCCTGAAACCGAATACCGTCGGTATCCCCCCGGGGATCGGCTCTGTTAGTGTCTAAGAAGTTGAGTGTTGACACGAAATGGCAAACCGTTCGAGTGGGTGAGATCCTCCGAACCCCTCTCAGGAAAGCAGGAAGGGAGGAATGCAGGAACGGAGCAGTCATCTCCGGAGTTCAGGGTGGCATCGAACAGACCCCTTCCTGCCTTCCTAACTTCCTGCTTTCCTGAGAGGTGCCCGGAAGGGTCTTGCAGCGTGCCTGGATCTTGCCTGTTTGGTTGCGGCTCCGCCGCGTTAGGGACTAGGGGCTAGGGCCGGACCAAAGCGGGATAGATCGCGATTCGACCCGGTTCGAGGGGGCGACCGTGCCCCTGGGTGCCCGTCTCGGTAGTTCGCGCGGACGTGCGCGCAGCCGCTCTACGCTCCACGCTCTCCGCACTACGTCTTACTGGTCTTCCCAGTTCTCCAGGGCCTTCTTTATGTCGGCCATGAACGGGTCGGCCAGCGCTCCGTCGATCACCCTGTGGTCGAAGGAAAGGCTCAGGTAGACCATCGGGCGGATCGCGATCATGTCCTCGATGACGACCGCTCTCTTCTCGATGACCCCGATACCGAGAATCGCGGTCTGCGGCTGGTTAATGATGGGAGTTCCGAATAGGCTTCCGAAGACGCCTGGATTCGTAATCGTGAAGGTACCACCCTGGACGTCGGCCGGCGTGAGCTTTTTTGTACGGGCCGCGTCGGCGAGCTGGCGAACGGCTCGGGCCAGCCCAAGGAAATTCCTCTCGTCCGCATTCTTGATGACAGGGACGATGAGCCCGCCGCCCTCGAGTGCGACGGCGATTCCGAGATTGACGTATTCCTTGTAAACGACGTCGGTGCCATCCACCGAGGAATTGACGACGGGATGCTTCTTGAGAGCGCGAACGGTTGCCATCGCGATAAAGGGCATGTAGGTAAGGGGGAAGCCTTCGCGGTTCTTGAAGCTCTCCTTCGCGGCTTCGCGCGAACGGTTGACCGCGGTCAAATCCACTTCAAAGACTGTGGTCACGTGGGGCGACACCCGCTTGCTCATGACCATGTGATCGGCGATCGCCCGTCGCATTGTGCTCATCGTCTCCCGCCGTTCTGCCCCGAGCGCCCCCGCGACGACGACCGCGGGCTGCGCAGGTCGCAGCGACGGCAACGGCGGCACGGTCTGAGGCACAGCCGCCGGCTTTTCGATCGCTCCGAGGATGTCCTTCTTCGTCACACGCCCGCCTGCACCGGTCCCCGTGACCGATGAAAGGTCGACCGATTTCTCGCGAGCGATCCTCCGAACGAGCGGGGATGAGCGAACCTCGGCTGCCGGCTTTTTATCTACCTCTGTAGTAATCGCCGGGGCTGGGTGCGCGGCCGGGGCGACGGGCGCTGCGGTTGGCGATGGCGCGACCGGTGCCGCCACGGCGGCGGGTTCTGTCTCGATCACGGCAACGGCCGTATTGATGGCGACGGTTTTGCCCTCTTCGACAAGGATCCTCGTCACGATGCCGGCGGCGGGGGAGGGAATCTCCGAATCGACTTTGTCCGTCGACACCTCGAAGAGCGGCTCGTCTCTGCCGACCTTATCGCCGGGCTTCTTGAACCATTTCGTGACCGTCCCCTCTGCTATGCTTTCGCCCAATTGCGGCATGATGACCTTGGTTTCCATATCGGTTCTCCTTAGGCAAGGAGGCCTGTGTCGGCCTCGATCCGAGTCTCCGGGTTTATTCAGTAGGCCACAAGTTTTCTCGCGACCGCAACGACATCACTGACCTTGGGCAGAAAGAATTCCTCGAGAGGCGGGCTGTACGGGACGGGCGTATCGGGAGCCGTCACGCGGAGGACGGGCCCGTCCAGGTCCTCGAACGCCTCTTCGTTAATGATAGCAGCAATCTCACCTGCGATGCCGCAAGTCCGGGTGTCTTCGTGCAGAACAAAAACCTTGTTGGTGTGGCGCACAGTCGCGAGAATGCTCTCTCGATCCAGGGGAAGCAGGGTCCGGAGATCTAGAACCTCCATTGAGATGTCTTCCTTTTCGAGAAGCCCCGCCGCTTCCAGAGCGACATGGACCATGGCTCCGTATGTGATGACCGAAAGGTCCCGACCGGTGCGCCGGACCGCGGCTTTGCCAATCGGCACAGTCCAGTCACCAGGAGGGACGTTCTCTTTGATCCTCCGGTAGAGGTACTTGTGCTCGAGGTAGATGACCGGGTCCGGATCGCGAATCGATGCCTTGATCAGGCCCTTGGCGTCGGCGGCGGTGGCGGGCACGACGATCTTGAGCCCGGGTGTGTGGGCAAAGAACATCTCGACGCTCTGCGAATGAAAAGGCCCGCCTCTCACGCCGGCGCCGGACGGCCCGCGCACCACGATCGGCACACTCGCCCCCCACCTATACCTGAGCTTGGCCGCAAAGTTCGTGATCATGCTGAAGGCGCAGGAGATGAAATCGATGAACTGCATCTCGACGATCGGGCGGTAGCCCATGAAGGAAAGGCCGATTGCTGCGCCTGTGAAACCGGATTCGCAAATCGGCGTCTCGATGATGCGGCCAGTGCCGAAGTGATCTATCATCCCCGAGGAAACCCTGAATGCGCCCCCATACCCGCCGATGTCCTCTCCCAGCATCACCACATTCGAATCCCGGTCCAGTTCCTCCCAAATGCCCTGCCGGATGGCCTCCAGGTACGTGATCTCAGGCATACACTCCCCCCAAGCAGCTGCTTCCATCGGGGAAAGGTTCGGTATCGACGGAGTCGAAATCCGCCTCGAGCTGATGGCGGATGGACTCCTTGATTCGATCGCACTCGGCTGCGTCCGCCACAGCCCGCTCAACCAGCACGCATTCGAACCGGAGAATCGGGTCCTTCGCCCGCCACTGTTCAAGCTCCTCCTTCGGAACGTAGGCCATGTCGTCATGCTCGGCATGGCCGCGCATCCTGAAGGTCATGCATTCGATCATGCTCGGGCCTCCCCCGGCGCGCGCCTTCGCAACCGCGGCACCGACGGTGTCGTAGACCTGGAGTACATCGTTGCCGTCGATAGTGATCCTCTCCAGCCCATAGGCCGGAGCGCGGTCGGCCAAAGATGAGACAGTCATCTGCCGGGTGGTGGGCGTCGAGTAGGCGTAGCCGTTGTTCTCGAGAATTACGACGAGCGGGGCTTTCATGACGGCGGCGAAGTTCATACCTTCGTGGAAATCGCCCATGGACATGCCGCCGTCACCCGTGTAAACCAGCGCGACGTTCGGCCGTCCTCGAAGTTTCATTCCCAGCGCGACACCGGCCAAAACCGGGATCTGAGATCCCAGCATGCTGATCGGCCCGATGATGCCCTTCGTGATATCACCAAAGTGCAGATTGCCATCCCGGCCACCAGTCGGCGATGTCGCGCGCGCCATGTACTGCCGGATCACATCCTTGGGATCAACGCCGCGGACGAGGAGCGAACCGACATTGCGTATCATGGGACCGATGAAATCGCCGGGCTGGAGCGTGAGGGCGCTACCGACCGAAATCGCCTCCTGCCCCGTGCTCGCGTACAATCCACCAACGACCTTGCCTTGGCGATACAGCTTCTGCAGCCGTTCGTCGAACAGCCGGTTCAAGAGGAGGAAGCGGTAGATCTCGAGCAGCCTCTCATTCGTCATACGGATAGAACCTTTGAGTCATTGAGTCATTTGCCCGGACCGGCGCTGGTACGAGCTCGACGAAATCAGTACCGGGGCTGAAGGATAATGGCGCATACAACCGTCGGTTCCCACAATGATTCAATGATTCGATGACCCAATGATTCAGTAAAGTATTAGGCGTGCACAGGGTGGCCGCTCCACGCCTCCGCTGCTTCCAGTATCGACTCGTAGAGAGTGGGGTGAGCATGAATCATGCGCAGCATCTCATGCATCGTTCCCTCGGCAGCCATGAATGCCGCCGGCTCGGCTATGAGCTCGGTCGCGTGCGGACCGATGATGCTGCATCCGAAGATCTCCCCGTGCTTCGTGCCCGCGACGATCTTGACAAACCCCTCGCGCTCACCTGCGATTCCGGCCTTTCCGAGGGCGGCGAAGGGGAACTTGCCGACGTTCACGTCTTCACCTTCGCGCTTCCGGGCCTCGGCCTCAGTGAGACCGATCCGGGCCACCTCAGGATGTGAGTAGGTGCAGTAGGGGACCTGGTCGTAGTTGATGGCAGCCGTGTCGTGCCCCGCCATTCTCTCGACCGCCATCTTGCCCTCGGCGGAGGCGACGTGCGCGAGCTGAGGTGTCGCGATGCAATCGCCGATCGCATAGTGGCCGGGGAGAGTGGTCTCGCAAAAATCGTCGACCCGGATGTAGCCGCGATCGACGGCGATCCCGTGGTTGTCGAGCCCCAGACCATCGGTGACCGGCTTGCGCCCGACTGCAACCAGTAGCTTCTCGACTTCGAGATCGGAGGCTTCCTTCGGACCGGCCAGGCTTAGACAGAGACCCTTCTCTGAGGGTACGATCTTCTCCACCTTGGTAGCGACCTGGATATTCATGCCGCGCTTGGTGAGCTCGGTGCGCAATGCGGCGCCGACATCGGGGTCTTCGAGCGGGATGACCTCGGGAAGGAGCTCGACGAGAGCGACCTTGGCCCCGAGCTCCTGGAAAATGCAGGCGAACTCGACGCCGACGGCACCGGCGCCAACGATTCCGATCGTGGCCGGAATGGCGCCGAGCTCGAGCGCCTCATTGCTCGTGATCACCGCTGGATGTTTCAGATCAAACGGTGGGAAAACCCGCGGCTCAGATCCCGTCGCGAACAGGACGAAGCGGGCGTGGATCGTCCGGCTCGAGCCGTCGGCTCCCACGGTCTCGACGGTGCCCGGCGCGCTGAGAAACCCACGGCCGTTCACGACCTCCACCTTGTTCTTCTTCATCAGGAACTCGATGCCCTTGGTCAGCCTGAGCACGGTCTTGTCCTTGCGGCTCTGCGCGGCAGCCCAATCCACCGCAGCGCCGCTGAACGTTATCCCGAATTCCTTGAACGACTTGGTCTTTGTGTACAGATAGGCCGTTTCCAGCAGCGCCTTCGTGGGGATGCAGCCCCGGAGCAGACAGGTGCCCCCGAGACGCGTGTCCTTCTCCACCAGCACAGTCGACAGCCCCAACTGCGCCGCTCTGATCGCCGCCACGTATCCACCCGGACCGGCCCCGATGATTACCAGATCCTTCCTGCCACTGTCTGCCAAGCTCCGCCCCCTTGAAGGCATCGAACAGTAGCATAGCACTCAGGAGTCCGCAAGGTTAGACTGCGTACTCCTGAATCCGCGCGTAAGTCGCGCGGATTCAGGAATTAAAAATGCAAAATTAACAATGCAAAAGCGGGGGAAGCCTGAGTGACGGGCCTAGCGCAGATGCAACGCTCGTCGTGGCACCGAAGCGGTCGAGATTTCTTTGCTGTCAACAGATGCTTGACCTTGTCGACTCGTGTGTGGGATGGCTTTCATAAGCGACCCGAGCACGCCGCGCCCAGCGATTGACCGAGCGGTTTCCGGTTTTTTAATTTTGAATTTTGAATTTTGAATTGCCCAAATCCGCGGCTTAGCCGCCCCTCAAGTCCCCGCATGGCCTGCATTGAACTCCGCATGCAAGCGGTACTCCGAATCTCAGTCTGCACGGCGCGAGTTGACGCTGCGACGACGCGACAATAGAATGCCCCGCGGCACGGAAGGGGGGGAGAATATGAGCAAGATCAAGGGAGCACGGGTTTTCGGGTTTGTTTGCGTCATCACGGCGGCCGTGGCGGGGTGGGCAATGGCTCAGGAGCAGCCCAGCGGGGAGCAGCAATCGACACCCGCTATTGACCAGCTCGTAATCACAACCACGAGCGTGCCCGGCGGCTCTACCGAAAAAACATATCGGCAGAAGATCGAGGCGACCGGTGGGGTCCGTCCGTATGCATGGGACATTTCCAGAGGTGTGGCCCCGACAGGACTGAGCATCGATCCGGCGACCGGTGTGATCTCCGGCGCTCCCTCTGTTCCCGGCAAATACAAGTTCTTTTGCCGGGTCAAAGACGCATCGGGCCGCAAGGACCTCCAGCAGCTCGTCATGTCGATCATCGAGCCAGAGCCCGAACGCTATGCGTGTGACTACAAGGGCGGATGCGTGCCCGATCCGAATGGGGCGTATGAAGATCCGGACTGCGAGAACGCTTGTCTGTCCAACCAGTCCCAGCCGGATCTCCAGGCGGCGTACCGTATCATGCAGCAGGTGGCCGCCACATATTCGATGCAAGACTGCCCTCCGTGGGAGTTCATCGACGAGGTGGTCAGGCGCTTGCGTATGACCAGTTCGAGATGGGGGTATCACAAGTATCCACGGCAAAAGGACTTCTTCGTTATGTCCGGAGACCGGGTCGCCTGGTACAAAGGACCCGGAGAGCCGCAGTCCGGCGGTAATCAGCTCCTCTGCTACGATATCATTCAGGACTTCTGCGAGAAGAACCCCAAGCTGCGATACCCTCTGCTCGTACCGTCTCGTGAGTTCGATTACAAGGATATGTGGATCTACCCGCGGTAACTGGAGACGCCGGGTCGGTGGCCGCGTTCGCACCGGCCCGCTGACAACTCCAGCTCGATCAGTCGCAGACTAGACTGATAGTGATCGTGGTCTCCTCATCCCGCCGGATGATGAACACCTGCTTGGATGTCCGGCAGACGTCACTCTGAACAGTCATCGTGTGCGACCCGGCAGGGATGTCTTCCTGGGTAAAGTCCGACGGGTCGTCGGTTATCAGGGTATCGCCATTGAGGAAGATTTGGACCGGCGCGAGATCCGGAACGTTGAGAAGGTGTACGTGCAGGCTCCCGGTGCCCTCGAGCTCGCCCCGTTGTGGAACAGGTTGCGGCGGGGTGGGTGCGACCGGCGGAACGGCTGTCGTGGAGGACCCGCGTTTCACCTCAGGCCGATGCACATCATCGCCGGCGATGGGGGGAGTCGCGTGGCGTTCGGGGAGCGGGACCGGCGGAGGCGCGGGCTGTGCATCAGGTCTGGCATCGCTCCCTGCCGCCGCTTTGCCCTCGGACCGAACATCATTGGCCGGCGGGCGCCCTGATTCGGGGACAACGGCCGGTTCAGGCGGCACTTCCTCGATCGGGACCGGCGCTGGGGGCGGGGACGATCTGCGATAGTAGAGGACGGTCCCGATGCCGGCCAAGATGAGCAGGAGGGCAGCGGCGAGCCAGCGTTCCCATCTGATCCGGCTACCACGGATCAAGCTCGAGAAGCTGCTTGTGGGTGAGCTCGTGATAGCCCCTCCCGGAGTGGAAAGCGTGACGAGGGTCGGCCTCAGAGCGTGATCGTCCAGCCGGGGCTCCAGGGGACGCCCCACGGCTATCTTCGTCGTGCTGATCTCGTCACTAACGGGTCGCACACCACGATCTATCGTATCGAGCCGCTCTTCGATCTGTTTGAGAATCATCTCGAGCTCGGCGGCAATGGTCGATGCATCCGCGTATCGAAACTCGGCGTTCTTGGCGAGGCAGCGGGTGGAGACGCGTTCGAGCGCCTCCGGGAGGACTGGCGCAATCCTGCGAAGGGGCACGGGATCCGAAGTCAAGATAGTCTGCAGAAGCTGGCTCATCGAGTCGGCGACAAACGGGCGTTGTCCGGTCAGAAACTCGTACATGACGCAGCCCAACGAGAAGATATCCGACCGGTGGTCGACCTTTTTGCCCCTGATCTGTTCAGGTGACATGTAGTAAGGCGTTCCCACGACCACTCCGGCCTTGGTCAGGTCGGAACTACCGATTCGTGCGAGGCCAAAGTCCACGATCTTCACGAGCCCGCTGTCGAGTAAGTGGATGTTGCCCGGCTTCAAATCACGATGGATAACTCCCTGGGCGTGGGCGTATGCAAGTCCATCACAGACCTGCTTGAGGATATCGAGCTTCCGAGGAAGCGGCAGGGCAACGCCGCTTTTCAGAACCTTCTTGAGGTCGGTGCCGTCGAGGAACTCCATCGCCATGTATACGATCCCCTCGGTTTCGCCATAATCGAACAGGGTGACGATGTTCGGATGCTGGAGGGAGCCGATGAGGCGCGCTTCGCGGGTGAAGCGCTCCCGCAGCTCCTGTGTTCTGTCGCTCGAATCGACCCCTTCGGCAAACGCAATCACCTTGATAGCGACCTTGCGATTGAGGATTGGATCAAGGGCCTTATAGACGCGCCCCATCCCTCCTTCGCCGATCTTCTCGATGATCTGGAACTTGCCGAGCGCTTCCATGGTGCTGCCTGCGCTCACTCAGTCGAGCACGCGGACCCCGGATCGCAAAGCTGCTGACAGCAGGGGGCGTTGTGTGCACGGTGTACCCGTGGCACTGGACGCACCTCGGTACGCGTCTCGCCCGGGCACTTGCTGAACCCTCTTCGCCAAGTCGGTTCTGCTTGGGAGTATGACCTGAGAGGAGCGCGGCAGGCGGTCAACTGGAGGATGATGTGCTCGCTGCATTCCTCAATTCCACACCCTCCGAGAAGTTTGATCGCGATGAACCGCCAATGGCGATAACCCGTCGGCCCCGGATCGTACCGGCGCAGGACGGTGGACTGCATCTGGAGCGGTCAGGGCACCTTGATCAAGAGCACCGTGATATTGTCGAGGCCACCGTGTTCGTTGGCGGCGCCGACGAGTGCACGTGCCATGCTCTCGAGATCTTTCCCCGATCCGAGAATCTTGAATACCTCGTCTTCGGTGATCATCGCATGGAGCCCATCAGAGCAGATGAGGAAGAGCGAGTTGGGCGGAGGTTCGAGCTCCTTTACATCGAATTCAAGCTGTTCCTTCGCCCCGACAGCCTTCGTGATGATATTCCGAAGGGGGTGCGCGGTGGCCTCCTTCTCGCTGATGATGCCGCCAGCGATCGCCTCTCCGATCCAGCTGTCGTCCTTGGTCAGGCGTTGGAGCTGTCCGTTGGCGAGCATGTAAGCGCGGCTGTCACCGACGCTGCACAGGGTGATCTGGCGGGCCTGGAGAAGGAGGGCTACGACCGTCGTCCCCATCCCTGTGTACTCATCCTTCTTCTCAGCGGCCCTGAAGACCCTCTTGTTGGCGAGCTTGATGCTCGTGAGAAGGCGATTGCCGTTGAAGGACAGGCGCGCATCGACTCCGAATGGCCAGGTGATTTCCTCTTCGAGGTACGACCGGGTAATAAAATTGTTGATGACGTCGACGGCCATCTTGCTGGCAACTTCGCCAGCACTGTGCCCGCCCATTCCATCCGCCACGACAAACAGCGAGGTGTCCGGGTTGACGAGATAGGAGTCCTCGTTCAGCGTCCGCTTCTTCCCGACATCCGAGAGCGCGTAGTAATCGACCATTCGATGTTCATTGTATGCAGGGGCGCCGAAAATTGTCAATGAACCCTCCCTCTGACATCCAATCGCCGATTCCTATGGCTCTGGTCCAAATGCCATCCGTTAGTCTCTATGCTCATTCGACGGCTGCCCCTCGAATGAGAGGCTCGCTCCGCTCGCAGCCGAAATCCGCAATACCACCAAGTCACCAAGACACCAGGACCCACCAAGCGGATCGCTTTGGCCCTTGGTGCGGCTTGGTGCCTTGGAGTCTTGGTGG
>JACPPM010000220.1 GCA_016191015.1 Acidobacteriota bacterium | reverse complement strand
GTCTAGGGAATTGAGTGTTGACACGAAATGGCTAGAACTTGTTCACCGCAGAGACGCAGAGGACGCAGAGAAAAGGTACCCCTCTGCGCACTCCGCGCCTCTGCGGTGGGACAACATGCCCACAAACCCGTGCTGCTTGGTTGCGGTTCCGCCGCGTTAGGCACCTGGGGGCGCATTCCTCACCAACATGTTATCAGGTCAAACGAGGCCGGATCTGGACAACCCCAGATTTCGCAGATTTCACAGATCCAACCTCGGAGTATTGACGGCCGCGAGATCGTTGCCCGGGGGAATCTGCGGAATCGGCGCAATCTGCGGTTTCCCTTCTGGTCTTCGGGCTGCCGCAACGCGGCCTCTCGTCGCGGGCGCAGTCCCGGGACGAGCCTGGCCCTTAGCCTTCAGCTCACAAGTTCGGCAACGTATCGTGACATCGCGGCGATATCCCTCCCCGTGGAGAGAATTGAGGCCACTGCCCAGGCAGATCAGCCACAGAAGGCACATGAGGCGCAAAAGGCACAACGGGAGTGTATGGAAGAGTCGTGATGACGCAGCTTTCGCCACAAGAAGATTGATCTTGTGATTTCTGAGCTTTTTGTGGTGAGATCCCTTCTCTGCCAGGTCATTACTGTCTGCCTTACTTGAGCAGCCGCAAATGGAGCAAGAAGTAGGTGGGCATCTATACGACGCCGTATTCATGCCGAGGGGTACTGTAAGGAAGCGATGCTGCCGTCCTGCCGCCGTGCTTGCAGAGCATGCTCCCGCTGCTATAGGCTCCACCCTCGTGGGTGCTGCGCGCGCGATCGTGATGGGGATGATCGAGGGCATCACAGAGTTTCTTCCTGTCTCGTCGACGGCGCATCTGATCCTCGCCGGGGACCTTTTCGGCTGGCAAAGTGAGGAGGCGAAGACATTCGAGATCTTCATCCAGCTCGGGGCCATCCTTGCGGTTGTGTGGCTCTATCGCGTCCGCGTCCTGCGGCTCCTGCGATGCCTGTGGCTCAGCGAGGAGCGCGCGCTGGGAGCATCGATTCTGGTGTCGTTCGTGCCAGCCGCGATGATGGGGCTCGCCTTTCATCCGTTCATCAAGCGGTTTCTGTTCTCCCCCGGAGTCGTAGGAGCGGCGTTGGTCGCTGGGGGGGTTGGGATACTCATCATTGAGAGGTTTGCCAGGCCGAGCGTTCCGGAGGGAGTTGATCGGATCTCGCTCAGGACCGCCCTCGGAATCGGACTGGCCCAGTGCCTGTCCCTGATTCCGGGTGTCTCCCGATCCGGGGCCACGATCATGGGAGCGATATCGCTGGGAGTCCCCAGGAAATCGGCGACCGAGTACAGCTTTCTTCTCGCAATCCCGACGATGGTGGCAGCGACGCTCTTTGAGCTTGCGACTGGGCTGAGCGGTATTCAGCGGCGGGATTACATCCTTTTCGCCCTGGGCTTTCTTGGTGCTTTCTTCTCCGCACTCCTCATCGTGCAAGGCTTCTTGAGCTTTGTCCAGCACCACAAGTTCACGTCGTTCGCGTGGTATCGAATCTGTTTCGGGTCGGTGGTGCTCATCTACGCAGTCCTCTGAAATCAGCATTGACAATGAGACACTCAAGTTCTATATTATCGGAGGACTAAGGATTTTATGGAGAGGTAGAATGGGAAAAATCATTGGGATAGACCTTGGGACGACGAACTCGGTGGTCGCGGTGATGGAGGGTGGGGAGCCGGTAGTCATCACGAATCCTGAAGGCAGCAGGCTGACGCCTTCAGTCGTCGGATTCTCCAAATCCGGCGAGCGTCTGGTGGGGCAAGTCGCGAAGCGGCAGGCGGTTACGAACCCTACGAACACGATTTTCTCGATAAAGCGGTTCATGGGGCGCCGATACGAGGAGCTGGAGGAAGAGGTGAAGCGGGTTCCGTACAAGGTCGCCAAGGCCCCCAATGCGGACGTTCGCGTTGAGATCGGCGGCAAGCAGTATTCACCGCCTGAGATTTCCGCGATGATTCTTCAGAAGATGCGGTCGGCGGCTGAAGCGTACCTTGGTGAGAAGGTGGAGAAAGCTGTCATCACGGTCCCCGCGTATTTCAACGACAGCCAGCGTCAGGCGACCAAGGATTGCGGCAAGATCGCAGGTCTGGACGTCGTGAGGATCGTGAATGAGCCGACTGCCGCGGCCCTCGCCTATGGGCTGGACAAGAAGAAGGACGAGACCATCGCGGTGTACGATTTCGGTGGAGGCACGTTCGACATCTCGATCCTTGAAGTGGGTGAAGGTGTCGTCGAGGTCAAGTCGACCAACGGTGACACTCATCTCGGTGGTGACGACATCGATCAGAATATCATGGACTGGATCGTCGATGAGTTCGTGAAAGACCAGGGGATCGATCTCAGCAAAGACCCAATGGCGATGCAGAGGTTGAAGGAGGCGGCTGAGAAGGCGAAGATCGAGCTTTCCACCACGATGGAAACCGAGATCAACCTCCCGTTCATCACCGCCGATGCCGCCGGGCCGAAGCACCTCGTGATGAAGCTCACCCGGTCCAAGCTCGAGCAGCTCTCCGAGGGGATCATCCATCGCACCATGGGGCCGTGCGAGCAGGCGATGAAGGACGCGGGGATCACCTCGAAGGACATCGACGAGGTTGTGCTCGTGGGTGGCTCGACTCGAATCCCCAAAGTGCAGGCGCTCGTTCGGGAGCTCTTCGGCAAGGAGCCGCACAAGGGGGTCAATCCGGATGAGGTGGTGGCGGTTGGTGCGGCCATCCAGGCCGGGGTCCTCGCCGGTGATGTCAAAGACCTGCTCCTTCTCGACGTCACGCCCCTCACGCTCGGAATCGAGACATTGGGCGGTGTGTTCACGAAGCTGATCGAGCGGAACACGACGATCCCGACCCGCAAGAGCGAGATCTTTTCGACTGCGGCAGACAATCAGACGCAGGTCGAGATCCATGTGCTCCAGGGCGAGCGGCCGATGGCAGGAGACAATCGGACTCTGGGCAAGTTCCACCTAGTCGGCATTCCGCCCGCTCCGCGCGGCGTTCCGCAGGTCGAGGTCACATTCGACATCGATGCGAATGGCATCTTGAATGTCTCCGCAAAGGACCTCGGGACGGGGCGCGAGCAGAAGATCACGATCACGTCCTCCTCAGGCCTCACGAAGGAGGAGATCGAGCGCATGGTCAAGGACGCCGGCTCTCACGCCGAAGATGACCGGCGGAAGCAGGCCGAGATCGAGCTGCGCAACCGCGCCGATAGCCTGGTCTATACGACGGAGAAGACGCTGCGCGAGAACCGGGACAAGGTGACCAACGAGGACGCCCAGGCGGCGGAGGATGCCATTGCGTTGGCCAAGCGGGCGCTCGAGACTGGAAACGCCGAGGAAATCAACTCCGCATTGGAGAGGCTCACACGCACTTCGCACAAGCTTGCCGAGACAATCTATCGCGGCGCGAAGCGCACCGGCGGGCCGGCGGGAGGGACGAGCGAGCCGGGTGAGGGCAAAGAGAAGAAGGGCGAGGAGGTCATTGACGCCGAGTTCGTCGACGAGGACGCGCAGAAGTAGAATAAGACCTGAAGCCGCCCGCTTGAGGCGAGCGGGCGCCCCTCTCGTGTGGCCCCCTAAGCAAACATGGAACCCAAGGACTACTACAAGATCCTGGGGGTGGACCGCGACGCTCCCATCGGTGAGATCAAGAAGGCGTACAAGAAGCTTGCCCGCAAGCACCATCCGGACCTGAACCCCGGGGACCGGACTGCCGAGACGCGTTTCAAGGAGATCAGCGAAGCCTACGAGGTGCTCTCAGATCCTCAGAAGCGGGATAAGTACGATCGCTTCGGGAGCGTGAGCGACTTCATGGGGGGCGGTGCCGGCTCCTCACAGCGCTCGTATGGATTCGAGGGGTTCGACTTCACCGACGCCGCCGGCACGCCGTTCGGATCGACATCGTTCCGGGACATTTTCTCCGAGATTTTCCGGAACCCGTTCGACCGGACAGACACGGCGGAGGTGCAGGGCGAGCGTGGCGATGACATCCAGTATGCGATGAACGTCAGCTTTGAGGATGCGATGAAAGGCCTGGCGACGCGCATCGAGGTGACTCGCCTTGTGCAATGTGAGACCTGCGGCGGGGCAGGGTCGAAGGGTGGGGGCGAACGTCCCTGCTCGCTGTGCCAGGGATCCGGCAAGGTCAACATCCAGAAGGGGCATATGCGTTTCGCCACTGCGTGCAGCCGGTGTGGGGGGCGGGGCAAGGAGCGAGCCGCAGCCTGTAGCGAGTGCCGAGGGGACGGGCGGAGGGAGGCGGTCGAGCCGCTCCGAGTCAGGATCCCGCCCGGCGTCGACAACGGCTCGAAGGTTCGCATCCAGGGCAAGGGGCACGCGGGCCGTCATGGAGGCCCCTACGGCGACCTGTTCATCATCACTAATGTGGCGCCACACCCGTTTTTCTCCCGCGAAGGCGACAACCTTTACTGCACGATCCCCATCACGATCACCGAGGCCGCGCTCGGCACCAAGATCGAAGTCCCCACCCTTGACGGAATGGCCACGATGAAGATCCCGCCTGGCACGCAGAGCGGCCAGCGGTTCCGGCTGCGCGAGCGTGGAGCACGCTCCCTGCGCTCGAACCTGCGCGGCGATCAGTTTGTGGAGGTCCGCGTCGTTCTGCCTCAGATCAAGGACGAGCGGTCGAAGGAGATTCTACGCGAGCTTGCCCGCCTCAATCCCATGAACCCGAGGGAGAACATCCGTCTATGAAAAAGGGCGAGAAGTCCTTCTTCATGATCAGCTCGGTCGCCCAAACCTACGGCATCCACCCTCAGACGCTCCGCCTCTATGAGCGCGAGGGACTGCTCAAGCCCTCACGCACCGTCGGCAACACGCGCGTGTACAGCGACGACGATATCAAGCAGCTCGAGGTGATCCTCAGCCTGACGCGCGATCTCGGAGTCAACTTGGCCGGGGTCGAGATCATCCTCAACATGCGCAGAAAGATGGAGCGTATGCAGAGCGAGATCGACGAGTTCCTCAGAGGAATCGGCCAGGAGCTGCAGCGCGGTGAGAAATGGCCGGAGACCAAGCCGAAGCACGCCCTCATGCGGATTCCCCAGGTGAAGCTGATCAGGATCGAGGAGAGTGCGAAGGACGAACGAGCGCCGGCGCCGAGGGTCAAGCCCCGGGAAGAGAGCAAGGGGCAGACGGGACGGTAGAGAGTTCAAAGTTCAAAGTTCAAAGTTCAAAGTTCAAAGTTCAAAACCCTTCGATCGTGATCCGTGCCCTTGAACTTGGAACTTGGAACTTTGAACTTTGAACTGGAACTTAGCTATGCCGGGAACAACGGTGTGAAAAAGTCGTTCCCCTTGTCGTCGACGAGGATGAATGCGGGGAAGTCGGCAACCTCGATTCTGTAGACGGCTTCCATGCCCAGCTCGGGGTACTCCAGGACTTCGACCTTCCTGATGTTCTCCTGGGCGAGGAGAGCCGCGGGCCCCCCGATCGAGCCCAGGTAGAACCCGCCGTGCTTCTTGCATGCCTCCGTGACTGCCTTGCTGCGATTCCCCTTCGCGATCATGATCATCGATCCGCCGTGAGACTGGAACAGGTCGACATACGAGTCCATTCGCCCCGCCGTCGTGGGGCCAAACGAGCCCGAAGGCAGCCCGGCCGGGGTCTTGGCTGGTCCGGCATAGTAGACAGGATGATCCTTAATGTACTGCGGCAATCCGTCGCCGCGTTCGAGCCGATCCTTGATCTTGGCGTGAGCGATATCACGGGCGACGACGATCGTCCCCGTGAGTGAGAGTGGCGTCTTGATCGGGTACTTCGTCAGCTCGGCGAGGATCTCCCTCATGGGCCGGTTCAGGTCGATTGGGACGGCACCATGATCGTGCCTCGCGCGGTAGGCATCGGGAATGAGCCGCCCGGGATTCCGTTCGAGCTCCTCCAACCAGAGGCCGTGCCGGTCGATCTTTGCTTTGACATTTCGATCGGCGGAGCAGGAGACTCCCATCGCCACTGGGCATGAAGCCCCGTGACGCGGCAGCCGGACGACGCGAACGTCGAGCGCGAAGTACTTGCCTCCGAACTGCGCGCCATAGCCTGATTTGAACGAGGCTCTCAACAGCCGCTCTTCCATGTCGCTGTCGCGAAAGGCCCTTCCACTCCGATCGCCGCTCGCCGGAAGTCGATCCAGGTAGCCGGTGGATGCGAGTTTCACCGTTTTCACGCAGGCCTCGGCCGATGTCCCCCCGACCACAAACGCGAGGTGATAGGGAGGACAGGCGGCGGTTCCGAGGGTCATCATCTTCTCGGTGAGAAACTTCTCCAGAGCAATCGGCGTCAGCAGGGCCTTGGTTTCCTGATAGAGATAGGTCTTGTTGGCCGATCCGCCACCCTTCGCCACAAAGAGGAACTTGTACTCGTCGCCGTCGGTCGCGTAGAGATCGATCTGGGCCGGCAGATTGTTGTTGGTGTTCACCTCGTCGTACATCGTCAGGGCCGCGTTCTGGGAGTATCGAAGGCTGTCCTCGACGTACGTCCTGTGCACCCCTTTCGAAATGTACTCCTCATCGTTGACGCCCGTCCACACACGCTGCCCTTTCTTGCCGATGATGGTGGCCGTGCCGGTGTCCTGGCAGAGCGGGAGAACCCCGTTGGCGGCGACTTCGGCATTCCGCAGCATCGCGACGGCCACGCCCCGGTCATTCGGGGACGCTTCGGGGTCGGCCAGAATCGCTGCCACCTTCTCGAGATGCGACGGGCGGAGCAGGAACGAGACGTCGTGCATCGCGTGATTGGCCAGGTATGCGAGCCCCTCAGGATCGACCTTCAGGACCTCCTCTCCGTCGAAGCTTCCAATCGACACGTAATCCTTCGTCAGAAGACGGTACCTCGTGGTGTCCTCTCCAAACTGAAACGGCTCCTGGTATATGAATTCGCTCATATGAGTCCTCCCGGCGATGCAATAATGCGCATCGCACACGCCTTAAAGTGTACCACGAGCGAGAGTGGTTGGAGGGATGGATGCGGGCGTCTGACAGGGGAACGTCAAAGTCGCACCGTGAAGTCCGTGCGAACTCGATCGGAGGAAACCGCAGATGACGCAGATTTCCGGAGGGATTACACAGATGGGATCATCACTCATCGCAGAGCCCTCCTCAAAGCGAATCCCGCCGGCCTCGCGAAGCCATCGGCGGAATC
>JACPPM010000219.1 GCA_016191015.1 Acidobacteriota bacterium | reverse complement strand
GGCGCGCAAAGTAGACGTTCACGCCATCTTCAAAGACGACCGTAACCGCCGAGAGGCCGTAGCGCGAGATCGACCGAATCTCGACCAGCCGCGGCAACCCGTTCATGGCCGCCTCGATCGGGTACGTGACGAACTGCTCCATCTCGACCGGCCCCAGGGCCGGCGCTTTGGTGAGAACCTGCACTTGAACGTTTGTGATGTCGGGGACGGCGTCGAGCGGAAGTTGAGTGAGCGCGTAGCCGCCGCCGAGCACGAGCAGCACCGCGGCGATCAGGACGAGCGCCCGATTCGCGAGGCTGAAATCGACGATACCCTTCAGCATCGTGGTCAATCCTCATCGACCAGCGTCGCCCGGGCGAACTCGCTCTTCAGAACGAAGCTGCCCTCGGTGACAACTTCCTCACCGGGTTTGACGCCGGCGAGGATCTCGGTAAATCCGTCGAACGTGTGCCCCGTTTCGACCGAGCGCCTGAGGAATGTCCCTTCGGCGGTGCGAACAAACACGGTGAGCCGCCCGTCGAGAGTCTGCAGGGCCGTCTCGGGGACTGCGAGCGTCGCGTGTGCCTCATTGGGCGGCGCCGGGATCTCGATCTGCGATCTGACGAACATGCCGGGCCGCAGCCTTTCATCCTTGTTCTCAACTGTGGCGCGCACCTTCACCGTTCGACTGCCGCCATCGACGACACTGCCGATGAAATCAACGCGCCCGCGGAAAGACTCATGAGGATAGGCTTCCGTGCGGATCGCTACTGACAATCCCTCGGTGACGAGCGCGATGTCTTTCTCATAGGCCTGGAAGAACACCCAGACCGACGAGAGATCTGCAAGCGTCATGAGCGGCTCGAGCGCTTCGAAGAGCGCGCCGGGCGTCGCTTTGCGGTCTACGATCCTCCCATCGAATGGCGCGCGGATCGTGAGGGACGCGCTGTCGGGAAGCGAAGGTGAGGGGTTGCCTTTCACGGCGACCGCCTTCAGTCCTTCGATCAGCGCCGCGTCCTCGCCGTACAGGTGCAGCGTGCGCTCGGCCGACTCCGCCGCGGCCCTCCGCGACAGGTACTCAGCCTCGCGTGCCTGGAACTCGCCCGCGCTGATCGCCTTCGCCGCAAGGAGCGACTGGGCTCGCTCATACGCGCGCGAGGCTGCAAACAGCTCCGCGAGCGCCCGAATAAGCTCCTCCCGTGCCCGCCCGAGATCGACACTCTCGATGACGACCAGCGGGTCGCCGCGCCGCACCCGCGCGCCGAGATCCACCGGAATGGCCGTGGCGCGCCCACGGATGTTGGCCGCGACCTGAAGCAACCGATTCTCGTTGTAGCCGACCGTGCCGTTCAGCGTAAGGAGGTGCTCGAGGTCGACCGGCTGGATCTTCCAGGTGGTAATGCCGGCTTCCGCGATCGCTGCCGGTGTCAGGTACACGTTTTCTGGGATTGTCGCTTCATCTTCTCCGGCGCTTTCGAGCTCGGGAGCGGCTGCCCCGGGCTCAGGCTGGCCCGACTCCCGAGTGCACGCCGTGGCGAGAAACATGAATGCGGCCGCCGGTATCGCGTACAGGATCAATCTGAATCTCATCTCTTATCTCCAAGGATCGAAATCAGGCCCGACCAGCCGCTGGATGTCGGCCAGGGCGAGGGCCAGAGCGAATCGGGCTTCTATGGCTTCGCGCTGTGTTTCGCGGAAGGTGCGCTGCGCGTCGAGCAGATCGAGGAGCGACGTTTCACCTTCCTCGTAGCTGAGGCGGACGATCTCGACGCTTCTCGTCGCGGCGGGCAGGATGTCGCGTTCGATGATCTCCACCTGGCCCGAGGCCACGTGAAGATCCCGTGCCCGTGCTTCGAGCTCCGCGAGAAGATCGACTCGAGTGTGGCCGGCCGCGGCCTCGGCCAGCGCCGCCGCCGCGGTCGTTCGAGCCACTTCGCCTCGATTCGCGTTCCAGAGCGGGATCGTGAGGCCGATTGTGAACCCGTTGGAAATCTTGTCGAGCTCCTCAGTTCTATAGAAGGCGACGTCGATGTCCCCGATGCGCGCGCGTCGTGCGGCCGAGAGGAGGGCCTGCTGCTGCGCTGCCTGGGCCTGCGCCGCGCGCATCTTCGGGTTCTCGGCGATGAGCCGTTCGCGCAGGACGCCCGGATCGATGGGGGCGATCGGCCGCGGGAGCTCGCCGCTCAGGACAAGCGGGCGCGGCAGGGGTTCGAGGGCGATCGTTCGCAGAATGCTCTCAGCCGCCTCGGCCCCGCGCTCGGCCGCCTGTAGATCGCGCTGTCTCCGGAGCCACTCGACCGTGGCCTTGATGCGTTCGGCCTCACGGGACTCGCCGAGCTCTGCGCGGCGATCGGTGAGATCCTTGAGCGAGCGGGCATCGGCTTCGACCGAACGAGCGATATCGACGAGCGCTCGGGCGAACAGGAGGCCGGCAAACGCGCGCCTGGCTTCGAGAACAAGCTCCCATCGCGCTTCCACGCCCCCGGCCC
Organism: Acidobacteriota bacterium; assembly: GCA_016191015.1. Lineage (GTDB taxonomy): Bacteria > Acidobacteriota > CAIWXX01 > CAIWXX01 > CAIWXX01 > JACPPM01. The sequence goes on along the minus strand of JACPPM010000219.1, from coordinate 15,997 downwards.
TCAGCGCATCGGCCGCGCGATCCGCCGCGCGAATCTCGGCCGCAAAGGACACAAGCCATGGTATCGACTGCGTGATTGAAAATGCGTTTTCCGTTCCACGCACCGCATCGCCTTCGGTGAGGCGCCCGCGCGCGCGAGAGACATCGATGAGCGGATCGGGGAACAGGCGCGCAGCCTTGCGTTCGGCCGCAGCGGCCTCGTCGAACGCCTTTATTCCGGCGCCCGCGGGGTTCGAACGCAAAACGATCTCGACGTAGCGATCGATGTCCAACGGCGCATCGTCAGCGTGCAGCCGCGGTGATAGGCCGAGAACCAGAATGGCCGAAGCGTAGAGCCCAATTGCAAATCTGCGAGACATCACTCCTCCCTGGCAAGTCCAAGACGCACTCCAGATACGGTCTCCAATTCAGACCGATGGAGAATCCGGGATCGATCCGACTAGAGGAGTGCAGAGGGCGGGCGGTAGGGGATGGGCGCTATCCCCGTGATGGTCTCAACGGTTCCCGATGGATGGATCGCCGCGGTCGGTTCGAGCACGAAATGGATGCGTGGATCCGAAGCCGCGAGCGACGGAGCACAGCAGCAGCAATCGGGGATGCACGAACCGGCACAGGGGTCGCCAGCCGAGCCGCTGTCATCATCCGTGATGACGATCGATGCAGTGGGAGAACCAGCGTGAAGATCGCATGCGCAGTTCGCGGTGACATCCAGGCCAAGTGCGACCAGGCAGAGGATGGCGATCAATCCAGTGAGCCTCGGAGACCAGCGATGTGTGCGCACCGCGAGAAGCTAGCAGCCGTTTGATGGGATGTCAAACATCGTACTCAGGCAGGCTAGCCACAGAAGGCACAGAACGCGCAGAAGTCACAAAACCTACCCAGGTGCGTCCGTTCCAGAGGGAACCGTAGATTTCGCTTCCGATCACTCTGATGCCTCTGCCCTGCGGTGGGAAGGGCGAGATCCTTCGGCCCGGCTTCGCCGAGCCTCAGGAAGACACGGAGGAGAGTACTTTTCGCGCCAAGCCGGTCAGTGGGGTGCTGGCCGCTCGCAGCACGGAATCGAGTCTCACCCACGCAGCCGTGGGCGTCCTGCAGGTCATTGCCGGGCGCCGGACCACAGTCGTCCGGACAATTGCGACAGAGATCCGGTGATGCGTGATCGTGTGCTTGATTTCCGCGGAGAGCTTCCTTCTATTTGCCAGCTTGATGCCGAGGGTCTCCCTCAGGACTGTCTCAGCATCGCTGCCGGCGGTCCGGCGAAATGTGGGCGGCTCCCAGAGACCGATGTTCACGGTGGGCAGGAGCAGCCCCTTTCGGGATTGGGTGCGCTTGACGAGAAGCACTTTTCCGTCGCCCTCGATCACGTATGCGACGGCGCGCAGAATCGTCGTTTGACGGCGCGCTCTGGTGACGGCGATCTGTTCGGGCCGTCCTTCGGCATACGCGTTGCAGAATCGTCCGAGCGGGCAGCGATCACACAGCGGCCGTTCGGGGCGGCACACGGTCGCGCCGAGCTCCATGAGCGCCTGGTTGAAATCTCCTGGACGCGACGCGTCAATCGCCGAGGCCAGACGGCGTCGCACCTCACCGTCCGCGATCCGCCTACCCCGGAGCCTCGCGGCTACTCGTCTCACGTTGCCATCGATCACGGGCACTGCCTCGCCGAACGCAATCGATGTGATCGCGGCGGCTGTGTACGCGCCGATTCCCGGAATCTCTCTCCACTCGGCCGCCGTGCGCGGATACCCCCCGCCGCGCCGGAGCCTATCGGTCACCGCCGCTGCACCGGCCCGGAGGTTCCGCAGACGCGAGTAGTAACCCAACCCCGACCAATACGAGAGTGCCTCAGCCTCGGACGCCACCGCCAGCGCTCCGGCGGCAGGGAAACGCTTGATGAACTTCTGGAAATACGGCACGACCCGCGCAACCGGAGTCTGTTGAAGCATGATCTCGGAAACCCAGACTTTCCAGGGGTCTGCGCCGCCCACGGTCTGCGGCGGTTCCTGGCGCCACGGGAGCTGCCGGTGTCCGCGGTCGTACCACGCCAGCAACGCGGAGCGCCAGGAGTGCACGGAAATATTTCGCATGGTTAAAATTCTATCAGTTAGCCTTGCTGTCGCAATATTTATCTATATGAAAGGTCGATAACGATAAAAAGAGCAGAAGATCCTAACCTCTCTGTTCGAGATACAAGTAGCACCATGAAACGCCTTGACAACGTTTGGGGCAGCGGATAGCATTCGCGCCTATGCGCCAGGGCGAACCGGCGGATCAGCCGGTCTTTCCGAAGTGGATCAATCAGATCAGACCTCTCGTCGGTGGAGCACTTCTTCTTGCGCCCGTATACGCAATCATGCTCGTCTGGTATGGCGGCTCGCCCAAGACCACCGACATCGGCTACGCGCCGAAGCAGCCGGTTCCTTACAGTCATGCACTGCACGCCGGCGAGCTTGGGATCGACTGCCGCTACTGTCACAGCACGGTCGAGATCGCGGCGCGATCGGCCATTCCTCCGACTCAGACCTGTATGAACTGCCACAAGTCGATCCGCGCGACGAGCACCAAGCTCCTGCCGGTGCGCGAGAGCTACGCGACGGGCATGCCGGTTCCGTGGGTGCGCGTGCACGACTTGCCTGACTTTGTCTATTTCAATCATAGTGCACACGTGACGCGTGGAATCGGATGTGTCAGCTGTCATGGGCGCGTGGACAAGATGGATGTGATCACACAGGTCCAGCCGCTGAGCATGGGATGGTGCCTCGACTGTCATCGCCGTCCGGAGAAGAACCTCCGACCGGTAGAATACGTCACGAAGATGGACTGGGTCCCGCAGGAAGACCAGCTCACTCTTGGCCGCCGGTTGAAGAGCTCGTATAACATCAAACCTTCAACAGATTGTTCGACGTGCCACAGATGAGTCCAAAGTCGACCGGCCAGTCCGCGAAGCTTTACTGGCGCAGCCTGGATGAGCTTGCGGACACGCCTGAGTTCAGGGCGTTCGTCGAAAAAGAATTCCCGGCGCATGCTGAGGAGATGCTGAGCGGCGCGTCGCGGCGGAGCTTCTTGAAGATCATGGGCGCTTCGATCGCCCTGGGTGGGATGACCGCCTGCCGCTGGCCTCAGGAAAAAATCTTCCCCTTCGCCTACCGTGACCCGGGCCGGGTGCCTGGAGTGCCCGAGCAGTATGCGACGGCGATGGAGCTCTCGGGTGTGGCGCGCGGGCTACTGGTGACGAGCTACGACGGGCGTCCGATCAAGATCGAAGGGAATCCGCGGCACCCGGAGAGTCTCGGCGCGGCGGATGCGCTGTCGCAGGCGAGCATCCTCGAGCTCTACGACCCGGACCGCAGCAAGATGGTTCGCGTGCGCGAAGACGGTGAGGTGCTCAACCGCACCTGGGACGACTTCGAGGCCTTCGCGACTGGACACTTTGGCGGGGTCAAGGGTTCCGGAGGCGCCGGCCTCTACGTGCTGGCAGAGGCATCTTCATCGCCAACGCTTCAGGATCTGCGAGCGCGCCTGAGCGTCGCGTTCCCGCAGATGATCTGGCTCGAGTACGAGCCGCTCTCGCGCGACAACGAGCGGGCCGGCGCGTCGCAGATTTTCGGCAAGCCCCTCCGCTCTCATCTGCACCTCGACAAGGCTGCCGTCACGGTGAGCCTTGAGGCCGACATCCTGATGACTCATCCCGCCGCGGTCAAGCACGCGCGCGGATTCGCTCAAGGCCGGCGCGCAGACGACGGCACCATGAATCGCCTCTACGTGGTCGAGAGCGCGATGTCGGTGACCGGCAGCATGGCCGACTTGCGATTCGCATTGGCGTCGGCCGATGTGCCGCTCGTCGCCGCGCAGATTGCAGCCGAGCTCTTCGCGTCGGCCACCGAGTCCTCGCTGCCCACAGCAGAGATCCGCACGGCGATCGAGAAGCACGCCTCCTCCGGGCCGAAGCATGCATTCGTGGCTTCGATGGCGGCCGATCTTGAGCGCCACCGAGGCCGCGGTCTGGTTGTGGCGGGAGATCGCCAGCCGCCCCACGTGCACGCGATTGTCCACTTCATCAACGCATTGCTCGGGAACACGGGCACAACGATCACGTACACGGCCGGAACCGATCCGGTCCGCCCATCTCATCTCGATGACGCACGGACTCTCGCGCGCGACCTGAAGGAGGACAAGGTTGGAACACTTCTGATCCTCGGCGGTAACCCCGCCTACACGTTGCCCGCGGACGTCTCGTTTGCGAATCTGCTCGCCAAAGTGCCCACCAGCATCCACCTCAGCCTGTATGACGATGAGACTTCGGGGCTGTGCCGCTGGCACCTGCCGCGCGCTCACTACCTCGAATCCTGGGGCGATGCGCGCGCGTACGATGGGACCATCACTCTCACACAGCCGCTGATCGAGCCGCTCTACGGCGGCCGAACTGAGATCGAGCTGCTTGCGTCGATTCTCGGAGAGCCGGTGACGAAAGGGTACGATCTCGTGCGCCGCACGTTTGCACAGGCCGGTGACGCGGATTTCGAGAAGCGTTGGCGGCGTGCGCTTCACGACGGGTTCGTGGCGGACAGCGGCTTCCCGGTCGACCCGGCGGCGCCGGATGCCGCCGCCACACTGGCCGCGCTCGCAGGTGCTGCTCTCGCACCGCGTCCTTCCGCCGGTAGCCTTGAGCTCGTTTTCACTCAGGACCACAGCGTCTACGACGGCCGGTTCGCGAACAACGGCTGGCTGCAGGAGCTACCCGACCCGATCACAAAGCTCACCTGGGACAACGCGCTGCTGATCGCCCAGCCGACCGCTCAGGCCGCCGGCATCGCTCACGGAGACATCGTCCAGATCCAGTCCAAGGGTGCGACGATCGAAGCCCCGGCGTATGTGATGCCCGGGCAGGCGAAGGACTCGGTGGCGATTGCGCTTGGTTATGGCCGCGCGCGCGCCGGGAGGGTGGGCAGCGGCCCGGGATTCAACGCCTCCGCGCTCCGCACCACCGGAGCGATGGACGTGGCTTCGGGTGTGCGGCTGGTCAAGACAGGCCGAGTGTACAAGCTCGCGACGACCCAGGACCACCACGCAATTGACGCAGTGGGCTACAAAGAACGAGGCATCCGTATCCAGAGCCTCGTGCGGCAGGCCACGCTGGCCGAGTACAAGGAAACCCCGGGGTTCGTGGAGGAGCGCGCGGAGACGCCGCCGGTGTTCTCGCTCTGGAAGGAGCACGAGTACGAGGGGCAGAAGTGGGCGATGGCGATCGACTTGAGCGTTTGCACGGGATGCAGCGCGTGTGTGGTGGCGTGCCAGGCTGAGAACAACATCCCGGTGGTCGGCAAGGATCTGGTAGCGCGCGGCCGTGAGATGCACTGGATTCGCGTCGATCGGTACTTCTCGGGCGAGCCCGAGGCGCCGGATGTGTCCTTCCAGCCCGTTGCCTGCCAGCAGTGCGAGAACGCGCCGTGCGAACAGGTGTGCCCGGTCGGAGCGACGCAGCACAGCCACGAAGGGCTCAACGACATGGTCTACAACCGCTGTATCGGCACGCGGTACTGTTCCAACAACTGCCCCTACAAGGTGCGCCGCTTTAACTGGTTCAATAACCACAAGGACACATCGCCGATCGAGAAGATGGTTTATAACCCCGAAGTGACCGTCAGGAGCCGCGGCGTGATGGAGAAGTGCACGTTCTGCATTCAGCGGATCAGCGCGGTCAGGATCGCGGCGAAGAACGAGCGTCGCCCGATCCATGACGGCGAGATCACGCCGGCCTGCGCACAGACGTGCCCGACTCAGGCGATCGTCTTCGGAGATCTGAACGACCCGAACAGCCGCGTGCGCAAGCTGCACGAGCACAAGCGGTCGTATGCGATGCTCGGCGAATTGAACGTGAAGCCGCGGACAAAGTATCTGGCGAAGTTGAGAAACCCGGCGGAGAACCATCGTGAGAACGATGGATAGTTTCCAATGAAGAACGCGCACAATTGCTCATGTGGGGTTTATGCCGGGGTGAGATTCACCGCAGAGACGCAGAGAGCGCAGAGGAGGGGACGACTCCAAGGCCATCTCCGCGTTCTCTGCGTCTCTGCGGTGAGAGGAATGGTCCCTATCGCGCACTATCTGAGTAGTTACAAATGCAAGATGCAAAATGAAGAGGCAGGGGAGTCATGATGGACGGTCTTCCAATTTTGCAATTTGCATTTCCTCCCCCGCCGGGCAGGGAAGCCGCCGCGGCAACCAGAGGTAGAGAGTGAGCACCGCCCTCATCGACAACACATACAAAGACCCGGCAGTCCGTCCGACGCTGGTGCTCGGCGGGCAGGATTTTACGAGCATCACCGAGAAGGTGTGCGGTATCGTCGAAGCTCCGAAGCCGCCCAGGATCTGGTACATCTGTCTGGCAGTCGCTGCGGGCTTGACCGGCGTGCTTTTCGCGATGGTCGGGTACCTGATTGTCACCGGTGTCGGTGTCTGGGGACTCAACATCCCGGTCGGCTGGGCGTTCGACATCACCAATTTCGTCTTCTGGGTCGGGATCGGCCACGCCGGCACGCTGATCTCTGCGATCCTGTTCCTGTTCAGGCAGAAGTGGCGGACGAGCATCAACAGGTCGGCTGAGGCCATGACCATTTTCGCTGTCGTGTGCGCCGGTCTTTTTCCGGCGATCCACGTCGGTCGCGTCTGGCTGCTCTACTGGGTCTTCCCCGTGCCGAACCAGATGAGCTTGTGGCCGAATTTCCGCAGCCCTTTGCTGTGGGACGTATTCGCGGTCAGTACCTACATGACCGTGTCGCTGATGTTCTGGTTCATGGGCATGATCCCCGACATCGCCACGCTGCGGGATCGCGCGACCACTCGGGTCCGGCGCATCGTTTATGGGCTGCTGAGTCTGGGGTGGCGCGGGTCGAACCGGCAGTGGCACCGCTACGAACGCGCGTACCTCATGCTCGCCGCGCTCGCCACGCCCCTGGTGCTGAGCGTCCACTCGGTCGTGAGCTTCGACTTCGCTGTGTCGCAGGTGCCGGGGTGGCACACGACGATCTTCCCGCCGTATTTCGTGGCGGGCGCGATTTTCAGCGGCATGGCGATGGTCGTGACGCTGCTCGTGCCTGCCCGCCAACTCTTCGGCCTCAAAGAGTTTATCACCCTGCATCACCTCAACAACATGAACAAGCTCGTCCTCGCGACCGGGTCGATGGTCGGCTTCGCTTACGGGATCGAATTTTTCATCTCCTGGTATAGCGGCAATCCGTTTGAACGATTCGCCTTCATGAACCGTGCGCTCGGGCCGTACTGGTGGGCCTACTGGATCATGGTGATCTGCAACGTGTTCGTGCCGCAGGTTTTTTGGTCGAAGAAGGCCCGCACAAACCTGTGGATCATGACGATCGTCTGCATTCTGGTCAACGTCGGGATGTGGTTCGAGCGGTTCGTGATCATCGTGACGTCGCTTTCGCGCGACTACCTGCCTTCGAGCTGGGGATATTTCAAACCGACCTGGGTCGACATCCTGACGATGGCCGGGAGTTTTGGGCTTTTCCTGACCCTCTTCCTACTCTTCCTCCGCTATCTGCCGATGATCGCGATGGCCGAGATCAAGAGCGTGATGCCGCAGGCGGGGCTCGAGCACGGCGCGCACGCAGGGCACGGACAGTACTGGGGTGAGATCCCGCACCAGCACGAGCACCAGTTTGATGAGCTCAACGGGGTGAAGAGATGACTGGCTCCGAGAAGCAGCTCCGCGGGCTGCTGGCCGAATTCGGGTCGACCGACGTTCTGCTCAGGGCGGCTGAGCGAGTCCGGGATGCCGGATACACACGCTGGGACGCGCATACACCGTTCCCGGTGCACGGTCTGGATGAGGCCATGGGCTTGAAGACGACGAAGCTTTCGTGGTTCGTCATGGCCTGCGGGCTCTGTGGAGCCGGAGGCGGGCTGTTGATGCAGTGGTGGATGAACGCCGTCGACTACAAATACATCATCAGTGGCAAGCCGTTTTTCAGCATCCCGGCGAGCATCCCGGTGATGTTCGAGATCACGATTCTGGTGAGCGCGCTGGCGGCGTTCGTTGGGATGCTTGCGTTCAACGGCTTGCCTGAGCTCTACCACGTCGTATTCACGAGCCGCCGATTCGTGAGAGCGACGAACGACAGGTTCTTCATCAGCATCGAGAGTGCCGATCCGAAGTTCGACGCGGTGACCACCGCAAGTCTGCTCACGTCAGCAGGAGCGGCCGTCGTGGAGCCTCTGGAGGACTGATGCCGCGCTGGATATTCGGAGCTATTGCCATTCTGGCCGCGCTGTCTTTGATCCCATTCGTTCTGATCGCGCGCGCCCGCGGGACCAAGTCCGCGTCACCCCGGATCCACATCATCCAGGACATGGATGACCAGCCGAAATTCCGCGCCCAGCAGCCGAATTCGCTCTTCGCTGACGGCCGCGCAACGCGCCCGCCGGTGCCCGGGACTGTCGCGTACGGAAAATTGGCCGAAGACGATCACTACTACCGCGGCAAGGTGGGAACCGACTGGGCGACGACGCTCCCCGTGCAGGTGACCGAGCCGATGATGAAGCGTGGCCAGGAACGGTTCGGCATCTATTGCGCGCCGTGTCACGGCCTCGCCGGAGCCGGCGATGGCGTCGTTGCCATGCGGGCCGACAGGCTGCAGGAAGGAACCTGGGTCCCGCCGGCGTCCTTCCACACGGATGTTAACCGCGCCCGTTCGGTCGGATACCTGTTCAATGTCATCACGAACGGCGTTCGCAAGATGCCGGCCTACGGGTCGCAGATCCCGGAGGCCGATCGCTGGGCGATCGTCTCCTATGTGCGGGCTTTGCAGAGAAGCCAGAACACGCCGGTCAATGAAGTTCCACCAGAGATACAGGCATCATTGAGATGAACCCGATGGTTAGTCCCCCGATCGATCTTGCGACGGAGAAGCGGCACCTGGGTGAGCTTGCGCCGATGGTGATCAAGGTGGCGCTCGCGATCGGCGTGCTCGGAATCGCCGGGACGGCGTGGCTGGCCTACGGGGCGCACGACGGAGGCGAGCGTTTCTACCGGTCGTATCTGGTCGCGTTCGTCTACTTCCTCAGCCTCTCGCTTGGTGCGCTCTTTTTCGTCGTCCTCCAGCATCTGACGCACTCGGGATGGAGCGTGGTGCTGAGGCGGATGGCAGAAGCGGTTGCGGCCAACCTGCCGGTGCTCGCGGTCCTGGCGCTTCCCGTTCTATTCGGGCTCCACCACCTCTATCACTGGTCCGATCCGGAGGTGGTTGCGGGGGATCACCTGCTGCAGGGGAAGGCGGGATATCTGAACGTCCGCTTCTTCCTCATCCGCATGGCGATCTACTTCGCGGTCTGGGCGGGTCTCTCGCGCTACTATTTCCGCACCTCGCTGCGACAGGACGAGACGGGGGATCCCGGGTTGACGCTGAAGATGGAGCGGCTCAGCGGCCCCGCGATCGTGCTCTATGCCGTGACTCAGACCTTCGCTTCCTTCGATCTGCTGATGTCGCTCGATGCGCACTGGTTCAGCACGATCTACGGCGTGTATTTCTTCGCCGGGAGCATATTGGGCTTCTTCGCAATGCTCCCCATCATCTTCTATCTCCTGCAGCGCTCGGGCAGGCTGACTCACTCGGTCACCACCGAGCATTTCCACGACATGGGGAAGCTCGCGTTCGCCTTCACCGTCTTCTGGGCGTACATCGCGTTCTCACAGTTCATGTTGATCTGGTACTCGAACATGCCCGAGGAAACCGGGTGGTACCTGCGCAGGCAGCAGGGGCAGTGGGCGTGGGTGAGCCTCACGCTGCTGTTCGGACATTTCGTCCTTCCGTTCCTCGCGCTGATCTCGCGCTATCCCAAGCGCCGGCGAGGGATGATCGTTGTCCCGACGATGTGGATACTGTTGATGCACTGGCTGGATATCTACTGGCTGGTGATGCCGGAGGCGAGCGAAGGGCGAGTGCCGTTCAGCCTGCTCGATTTGACCTGCTTCCTGGCGCTCGGCGGGGTTTTCGTTGCCGCGGCGGCTCACCGGATGCGCCGCCGGGCGCTGGTCTGTGAGAAAGACCCGCGCGTGGCCGAGTCGCTCAGATTCGAGAATGCGTAGGGCAGCATGAAGCACGAAAAGGAGATGGGCACTTCGGAGAAGTACTCGGACCCGAGCGCCTACGGGACGATCGTCGTCGGATTCGTGGGGGCCATCCTGACCGTGGCGATCATCATCGGATTGCAGGCGTTGTTTTACAGTGTCGAGCAGGAGGAGAATCTCCAGAAGGTTTACAGCCAGTCGGCTGAAGAGCTGGCGCGGCTGAGGGCCGAGCAGCTCGAGCTGCTGAATAGCTACCGGTGGATCGACAGAGAGAAGGGGATCGTGGGGATTCCGATCGACCGCGCGATGGAGATGACAGTGCGGGAGCTCAACGCGCCCGCGACTCCCGTCGTTGAGGATCAACCATGAGATCTGGGCGAATCCGTCCCGGATGTAACCGCAGATTGCGCAGATTCTCGCGCAGATTCCGCAGATGCGCTCGGGTTTCCGCGGATAAGCAACCTTTTCCAACGCCCGAGGCCCTCTCGGACCCATCTGCGAAATCTGGGAGTCGATCTGTGCAATCTGCGGTTGGCCGGAACGTCTCCACCGCCTTGGTCCGTCTACTGCCCTTCGTGCTTGGATTGCTGGCGGGAACGCCGATGGTCGCTGTCGAGCGCACAGAGCCTCTGCCAGCGCAGCTCGAAGGGGTCGGAATCACGGCGAAGATCGACAACCCGCTACCGCTCCAGCTGGAGTTCGAGGATGAGGATGGGCGAGTCGTGCGGCTGGGAAAATACTTTGAACATGACCGCCCCGTCCTTCTGACTCTCGGGTACTATGGATGCCCGATGCTCTGCGACCTCGTCCTGAACGGTCTTGTCGACGGTCTGCAGGAAATTGAGTGGACCCCCGGGAGTGAGTTCGAGGTCGTGACAGTCAGCATCAATCCGCTGGAAACCCACCAGCTTGCTCGTCTCAAGAAGCAAAACTATCTCACCGAATACGGACGCGCGGGCGCGGGCGCCGGCTGGCACTTCCTGACCGGTCGGGAGGACCAGATCAAGTCCCTGGCCGATGCGGTCGGTTTCGGCTACCGGTACGACGAATCCCGCGGCGAGTATGCCCATGGTGCTGGTGTCTTTCTCTGCACCTCGGATGGCCGCCTGTCGCGATTCATCGGAGGGATCCGCTTCGAGCCGCGCACGTTGCGCCTCTCGCTGGTCGACGCCTCCGCCGGCAAGGTCGGGTCACTCGTCGATCAGGTCGTCCTGTACTGCTACCACTACGACGCCGGCGCGGGAAGGTACGCACCGGCGGCAATGAACATCATGCGGGCCGGCGGCGCATTGACGGTCGTCATTCTCGCCCTGGCCCTGGCGATCCTCTGGCTGCGTGACGCTGCGAGAAGCCGCGTCGCGGTCGGGAGAGCTCATCTATGAGCTTCGAGCTCGGAATGATGGCGGCCGCCGGCGAAACAGGGGGAAGCTTCTGGATGCCTCCGGAGATATCGACGAGCGCCGCCGGCGTCGACTGGATCTTCTATTTCATATTCTGGATATCCCTGTTCTTCTTCCTTCTCATCGTCGGGTTGATGACGTATTTCGTCGTGCGGTACCGCCGGCCGAAGGGCGTCGAGGCGGAGGGAGCGCCGAGCCACAACATGGTGCTCGAGGTGACCTGGAGTGTCATCCCGCTTATCCTCGTCATCGTCATCTTCTACCTCGGCTTCAAGGGGTTCATGGACCTTTTCACGTCGCCTCAGAACGCCTACGAGGTCCTGGTGACCGGGCAGAAATGGAAGTGGCTCTTCCAGTACCCCAACGGCTATGTCGACGAGAACCTCCACGTGCCCGTCGATGTGCCGGTGCGGCTCGTGATGAGCTCGGAGGATGTCATCCACAGCCTCTACATTCCGGCGTTTCGCGTGAAGCGCGATGTGGTGCCGGGTCGATACACCAAAGCGTGGTTCCAGGCGACGCAGGCCGGCGACTACCAGATCTTTTGTGCAGAGTACTGCGGCAAGAGCCATTCGGACATGTTGGCGAAGGTTGTGGTGGAGAAGCCGGGCGATTTCGAGAAGTGGCTGGAAAAGGCCTCGAACTTCCTCGATACGATGCCGCCGGCCGAGGCGGGAGCGCGGCTGTATAAGACGCGCGGGTGCGCTCAGTGCCATTCCATCGACGGCACATCCGGGATCGGCCCCACCTTCAAGGGCGTTTTCGGCGAGACGGTCGTGATGGTGGGTGGTGCGAAGGTTGCGGTCGACGAGAACTACTTGCGCGAGTCGATCAATGAGCCGCAGGTCCGGGTCGTCGCCGGATACCAGCCGGTGATGCCCACGTTCAAGGGGCGGTTGAAGGATAAAGAGATTACGGCAATCATAGAGTACATTAAGAGTCTCGAGCGATAGGCATGGCTGGAAGTTCAAAGTTCAAAGTTCAAAGTTCAAGGGATCGCGCGTTCGGGACTTTGGATTAGAGGGCGGATATGGCAAGCGGAGATATGGCTGCATCGGGCGCGGGGGTCGAGGACAACTACCTCACCCATTCGCACGGTTTCAAATCGTGGTTCTTCACGCTCGATCACAAACGGATCGGGCTCATGTATCTGGTTTCGATCCTGACGGCGTTTTTCCTTGGCGGCGTGTTTGCGCTGCTGGTTCGGACCGAGCTGCTCACGCCGGGTAAGACGATCATGGACGCCGAGACTTACAACCGGATGTTCACGCTGCACGGGGCGGCAATGATCTTTCTGTTCATCATCCCCGGCATCCCGGCGGCGCTCGGCAACTTCGTTCTGCCCATAATGCTGGGGGCGAAAGACGTCGCGTTTCCGCGGCTAAACCTGTTCAGCTACCACCTCTACGTGGCCGGCGCCATCTTTGCGCTGGCGTCGATCGCGATGGGAGGTGTCGACACCGGCTGGACTTTCTACACGCCGTACAGCACGACGACGAACAGCCACGTGATCGCCATGACGCTCGGGGCGTTTATCCTCGGGTTCAGCTCGATCTTCACCGGCCTCAACTTCATCGTCACGATCCACAAGCTGCGACCGGCCGGGATGACCTGGTTCAAGATGCCGCTGTTCCTGTGGGCGCTGTACGGAACGGCCATCATCCAGGTGCTCGCGACACCCGTGCTCGGCATCACGCTGCTGCTGCTGATTGTCGAACGCGCCCTCGGGGTCGGGATCTTCGACCCGGCTCTCGGCGGCGACCCGGTCCTCTACCAGCACTTCTTCTGGTTCTATTCCCATCCGGCCGTCTACATCATGATTCTGCCGGGGATGGGGATCATCAGCGAGCTGGTGTCGGTGTTCAGCCGCAAGCACATCTTCGGCTACAAGTTCATCGCCTATAGCAGCATCGCAATCGCTGTTCTCGGGTTCCTCGTCTGGGGGCATCACATGTTCACGAGCGGCCAGTCGGCGATGATGAACATGATCTTCAGCGCTCTGACCTTCAGCGTGGCCATTCCGTCGGCCATCAAGGTCTTCAACTGGCTCGCCACGATGTATAAAGGCGCCATACATCTCGATACGCCGATGCTCTACGCCCTCTCCTTCATCTTCCTCTTCGGGATCGGCGGCCTCACGGGGCTGTTTCTCGGAGCCCTGGCCGTCGACGTGCACTTGCACGACACCTACTTCATCGTGGCGCATTTCCACTACACGATGATGGGAGGGACAGTCATCGCCTTCCTGGGCGGCCTCCACTACTGGTGGCCCAAGATGTTCGGGCGGATGTACAACGAGACGCTGGGGAGGATCGCCTGCCTCATCATTTTCGTCGGGTTCAACACGACCTTCTTCACGCAGTTCATCATGGGCAGCCACGGGATGCCGCGGCGCTACTACAATTACGTCCCACAGTTCACACCGTATCATCGGCTTTCGACCTGGGGCTCGTATCTGATGGCCGTCGGCTTCTTCCTGATGGCCGGGTACCTGCTGCACTCGCTGTTCCGCGGCCGAAAGGCACCTGTCAATCCGTGGGGCAGCGCGACGCTCGAGTGGCAGACCAGCTCCCCGCCGCCGCACGATAACTTCCCCGAAGCGCCGGCCGTCGGAGACCCGTACGATTTCTCGAACCTCGAGTACGACCCGTCCCTGCCCGGGTATCGGCGCCGCGGCGGGCCGAAGGCATGATGGAGAGGCCGCGATTCAAACTTTGAACCCATGAGCACTCACGAACATCCCGACTATCTCGGACACCACTTCGAAACGCCGCAGCAGCAGTACGACTCGAGCAAGCTCGGGATGTGGCTCTTCCTCGCGACCGAAATCCTATTGTTCGCCGGCCTGTTCTGCGCGTACTCGGTGTACCGGTCAAACCATCCGGAGATCTTCGTCTACGCACACCAGTACCTCGACAAGACTCTCGGCGGCATCAACACCCTCGTCCTCATCTGCAGCAGCCTCACGATGGCCTGGGCCGTCCGATCCGCTCAGACGAACCAGCGACGGGGGTTGATTCTGCTGCTCAGCATGACGCTGCTTTTCGGCTGCTGCTTCCTGGGCATCAAGTACGTCGAGTATGAGCAGAAGTGGAAGCACGGTCTGCTGTGGGGAAAGAGATTTCATCCGCACACGGAGGAGACCCGGAGCCACGAGAAGACGGCACCGTCGGCGGTGCCGCCGGCAATCGCGAGCCAACCCGCCCCTGTGGCGCCGCCGCCTCCCACAGGCGAGGACAGATCGCTCATCGAAGCTGCCCCGCGTGGGCCGGCGGGGCTGGCCGCAGGCGCAATCGAAGAGAGAAAGCCCGGCCACGAAGGCAGCCGCCCGAGCAATGTGCAGATTTTTTTCGGCATTTATTTCCTCATGACCGGTCTGCACGGGCTCCACGTGATTGGGGGAATGAGTGTCATCGGGTGGCTGCTGGTGCGTTCGGTCAAGGGACATTTCACGAGCGAGTACTTCACCCCGGTCGACCTCGGCGGGCTCTACTGGCACCTCGTCGACCTTATCTGGATCTACTTGTTTCCGTTGCTTTACTTGATTGGGTAGATTGGTGGGTATGCGACCTGAACTAATAGGGGCTAGGGACTAGGGGCTAGGGGCTAGTGAAGAACCAGCATGCGAGAATCGGGCAGAAGGGTGGCACAGCCATTCCGAATGTCCGTTCCGGCGCCATGCTGCACGCCTCGAACGCGGAGCCCTCTAGCTCTGCCGCGCCGGCCACGACCGCTCGCTCGACGCTCTACGCTCTACGACAAGGATCGTGACTAATGACTGAGACGAGCTCCACTCCCCACGGTCTCTCCATCCACATAATGGGCGTTCCGGTCCTCCTCGCGGTCTGGGCGCTGCTCGTTGTCGGGACTGTTGTGACCGTCGTTGCAGCGGGGATCGATTTTGGCGCGTTCAATCTCTGGCTGGCGATGGCTATCGCCACCGTGAAGGCCTCACTTGTCGCGCTTTACTTCATGCACCTGAGGTACGATCGCCCGTTCAACGCCATCGTTCTGGTCGGATCACTGCTTTTTGTCATGCTCTTCATCGGCCTCGCGCTCACGGACACCGCGCAGTACCAGCCCGAGATGATCCCGGGCTACTCGCCGGGTATGAAAGAATGATCTGATGCAGTCGAACGACTCCGCCCGCACGGCCGCCCCGGCCACAGGGAAGCTGGGGATGGGCATCTTCCTTGCGGCCCTCGGGATGCTCTTCGCGGCCAGCATGGTCGCCTACCTGATCGTCCGCGCGCGCGCCCAGGCGTGGCCTCCTCCAGGGATGCCGCGGCTGCCGGCGGGCCTCTGGGTCAGCACGATCATTCTCCTCATCAGCAGCGCGACAATGCACTGGGCTCTCACGAGCGCCCGACGCGATCGCCACGCGACCCTCTGCGGCGCCATGCTCATCACCACTCTCCTCGGCGTCCTCTTCCTGGTCAGCCAGACGGTCAACTGGATCTACCTTCTCGCCCTCCACATGACCGACACGCCCAACCTCTACGCCTTCACCTTCT
>JACPPM010000217.1 GCA_016191015.1 Acidobacteriota bacterium | reverse complement strand
GTCTCTTACAAGTTGCGTGTTGACACGAAATGGCAAGACTCTCGAGAGGGCGAGATCCTCCGAACCCCCTCTCAGGAAAGCAGGAAGGGAGGAATGCAGGAACGGAGCAGTCATCTGCGGAGCACAGGGTGGCATCGAACAGACCCCTTCCTGCCTTCCTAACTTCCTGCTTTCCTGAGAGGAGTCCGGAGCGGCCAGACCCTGGGACGCCGCCACCCTGTTTGGTTGCGGCTGGTCCGCGTTAGGGAAGGACCATCTGGAACCGGTGACCGGGCGGCGCCGAGTTGAAGTCCGTCCCCATGTACTTCGGTACAGCGGCCTGACGTGTCATGATACACTCCGTATGACAATGTCGTGCATTATGGGAGGCACATTGTGGAGACGACGCTGACAGTGCGGCTGAGCAAACGAGAAGCGGCCGAGCTCGCCAAGTTGGCCTCGCATTCCGGGAAATCGCGGAGTGATGTCGTGCGGGAGGCGTTGCGCCGCCATTTCGTCCAGGCCAAGCTCGACGTAATTCGAGCCAGTCTAGTGCCGCGAGCCCGCACCATTGGGTGGTTGACCGAAGAGGACGTCTTTCGGGAAGTGTCTTGAGGGTCTTTCTCGACACCAATGTCTGGGTCGCCGCAGTCGCCACCAACGGACTGTGCCAGGATCTTGTGACCGTGTGCCTGAGCGACCATGTCGTTCTCACCTGTGATCTGAGCCGGCGCGAGTTGTTCGATGTGGTTTCGCGGAAACTCCGGCCACCCAACGGGGTGCTGAAGTGGATCAAGGAGCTATGGGCGATGACGGTCGCCATCGAGGATGCCCCCCTTCGTCTCGGAAGTCCCGACGAACGCCTGGTAGCCGCTGCGGCCACGGCTGGTGCGGACCTATTCGTCACAGAAGACAAGGAGGTCCTGGCCCGTCGCCACGTGGGCCCAATGCGCATCGTAAGCCCTCGCGATGCCTGGCTCATTCTCCTGGCTGCCCCTCCTGCTTGGAGAGCGCATCGGCAAACTGCCGCAGCCATTTGAGCATCGACAGTGTCTCGTCTGTCGCCTGCATGTACACGGACGAGGACGCATTGAACAAGCCCTTCATCGTTTCGGAGAAATCAGCCGAGCTCCCTCCGAGAGATCGTCTGGCCAGCCAGCGGGTGATGTCCTCGACGTGCGCGTTGGCATACTTCTTATTAGCCAACGGCTGATCGCACACTGCGAGCAACGGCGAGTTTACTCGCCGGCGTAAACCTGCTATCAGTTATCGATATGATCCCGGTCGAGGGAATGAACTGTCGCCATCGTGGCCGTTGATGATCAAGAGGTGCGTGAGCGATCTGGCACTGTTCGGCGGACCGCCTGCCTTCACCGAGACCGTTTTCGTCGGGAGCCCGCACATCGGAAGGCGTGAGGATTTCGCGCGCCGCATCACGGAGGTGCTGGACCGCCGATGGCTGACGAACGACGGCGCGATGGTGCGCGAGTTCGAGAGGCAGGTCTCGGAGCGCCTGAAAGTGGCGTTCTGCATTGCGGTCTGCAACGCCACGACGGGTTTGCAGATTGTTGCTCACGCTCTGGGCCTCACGGGCGAGGTCGTCGTGCCATCGCTCACCTTCATCGCTACTGCGCATGCCCTTAGCTGGATCGGCCTGAAGCCCGTCTTCTGCGACGTCGACCCTCGCACCGGCACCCTCGACCCAGCACGTGTCGCGGAGTGCATCACCCCTCAGACCACGAGCGGTTCCTCGCGCAGGCGCTCGATAGCATCCTCTCACAAGAGGCGGATTTCGGCACCGAGATTGTCGTCGCCGAGGACCGCTCGACCGACCGGGCGCGTTTCACCGGGAATGACTTCTCGCCCGCCCTCGACTTCGAGGACGCTCTGTCACTCGACATCCCCCTGCCCGCGATCGCGCGCCGCTTGATCCGGCAGGCGCACTCCCGTTCAGGTTCAGGGAATGAGGCTGCTCGAGGCGTGCTCTAACGGGCCCGCGAGACCACTGCGCTCAAATCGGAGACGGCGCGCCTCACGTCCCGGTGCGTGATTGGGATGGCCGGGAATTCGGAGTAGACCGCGAGCAGCCTGGAAATCGGAGCGTCGAAAGCCGGATCCAAGTCTGTCTCGACCGCTCCCTCACCCTCGCGGCTCTGCCGTGGGTCATCCGTCGAAACGGTATCCCAGTCTGTGCACCGTGATGATGAATCGTGGGTGCTGCGGGGAGGGTTCGATCTTCTGGCGCAAGGATGCGACGTGCACGTCGACGGTGCGTGAGAACGCGGTGGCATCATAGCCCCATACGTGGTCGAGGAGCTTGTCGCGTGAAATCACAGCTCCGCGGTTCTCGACGAAATGGCGGAGCAATCGATACTCCATCGCCGACAGGGCGATGACCTCGCCGTTGCGACACACTTCGGCTCTCTTGAAATCGACGCGGATATCGCCAAAGCAAAACACCCCCTCGCCGGTTAGCAGCAGCGGCCCGCGGCCCCGTCGAAGCATCGCCTCCACTCGGGCCAGAAGCTCCATCATCTCGAAGGGCTTCGTCACATAGTCGTCCGCTCCCAGCTTCAGTCCGACGACTTTGTCGACGACCTGCGATCGCGCGGTCAACATGAGAATCGGAAGCTCCATTCCACGCCTCCGCAGCTCGCGACAGACGTCCAACCCGTCCATTCCCGGGAGCATGACATCGAGAATGACGAGGTCGAACGGCTTGCGATTCGCGAGCGCCAACGCCGACTGGCCGTCTCCGCACGACTCGACGTGATAGCCGTTTGCCACCAGGCGATCGCGCAGCGTCAACACTAGGCTCGGCTCGTCTTCGACCAGCAGGATCCTGGCCGCGGGTATCGCGCGCTCCTCGTCAGGCGCCCTCCCTTGCGTCCCGGTGTCGGGCATCATGCAGAACCTCCAGTCAGACCGGCAGCGGTCGTGGATTCCGGTAGATGGAGTGCGAAGGAGGTGCCCCTGCCGGGCGTGCTCTCGACCACGATGCGGCCGCCGTGTCCTTCGATGATGTGCCTCACCACATTCAGCCCCAGCCCGCTCCCGGGGGTCCCACCTGCGGCGACCGCCTCGGATCGATAGAAAGGATCGTAGATATGGGGCAGGTCTTTCTTGGGAATCCCTATCCCGCGGTCCGTCACGGTGATGACGATCTCGCTTCCTCCCTCTCCCAGTAGTTTCTTGGCGCCCACTCCAATCCACCGCTCGGAGCCGGCGTACTTGATCGCATTGTCGATGAGGTTCTGGAGCGCGCGGCGCAACGCGGACGGATCCGCGTCCACCTCCACCTCCTCAATCTGCGTCTCGACGGTAAACCCTCTCTCGTCAAGAGCTCTCTTGCAGTCTGCCAGGACCTCGTCGATGACCGCAGAGACCGAAACGCACTTTCGTGTGTACACTCTCTGCCCGGATGCGATCCCCGCGAAGGCCATGACGCCGGTGAGCATCTCCGAGAGGCGGCGCCCCTCTCGTTCGACCAGGCTCCCGTAGCTCTTCACCGTCTGTGGGTCCGAGATGATGCCATCGGCGAGGTTCTGCCCGGCGGACCTGATTGCCGTCAGAGGCGTGCACAGCTCGTGCGAAACGCCGGCGACGAACTCCATCTGCTGTCGCGCCAGGATCTGTGCCCGATGCCCTGAAACGATCACCAGCACGCCGCTCACACCGAGCAAGAGAAGGACAGAGAGGCCGATGGCGAGCTGCCTGACGTGCATTCGCCTGACGGCTTCCTCCAAAGATCCATCGGGGTGCGTCACCACGATCCTCCATTCGCCTGCGAGTTGCGCGCTGGGGAGCGGGAATAGAGGGGGAAACAGACGCGCGAAGGCCGGGAGGTTCGGCGGTGACGGCGGTCCCTGACCGTACGGGAAGCCAACGCTGCCCGGACGCCCCTCGTCCCTCTCGCCGAGCTCCGGAATGTTTCGCAGCGAGAACAAGAGCCTCTCGGTGACCTTGGGTGGCGGGGGCCCGTCGCGCGGCAACTGACTCGTGGTGTAGACCACCTCCTGAGGGTGTGCGCCGTTGAGGATGGTCACATCGAGGTCGAGTCCCTTTGCGATGCCGAAGTAGCGATCCACGAGCTCCGGGATGAAACTCTTCGATATGAACTCGATGTTGAGCTCGATCACTGCATATCCACGGACCGTGGGCAAGGTATCGCCTGCGGGTGGCATGAAGGGGAAGGGGGCGAGCGGGACCAGGAACCCAGGGAGGTCTCCGAGGAGAGCGAAGATGACCTCCCCCTGACCAATGGCCTCCCGGTGAGCCTCGAGCCCTCGTGGCCATGGACGATGTCCCTCGCTCAGCCCCTCGCCCTCGACTCGACGGACCACCAATGTGTTCTCCCGCGTCCTCTCCACGACGTAGGCGCCTCCGATGAGAGTCGGATACCGTGCCTCCGACCGCCATCTCCGGTACTTCTCGATGAGCGCCTGCACGGGATCCTCATCTGGGGCCGTGGGATTTGGCAGAAAAAAGGTGAGCGGGCGCGCCATCTCACGCTCGAAGTCCTCGCCGAAGTGCGCCGCCGACACCTCCGCACTCGCCTGCAGGCGCTGCCGCTCGTCCTCACTCAACTTCTTCAACCAGGTGTACTGGAGAATCGCGAGTATCACGAGAAGCCCGACGAGACCGGCAATGATCCAGAGTGTCTTTGGTCGATAGGTCCGGGTTCGACGCATCTCCGCTAGTCTAGCACTCGGCGTCGGCTCGGGCGTTGGTTTTTGCATCTCTAGAGCCCACCTCATCCGGCTTCACGCTTGTCCCTACGTGTCGGGCCGGACCACCGACGAAGCGCCCCGGTTGCTCCTGCCCGGTGTGGCCTTGGTGAATTTCCTCCATGCAGCCGCCCCATCCTTCATCGGCAAACGTGATTCGGATTTCGTGCACGCCGGGATTGTCGAAAAACGCGGCCGCATCGTCCGCTCCGGCGATGTGCGGCTGGAGCACGCAAGGAAAGAGCACTGTTGCCAGTGCGAGCAGCAGAATGACTGAGCTCGACCTGCACGGGTCGATGGATCTCAGATGTTCCGAACATCGATCGGTCAGGATCATTGTTGCACCCCTTCTGTCTCCTAGAATCCGCTTCTAGAACCTGTAGCCGAGGCTCACAGAGAACAGATGCGCCACCGTCTCATACGAGCCACCGAGTAGCTCGGGAAGATCCTGGTTCTCGCTTTCGCGATCCTCGTTGAGGACTGCCATGTACGCAAAATCGAGATTCAGCTTCTTCAGGGCGATCCCGAAGCCGGCCGTGAAGTCGTTTCTGTTCGCATCGGGCAGAGAGGGGGAGAGGTAGGCGTCCTGCACAGGCGTCTGATCGTAGACGTAGCCGCCCCGCAGGTACATCGAATCGCCTATCTGCTGCTCGAGTCCGATCCGGAGCACGACCGAATTCTCGTAGTTCTGAACGAGCGTGCTCTCCTTGGTCTGATGAGACGGGTCGCCGATTGCGTTGTCGTATGTGATCGTGATCTGCTCCGCGCCCGACCATCCATGAAAGTCGACGTCCACAGCGATCCGGGTGCGATCGAACGGCTTGAAGGCAACACCGGCCGCCATGAGGTAGGGCACATGGATCTCGGTCGTCGCCCTGCCGTCCGGGAAGGCGTATGACAGCATTCCGTCTGCGGTGAAATCCGCCAGTCCATCGAGCTCCAGATTGGCGCCGTGCCGGTAGGAGACTCCGATCGAAACCTTGTCGCTGGGCTTGTAGAGCATGCCGGCGTTGAAGCTGACCGCGGTTCCGTCTCCGGTGAGGTCCATCGTCACATCGCCCTGGCTACCGAACGGTCCTCCGCCGGCAGAGATCTTCTGTCCGAGAGCGGCCGTTGAGATGATCACGTCCACGCCGCCGGCCACAGACAGCTTCGGGGTGAGCTCGTATGCCAGGGTCGGGTTCAGATAGTAGGTCTCCAATTCGGCCTTGACCGTGCGATACTTGCCGGTCCAGCTCGACGGCCATTCGGCAGCCAGGCCAAAGGGCGAGAAGAAGCCGATGCCGAGTGCCGCCTTCTCCCCGATGTCCTTCGTCATATAGATGTGCGTAGGAAAGAACGTTCGTTCGACCTGGTCGGTCTCGGCGCCAGCGGCGCTGGTGAATGAGCTGGACGGCTTGATGAATGTGGTTCCGAAACCGATCTCCGTGCCTTCGTTCCAGACGATGCCGGCCGGGTTGTAGAAAATGGCGTAGGGGCCCTCGGCGATGGCGGTGAATGCACCCCCCATCGCCATCGCTCTGGCACCGTGCTCATAGATCGCGTAGCCGGCAGCGTGGATCGCCGGTGCCGCGCCGGCCATGAGGAAGCCCACGAGAACTGCAACTGACCTTGGTGATTTCATTTTCCCTCCTTTGGGATGTGTCAACATGATTGCGAGTGACCGGATCTCGCCGGCGGTTCTGATCCGCCGGCCCATCTATGCGTCTTCTGCGTCTGCCGCCTCCTCCGTCGTGTCGAGCACGACGCGCTCGATCCCCTCGACGCCGGCCAGCTCGCGGAGAAGGGCGCCGAGCCGATCGGGGCCGCGCAAGAGGACTCGATAGCGCAGAGAGAGGCTCTCGCCGAATCGCAGTGAACGGGCCTCCATCAACCACCGGCGCGCGACGAAGCGGTCGAGGACTGCGTTCATGGCCGCCTCAATCCCCTCGTACGAGGCCACGTCGCACCGGAGCATGTGGATGCAATCGGCGCGCATTCCCGTGAGGCGGAGGACGTTGAGCGCGAGGACGGCGAGGGCGATGAGCACGGTGCCGACGATCGTGATGTGGTAGGAAGACACGCCACAGCCGATCCCGACGGCAAGGCTCAGAAAGACGAAGCTGATGTCCCAGGCCGTTCGAAGCCGCGTGCGGAAGCGAACGATGGAAAGAGCGCCGACGAGTGCGAAGGCGCGCGCGACGCTATTGCCGATCGCCATCATGACCATTGCGGAGACCATGGCGAGCAACACCAGAGAGTTTTGAATCGTCGGAGACAGCACCCGGCCTGGCACCGAAACACGGTACAGAAGCGCGACCGCGACGCCGAGAACGAGAGAGAGCAGCATGGCCGCAAGGACCTGGCCGCCATCCCCAGCCATCACGGGCTCGAGCGCGCGCCCGAAATCCGTCTCGTTCATGCCGCTCTCCTTCTCTGGAGAATCGGTGCCGGCAGCAGAGCATGGAGCTCGTCCGGGTAGGCCGGGCGCAGAACCTGAGCCACGGAGAGCCCGAACTTGGAGACCGGGACCGCCGTGACACCCAGCTCGCGCCGCAAGCGTGTCATCCAGGCCGGAGCGAAACGCTCGAACTTCAGCTCCATGACCAGCCAGTCCGGAGGTATGAGATCGATCGTGGCCGGTGCGAAGAGATCACGCGCGCTCGATACGCTGCTGGCAGCGACGTGAGTGTCGAGGGTCAACCGGACTCGACGTGAGTCCTTTTCGAGAGGTACGAACACCTCACGCTCGTAGTGCACAAGCGACACCGGACTGCGCTCGGCCCCCTCCACCAGTTGCAGAAATGCCGATGCCGCGTAGCGGCCGCGTCCCTCGACGCGGGAGGCAAACGTCACCCACGGTCTGGCGGCAGGGCACCGACACCATTCATCAGCGTCGCCTACCGCCGCGCGGTGCTTGATCACCCAGGGCCCCGATTTGCGTTTGACCTCGATGAAGACAGGCTGCTTCTGCTGTGGCTGGCCATACGTTCGAACACGCAGCCGATTGCGGACCCGCTTCCGGTCGAGGCGATCAAAGTAGTCGGCGAGGTCGGATGTATCGAGGTAGAGGCTGCGCACGAAGTACCCGCGACGCCCGTTTGGCAGCTCCACGGCATGGGGATCCGGTTGCACATGGGGTTGAGTCAATCGCAAGACATCCGCCCGACATGCTGCCGGAAGCACGTATTTGAGCTCGAAACGGCCACCCTCATAGAGTGGGCTCATGACAGGCTTTGGAGGATGGACCGGCCGAGTCCAGCCAGATACCGCCATGGTGACCGGTCCACCGCGATCGTGGCCATACCTGACATGCCGGCCGCGAGGGCACCGCTCCCGTTGTCCACGACAACGCTGGCCCAGACCGACGGCGCTCCGCGTACGAGGACAGTCTCTTCCGATATCTCGATGAGCGTCCCGGTCAGGACCGTCTGGGGCGCCGTGGCAGGGGTGAACTCAACGGGCGCACCGAGCTCGAGGCGTGCGCGCTGGTGCATCGGCACACCCACGGCCAGGTAGATCGTCCTGAGATCGAGGATATCGAGTGCTGCATTGTCCTCGCCGACACGGGCGACACCGTCGATCGGGGCCAGGACGGTCGTGCCTGCAAGCAGAGCCTCGGCTTCGTGAATAGTCGCGTCAATGGCTGCAATGCGAGCATCGAGAGACGCGAGCTCCTCAGTCCGGGGCGTGGCGCGAGCCACGTCCACGGCGGCGGCGGCATGCTCGATCTGCAGCCGATGCACGTCGTCGGAAGCTTGCAGCTTCTCGAGATCGACCGCGCTGATCAACCCCAGCTCGGCCAAGGACCTGGCGCGATCCAGCTCGACCCGCACCACCTCCCGCCGGGCGCGCACAACATCCAGGTTCCGCTCGGCCTCGGCCACCACCTCCGGCCGCCCGCCCGCCATCAGCAACTGACGGCGGGCCAGGAGCGATGCCCGCTCGGAGCGCTGCTCGAGGAGCCGGCTCTCCTCGCGGACCGACCGCAATGACGCAATCTGCTGGCCGGCACGAACCGATTCTCCAGCCGCGACGCCGGGCACGAGCGCGAGCTCCACCTGGTCTCCTCCATCATACGCGCGCACGGATTGGCGGAGGAGGCTGGAGCCGCCCGGCCGGCGGCCGTCCCGCAGGTTCCACTGAACACGACCTCCTTCCACGACGGACAGTGAGAAGGTGCGGCCTGCTTCGACGACTGCCGGCAGGCGCACGCCGCTCCACGGGGAACCAACGATGCCCATCCACGAAAGAATGCCCAATGACAGCATGCCGAGCATCCGATGCTTCCACGGTCGACGAGGGCCTCCGAGCATCTGAGCAACCTCAGCCATCGCGTTCGTCCCTACGTCCGGGGCTGCACATTGTTGGAACTGCCCCCATTGCTCGTACCGGGCGTGGCCTTGGTGAGTTTCTTCCAGGCCGTCGCGCCGTCCTTCTTGCGACCATAGGAGACGTCCGTTGCGAGAGCAGGGTAGCTGACCGAGTCGATGACTGTGGCCCCGTCCGCGTCAACGAGGGCGATGGTCTCGCCGCTCACGCCGAGCTTGAAGCTCGCGTGAGTATCCCCCTGGTCAGGGTCATTGTCGGCCCAGAAGAGAATGAATCCACGTGCCGGCACCTCAACTCCGTCCGGTATCCGAAAGCGCGCGGGGTCTGTCGGGTCGTCGGTCAAGTACATGCCGCCGATCGCGACGGCTTCGGCGCCGGCGTTGTAGATCTCGATCCAATCGGGAAAGCCGGTCCCATCGGGGTCCTGGATCGTCGTGTCGTTCTCGGCCATCACCTCGTTGATCCATAGCTTCGGCATCGAGCTGCCGACAACATAGGAGTGCAGGCTGGCAGGTGCGTCCGCTGGGCTTGTCGCGGATCTGCCCACGGTGTCGGTGGCTTTGAGGTAGTACTCGATCGTGGTTCCGTTCTTCGCCGCCGGGATGCTCGCGGTCCATCTCCCACCCGATGGCGCGGTCATCTTGACATTGACGAAGCTCTTCCCTTTCACGCGATAGGACAGGGCAACTGACTTCAGCTTCCCTTCGGAGGCGATGGTTGCGGTCACGGTCGCTTTCTGCACCGCCGTTGGGTGCGAGGGTGCGTGATTGACGGCGACGAAGGCCGGCGGTGACTTGGATGATCCGGCGTTGCTCGCACCCGGGCTGGCTGGGGCGAGCATGTACCAGGACCCGGATCCATCCGGCAGGCGGCCGCGCGCAGTGTCAGGTGCCTGTATGCCGAAGCTGGTGCTATCGATCACCGTGTGGCCGTCGGCTGCGATGACGGCGATGCCGTCGCCGCTCGCGGAGAGGCTCAGACCAAGATGCTTCCCTCCCTGCTCGGAGTCTCTATCGGCAAACAGGACGACAAACCCCTTGGCGGGCACGATCACTGAAGTGTCGATCCGGTGCTTCGTCGGCGCCAGTAGGTCATCGGTGAGCCACAGTCCCTTGAGATCGATGGCCTTGGTGCCGGAATTGTGGAGCTCGATCCAATCCGGGTACTCGCCCGGATCATCCGGGTCTTCCAGCGTATGGGCGTTCTCCGCCATGAGCTCGTTGATGCGGAGCACACCGGCGAGGCCCGTAGCTGCGTCCGAACAGGTCGGGGCCAGCTCGTCGAGACGGGTTTTCATATATGCTGCGCGGCGCTCGACGTATGGCACCAACCCGTAGATCGTCTGGAACCCGTCGGAGATGTCGCTCGTGAGGGATTGCTCAAACTCGTCATAGCTATAGAGCTTGTTGGGATCGGCCTTGAGCTCGGCACGGATGACCTTGGCGAGGGCGGTGACTTGACGGGACATCGTGGCCTTGTCGAAGCCCCCGCTCAGGAGATCCTTCATGGCGCAAAGGTAGTCATTCTTGTAGGACGAGTTGGCCCATAGCTGCTCCATCAACGGCCGTTTCTGGGCCTGGCCTGCTGCATCCTGGGACGGAAGCCAGAAGGGGTCCATCTCGTGAATATCCGTGTCGGCGTCGACTCCCATCAGAAACCGGCCGAACGCTTCGTTGGTATCCCAGAAGATGTGAGAGAAGGCGCCCGTGTCGTCACGCTGGTAGAGGTAGTAGTTGTGAGCCGATCCGTTGTAGGAATCGAGATTCACGAAGAGGTTGTTGAGCGCGAGCGAATACAGTGTCTCACGAACGTCGAGGAGCGGCTCGAGATTCTTGGGGAACGACGGGGGTGCGGAGTTGTTGAGGACGTCGATGAGCTTGATGAGCTGGGAATAGTCATCGATCGCCTCGTTGGTCTTGAGCTGGTAGTATTTCTTGTACTCCGTGGGATCAGCGCCCAGGTAGGTGAGGTCGGAGCCGAAATCCGCCGTGGGGTCCCCTCCGCCTTCGTCACTCGCCTGACCCTTGAACAGGTTTCCATCCTCGTCACTCCCGAACCGGCTCCGAACGAAGGTGCTGTCAACCTGCTCGACAGCCGTGTACAGCCCCCAGTAGGTTCCATTGACCACGAGCCGGACGAACGTCGCACGCGGAGCGGGGACAAACCGGCCGGCGAAGTCAAGGAAGAGCTTCTCGCGAAGCATGCTGGGATCCCTGAATCCATTGTGGAGATTGAGCTTGGCGATGCCGAAGAACCGGGCGTCGTCATCGTAGGCGTCGAAGTCGAGCTTGAAGGGCCGCTTCACGCTTGTGCCGGCGCCCATGAACGATGAGTTGCCCTTGAAGCGCACGCCGATTTGGGGAATCGCTACGCCTTCACCAGCGAAAGAAGCCGGGAAGTATGGGTCGTCAGAGTCATTCGCGTGGCTGTCATACAGTTTGCCGTACCATCCTTCGTCGGCGAACGTGAGGCGGATTTCGTGCACGCCTGGGTCATCGAAGAACGCTGCTGCCTCGTCTGCCGCCCCCATGTGCGGCGTGAGGAGGCTCAGCATAAGCAGTGTGGTCAGGGCGAACGGGGTAACGATGAACCCCCACGGATCGCTCAATCTCGGAAATCTCGATCGTTGCGTGCTTGGGATCATTGTGATTCTCCTTTTGTCTCGTGCGGTGGGCGATGATCACGTGTGAAGACCGGGAAGCTCGGCCAGGGGCCGGGCAGCGGGAAGGGCAGCGTCGCCTCCACGATCTCGCGGAAGATGTCGAGCTTGGTGCGCTGTGCATCTGTCAGGATGGCGAGGAAGGAGTCGTCCACCGGGTTGGCGGCGGCGTAGATCTGCTTCTCGGTGGCATACGCGTCGATCATCAATTGGCCGATATCCGCGGGGTCGGCGGTATCGCTCTCGAGCTTCGCACGAATCTGCTGGTGCAGGTTCTTGAGCTCTGTCAGGGGCGACTCGACGCGCTTCTCCGCTCCGGCTCTCAAGCTCTTCCATGCGGCCTGCTGCTTTGTTGTAAGCCCGAGAACCTTCGTCAACACCTCGACGATCCGGTCATGAGGCGGAATCAACGTGCCGTTCGACGTCATCATTCCCGGCGGGGGTAGCATCGGAAAAGGCTCCGCAAAGCCAGGCTGCGCCGAAGCACTCGACGCGGTGAACAGCGAGAGCGCGAAAAGAGTTGCGACAGTTTTGTTCATGCTTGAGCCACCTCCTCCGGGCTTGCTTCTGTTGTTCCGTCTCGTTTTCATCGTTTCCTCTCGTCTCAGCACAAAGGTAGTGCAGTCGTAGCTTGAAGTCTTCATGGCGATGAAAAGAGTGCGTAAGAGATGTAAAAGAAAGCTCTGCTCGAAGTCCGGACGGGAGGGCGCCGCTTCCGCGCCGCCGTGCAGACGCCGACGTGGCATCGATTGGCGATGGCACACCGGTCCATACCCTCAGATTCAGGTGCCTAGCTCTAGAGGTCGGCCTTTCCGACCCAAGATAGCCCTGGCCGCCTGAGCTCCACCCATCAGAGCGCATGGCATCCCGCCGCCTCCCATCGCCTTCGTCCCCGTGAAGTAGAGATTCGCTATGGGGGTCCTTGAAGAAGGGATGTTCGGCTTGTCGCCGGCGCGTATGACGCGATCGTACCATGCACCGTCCGTGGCCCCCGTGTATCGCTCGAACGTGAGCGGTGTGGACAGATCGCTCACGAGGACGGCGCTTGACAGGCGCGGAATGATGCTCTCCACTTTCCGAATGAGAATCTCTGTCAACTTGGCTTTCACGCACCGGTATCGATCTCCCCTGACCCCGTTGGTGGTGCCAAACGAGCTCATGTACTCGCGAGACACCGGCGCGACGAGGATGTGCAGAGTATGCATTCCGTGCGGCGCCAGCTTGCTGGAGAGCAAGGAGGAAGCCTGCAGCCCGATCGGGATTCGGTCCAGTTCGAGGTCCAGCTCATTCGCCACGGCCCTGCGATAGAAGCCATCGCCATCCTCCCACGACTCGTTGTAGAAAACCTGCGCGTACATCAGATCGTGCTTTGAGAGATCGAGGTTCGTTCCCACCTGCAGGGAGAGCCCTGATGCCGACGGAGTGTAGGCAGCGACTCGAGATACGAACCTCGCGGGCAACTGCTCCCGCCCCACCAGCTCCAAGACCGTCCTCCTGCTGTCGGCGTTCGAGACCACTGTCCCCGCGAAGAGCGTCTCGCCGGATTCCGTCTGAACGCCCCCTGCGGCCCCGTCCCTCACCAGGATCCTGGTGACTCTGGTGTTGTATCTGATCTCCCCTCCGAATCCAGTCAGCTTCCTGGCCAGAAAGTCAGAGACACACTGGAATCCCTCCCTGGGAAAGAGCATCAGGCTCCCATAGCAGCTGCCAGACATCGTCAGGAGGCTCAATGCCGTCGCCTTTCCCGGCGGCAACCCGGCGTAGCCCCAGAGCGTCGAGAGAACGGCGACTAACCGGGGATTGCTTGTGAACGCCGAGAGGTAGTCATACCAACTCACGCGGGAGAGCCGCACAAATCGGGCAATCGCCAGACCGAGAGAGAACAGGCTCCTCACGGAACGCGTTCCTCCCTGCAACATCTCCAGATCCCTCTTAAGCTTCTCCATCTCGCCAAAAATGCGGTCAATGGCCGTCTTCTCGGAGGGGAATGCCTTGTGCATATTCGCACGACACCCTTCGATGTCGTTCGCAGGCATGACCACCTCCAGATCCGGGTAGACGTACTTGGCGAAATTCCGTATGTTCACCCAGTCGATCTCATCATAGAAGCCCAAGCTCTCGAGGGACTCCGCCAGCTCACCACCGACCTTGTTCATGACCGACGGTATGTCGAAGAGGAATCCCTGACGCCGGTAGGAAGTACAGTAGCCTCCAGGAATCGAGTGCTGCTCCAGCAGCAGGACCGCCATTCCCCGCTTGGCCAGCAGAGCGGAGGCAAGCAATCCCCCCAACCCGCTGCCAATCACAATCACATCGTGTTTCATCTCCTCCATCCTTTCAGCCACGAGGCACTCTTCAAGACCAAGGGGAGCAACACCAACGGCCCCGCGTAGACCATGACATTCATGACGGTCGCACGACCGAGGAGGGCCGATGCCAATTGGAGGAGAACCGGTGGCAGCGCAGCGAGGATCACCCACCTCGGCGGAATCCTGCCGTCGATGATGCCGTGGACGACAGCAACCACAATAGGCAGGGTCGCCAGTCCGATGACGGCGGACGACACGGCCGTCGTCACCGTCAGCCGGCCTTCTCTGACGGCCAGGTAGTAGAGATGGATCGATGTGGGCGCAAAGAACAGACAAGCCGTCACCGTACCGGGGGAATAGACACCCGTCCGGAGCGTGTAGGCAGCGTGGAAGACCACATTCGTGAGGAATCCAAACGCCGCGGACAGCGTCAAGATCGTTCCCGCCTGCCCTGGCGAATAGGCATTGAGCAGCACCCAGGCTAGGACCATGGACCACAGCACGGCGTTTTCCACCAGGAACTTTTTCGTGGTGTAAGGTGTGCGAAGCGCGTCAGTAGCCCACAGCGGGAAACGCGGGTGCTCTTCCAGGAAATGCACGGCGTACACCACGGGCAGCAGCCACACAGCTTCCCCGTACGTGAGATGCTCAACAAAGGCGGCAACTTCCATACTCCATCCTTCCTCTCTCCCGTCATGGAGAAGAGTAGGGCAGTCGGGGCGCGGAGTCTTCATGGCCGGGTAAGATGTTCGTAAGCGATGTAAAACGCGATGGATTATGGCATCCGATATCAGGGTGGCCGGCCGATTGCAGTTGTTTGAGGAGCCAGGACGCAGTGGAAGGGGGGTAATCTAGTGCGCCCGGGCGACCTGACCGCGGGATGGCTGCATGCGTTCAAGAAACAGGGCAATCGCCGGGCGAAATTCGACGACTCTAAAGCCTGCCTTCAGCAGCAGCTCCGGCTGATGTCGTGCTTGCGGCATCACGCCCGGCCGCCTTCATCTCCATAGACGGTGAGCACCCAGAAAAGACGCAAGCTCCGACAGTTCGTGGCGTCTGATCAACTCCGCTCGCTGGGAGCGAGAGCTCAGTGACGGTGATCACACGCCACTTGACGTGACGCCGGTCACGCACCAGATTTGGACATAGCGCGCTTCGCGCGCAATCAGAATGATGGAATGATGGAATTGTGGGTTCCGGACGCGAGCAGCGGCGGGAATGGGACCTCCTTGGCATTAGGCCGCTATGGCGGGGCCGCAGCAGCCAACCTTCCGACATTCCACTATTCCTCTCGAACCGTCCGCAGCCTCGCAGCGAACCATTGATTTGCAATTGGTTGTAGAGTTTCCGAGACGTGAATAGGATGGCAGTTCATGCTCGGCGCCGAAGCCACGTCGCACAGCCAAAGCGCTGTCAGGGACTTGGGCAGCACCGCTGACAGCGTTGCTAAGCCATTCGATCTGAAGGAGTGGGACCCCGCGCAGGGATACATGCGCGCGTTTTGGAAAACGCCGGAGGAACGAAATGAGAAGTCCGCGTGGAAGGGCAATAGGGCTCGGAACCAGAGGGAACATGGCGGTCTTGACCATGCTTTTCCTGCCATCCGTCGTCATGGCCACGGTCATCCCCCCGAACCGGAGGATCAGCTGGAGCCCGGGGATACCGGGGGGCGTCCCAACCCGTACGACCATCCACGCGACGCTCGGACCGGGAGACGACATACAGGCCGCGATTGACAGTTGTCCGGCTGGGGAGGTGGTGTATCTGAGCGCCGGGGACTACACACTCACCTCTTCGTTGACGATCGAGAACGGAATCGCGCTGCGGGGAGCAGGCCCCGGCTCCACCCGGCTCCACTTCACGTCCGGATCGGCCGCGGCGATTCTCATTGGAAACTGGTACGGAACTGCTCATGAGACCGGCGTCTCCGGCAGTCCCGCCAAGGACGCGACAAGCGTCACAGTGACGGATGTATCCGGCTATGCGGTCGGTGACTACGCCGTCATAGATCAGATCGACGACGGCGTGGAGGTATACAACACAACGGGCGAGACTTGGACCAGCAGGGAAAGTGGGACAAGAAACCTACGGCAGATATTCAGGATCACGGGCATCAGCGGGCGCACCCTGACGATAGATCCGCCTTTGTACCACTCGTATTCGTCGTCATTCAGTCCGGAACTTCGGAAGCTCGGAGGAAACTCACACCCGGGGATGGTGACACAGGCCGGTGTCGAAGACCTGTACGTCTCAAATGATGCCGGTGACGCGGTGAGCTACAATTTCAGATTCCTGTACGCTGCTCATGGCTGGCTCAAGAATGTCGAAAGCTACAGATGCTCGGTCGCTCACGTTGAGTGTGAGCAATCCTTCGGATGCGAAATCAGGGACAGCTACTATCACCACGCCTGGGGACAGGGGGGCGGAGGTCAGGGTTACGGAGTCTCGCTCTACGAGGCTTCGACCGCCGTGCTGGTCGAGAACAACGTGTTCTTCCATCTCAGGCACCCCATGACTGCTTCCCAGGGGCCATCCGGCTGCGTCTTCGCATACAACTACTCCACCTACACCTACGCGTCCGATTCACCGTGGTGGCTGAGCGGTGCAATCGTCATGCACGGGGGCCATCCCCACATGAATCTTTTTGAGGGGAATTATGTCGAGCAGATTTCCATGGATGACACTCATTGCAGTGGGGCACATGATACCGCGTTCCGTAACTATGCGGTGGGAGACTCGACATATCCGGGGACTACATCTGCACGGCGATGCATCGACGTTGAGAGCCACAACCGGTACCACAACGTTTTGGGGAACGTCCTGGGCGACAGCAAGGTGACATGGGACGATTACGATGCCCCCGATCCGCCCGACCCTTCGAGAAGGCACATATACGTTTGGGGACGCAGGAATCAATCAACTGAAGGAGGCCCGCTCGATCCTCAAGCCAAGGCCACAGCCCTTCGGCACGGCAACTTCGACAACTACAACCGACAGATACTGTGGGACGCGAGTATCTCAGACCACAACCTGCCGGATTCCCTCTATTTGACGAACAAGCCTGCCTTCTTCGAATGCAGGCCGTGGCCGTCGGTTGATCCTTTGACGGGCACGGTGACCTCGTTGCCCGCCAAAGATCGTTTCGATGGAGTCACCTACCTTTGCGGTGGAGGAGGCGACACCACTCCACCAGTCAGCTCCAGTCACAACCCGGACAAGAATGCGGTGAATGTTCCCGTGAATGCCAGCATCAGTCTCCACATCGAAGACGGCGGCGACGGTGTGGACAGCACGAAGATCGCGATGCACGTGGATGGAGCTCAGGCAGCCCCCAGCCTCACCGGCACTGCCTCCGACTATGTTCTCCTCTACGATGCGCCGGCGGATTTTCAAGCCGGGCAAATAGTGGAGGTGACCGTCAGAGCCTCGGATCTACACTCCCCTCCCAATCAAATGGAAGAGACGTACACATTTTCGATCTCGCAAAGCGGACAGAGCTGTAACTACAGCGCGACGGACCCCACGAACTCGTTCGCCTGGGAAGGCGGGAGCACGAGCTCGACCGTGAGAGCCTCCGCGGGCTGCCTTTGGACGGCAGCCAGCTCGGTTGACTGGATCGGTGTGTCTCCCGCGAATGGCGTCGGCGATGGCAGTGTGGCGATCAACGTCGAGTCCAACGCCGGCGAGGCCAGGAGCGGCACAGTGGCGGTCGCGGGGAGCTCATTCACAATTTCTCAGGAGCCCTACTCTGGCGGCGGCTGCACGGATTGCCCGACGATTACCTCCATCACGGCCAAGACCGCCAAGGCAGGCTCGATCGCCACAATCCGCGGTGATGGATTCGGGATCGACCGGAAGAAGATCGCGGTGTTCTTCGGCACGAAGGCGGTCAAACGTATCCTCAAGCTCAAAGACACCTTGATCAGGCTCAAGATCCCGCGAGGCATCTCGGGGACTGTCGATGTGTACGTGGTGGTGAACGGCAAGACCAGCAACATGGTGCAGTTCGAGTTGAAATCATAGACCAGAAGCCCAGCGGTCTGGATCCGAACGGTGGGTGTCTTCACCCGGAATTGTGGCCCGTCTCTGGGTCATCTGACTCAGCGCCTCCCGGTATCGGCCGATAGCTCGTTGAGTCCCATGTCTCAGGCGCCTGGCACGAATGCCGCAGGTGCCGCTGTGGCACCTAGCCATGACTCACCGAGATCGAAGAAAAGGAATTTCGAGGACGCCGGTGACTGTGAAGCGGCGTCTCTTTCTGCTAGTCGGTTCATTCTTTCTCGTGGCGTCGATCGCCTCCGCTGCCAGAAACTCGTCGGTGATCGCGACCGGGCCGCACGATCTCAGCGCAGGTTCGGCGATCCGAAACACCGATCCCCTCATGGCAGCGCAGACCTGCATCTTCTGCCACACACCGCACGGCGGCAACTATCCGAAGCCGCTATGGAACCGCAACAACACGACCTCCGCCTATCAGCTCTACAGCAGCTCCACAATGGATGCCTCACAGTGGCCGGTCCCTCGGACGCAGAGAAACATTTCCGGAGCATGTCTGAGCTGTCATGACGGGAGCATTGCGATTGACACCCTCATCAATTTCGACGGGCAAGCATTCGGTCCCGCAATCTCGTTCGACGTGCAGACGACGGCGACTGCCACGTACGGAAACGCCGCTCCCGGAGTCAACAACCTGATTGCCGGCGGCCCACCGCTTATAGGCACGGATCTTCGGATTCACCACCCGATCACGATCATCTACGAAGAGGCCCGGTCGGCGACCCCGGCCGAGCTTGTCCAACCGGTCGAGCAGACCGGTGTCTGCAAGTTCGTCGTGCCGTCACCAACAGGATACCTGCCCTTGGCGGGGAGGCCGGACATGACGCTCGATGATGCAACGGTGGAGTGCATCAGTTGCCACGAGGCCCACAACAACCAGTACCTCTACTTCTTGCGAAAGCCCAATACGAACAGCGACCTGTGCCTGACGTGCCACGTCAAATAGGCCACTTGGTCCTGCGGTAGGGGGTGCGAGCTCGGCGTGGCTGCGCGGCAGGAGCTGCGTTCTCCCGATCCATCGATCAAGTAACATCGTTTCTTCGAATGCCTGCACATAGGCGGCCGGAGACGCATCCTACAATCCGTTCATTGTTCCCGAGAACTCCGTTGAGCTCCCGCCGAGAGATCGTTCGGCCGCCAGCGCGCAATGTCCCAACCAGAGACGAGCTCGTGACGTGGCACGGGCGCACGATACCCGGCTCCACGGCCACCACCACACAATCGGATCACACCATGATCATTCCTGCCCTCATCTGCGCCTTCAGGAAATCCGACCCGATCCTGATCGTGTCCTCGAAAGCACCGCCCCAGTAGACGTCAAAGTGCCCTACCGGCAGGCGCACGATCACGGCGCCCTGGATCCTCGCGGCGGTTCGTTCTACGGCCTCCAGCGATATCAACGAGTCCTTTTCCGCCGCCATCAGCAGCGCCGGGCACTTGACGCGGGCAGACAGTCCCAGGGGGCGATAGAATGAAACTGTGAAGAGGATCCTGGCCGGGCATTCGTTCTTCCAGGATGAATCGGGCGGAACGAGGGCGAGGTAGCCCGGTTTGCTGTCGGGGGTATTCATGCACGCCAGTGTCCCCGGCTCGCCCACAATGGGGACGTAGTAGGGAGGACGGGAGGTGAGGAGCCGCACCGCGTCTCTCAACGCGGCAATCAAGCTGCGGAGGATGTGAGTGAGGCCAAGGCGTGAAAACGTGGAAAACGGGTCGACGTATGGGACCTGGGCTACGATAGCTCTGACGGGTGCACCCTTCGCCGCGGCAGCGATCACGTGCCCCCCGCTGAACGAGGTCCCCCACAACGCAATCCTCTCGCCATCCACCTCGCGCAGAGCGCGCACATGATCGATCGCGGCCAACCAGTCCTGAACATGGCGGGACGGGGACACAAGCTGCCTCGGCCGGCCATCGCTGGCGCCGAAACATCGGTAGTCGAAGAGAAAAACGGCATACCCCGCTTCCGCAAGTCTCGCCGCATACGCAGGCAGCCGGAACGTGCGTTCCGCACCGAACCCGTGCGCCATGATGACCGCGGGTGGCGCCGCCACCCCGTCTGGAATGTACAGCCAGCCTGCACACCGGGTTCCGCGGCTGACGAAATCCGAGTCCGTGCGCGTGTAATTGCCAATCCTGCTACTCATCAGCGCTACCCTCCATTGCGGCTCTCACGAAGGCTGGCCCGCGAGAGACCCTCTGAGCTATGGACTGCCTCGGGTCGCTGGGAACGACCGGCCGGAGCAACGCTGACCCGTAACGCATCGACCCCTTTCCACCACTCCAGAGATCCCGCGACGAGTCATTATCTGTGACGTCGCGCCGCTCGGCAAGGCCCTGTGGGGCGATCTCTCACCCGGCCATTTGGCCCGGCGGACCGACGGGCAAACGGGCGTTGCGCACGTGGGCGCAAAAGCTCATTCTCTCCGACGCATGCTGACGGATCTGAGATTTCTTTCCCGGTCATTCTTGAAGAGGCCGCACCACGCCGTCGGACACTCAGCTCCGGGTCTACGTGCGATCTCGGGCGCGGCACGCGGCATTCGGAAGTCATGCTTAGTGTCCAAGAAGTCGTGCCTACACGAAATGGCAAAACATTCGAGTGGGTGAGATCCTCCGAACCCCTCTCAGGAAAGCAGGAAGGGAGGAATGCAGGAATGGAGCAGTCATCTCCGGAGCTCAGGGTGGCATCGAACAGACCCCTTCCTAACTTCCTGCTTTCCTGAGAGGTGCTCGGAAGGGTCTTGCAGCGTGCCTGGGTCTTGCCTGTTTGGTTGCGGCTCCGCCGCGTTAGGAGTACTCCATGTCTGCAATGATCATTCTCCTCGCAATCATTTCGGCCCTTTGTCAGGGACGGCCGTCGTATGCTGATAGCCCGGATGCACCTGATGAGGGCAGTCGGAAATCGTCCGCCCCAGACATCCGTACTGAGAGACACGTAAAGGCACTGGCAGCGGGCCGCCTGTATCGACCCCACTCCAGCAGAACAACGAGCGCGACTTACGGCACGTGGAAAACCGACTGTTACACATGCCACGACCTCCACGGCACCTCAACCGGCTCCAATCTTTCGATGATCCGTCAGAAGCTGCTGTACTCGACCGCAACCACCACTGTCGATTTCAGCGCGAAGCCGCAGGGGTATGCCGCCAACGCATCGCCCTGGAACGGGATCTGCGAGGTCTGTCACACCAGGACAGCCTACTACCGGAAGGACGGCGGTCAGCGGTACGATCATGGTCACACGGGCCAGTATTGCACTACGTGCCATCCCCACAGCGACGGGTTCAAGCCCGTCGGAGGAAGCTGCCTGGACTGTCACAACACACCTCAAGGTTCTCGGCGCGCCGCCGGATCGGAGTTTTCCCACATCGCGGATAACCACGCCCATCTTTCCGCGGCGACCGGCGGGGTGAGCGATGCGGACTGCACGGTCTGTCACGACCAGACGACACACCGCGACGGATACGTGGATCTCTATGACCCGGACGGGGGCTCGAACTACAGATTCGCCACCGTCAGTGACCTCAGCTCTGATCCCGACCTCTCCGATTTCTGCATGAACTGTCACGACTCCGACGGGGCCAGGCGATCCAGCACTCCGATGAACCCCTTCGGCAGCGGCAATCAACCGCCGAATATTGCGGCATCCTTCGGAGGAACAGCCACCAGCTCACGGATGCCCGGGAGTCAGCTCCGGGGGTACACCAAGCCCAACACGCACCATGACCTCTCGAGCTCAGATCAGGCGCGGAGCGGCGGGAAGGTCGAGTGCACGAGCTGCCACAACGCCCACTTATCCAGCCAAGCCACCACGCTGGCCAACCCGGATGACCTCACCCAGACCATGGCCTACTCCACTGTCGGTGAGAAGGTCGCCTTCTGCCTCGCCTGCCACGACCACCAATCGACTCCACAGGGGGTGACCCAGCCTCCCAGCATGCTCGACGCGCGTGGCTGGATGACCGAGACAGGTAACGCTTGGTCCAACGGGAATGCGAAAGTGCACGGCGGAGCCACGATGAGGGGGGTCGGCCCGAGCTCTCCCTCCGCCTACGGCTATCTGTCCACCCCGGGTGATCGACAGATCCCGCTCGGAGTCGACGGCCGGACCGCTGTGCCGCCAGGTGGCATCTCCCTTGCGTGCGACGTATGCCACGATCCACACGGATCCACTTACACCGATCGCTCATGGAACGGCAACGTCTACGCGCTGCGAAACGTGATCTCCTCCGAATACCAACAGTACGACAACGGCTCCGAGGACGGCATCGGGCGCTGGCTCTGGCCTCAGACCCCTTACATCGCTCCAACAAGCAGCTACGTGACGAAGGTTCGCCAGGATCCGACTGACGACACGATGACCGATTTCTGCAGAACGTGTCACTCCGTTGGACCCATGTACCACTTCTGGGGTCTCTGCTTCGGCTGTCATACCGGACACAGGAAGGGATGGGAGCTGCGAGGATCGTTTTAGCAGCGGAAGACCGGCCGGCGACTCGCGGGCGCTTGTTGACCGTGCGGCCCCTCCCCGAGTAGACTCCCATTCCGGCCCGACTCGTCGCTGTGATAGATGACCGGCAGGTGAGCCCTGTAACATGCCTCCGTGGGCGTCAAAGGCAAGAGGATGGTCTCGGCGTGGAATCGTGATGGCGTCGTGTGCCATGGCGCTTTTGAGATTCGATGGAGGTCTTCCACCAGCCATGGCTCTCGATCCTGCTCGGGCCTTCACGCAATACCGACATTCTCAATGGCGTGCGGAAGACGGTCTTCCGCGGGAGCCGATCCTCTCTATCGTGCAGACGCAAGACGGCTACCTGTGGGTCGGCACGGGCTCGGGCCTGGCACGATTCGACGGGCAGCAGTTCACAGTGTTCAGCTCGGCCGATTCCCCGGCGCTCATCGACGACGAGATCGACGTCTTGGAGGCGTCCTCGGACGGCTCCCTTTGGTGCGGGACCCGCGGAGGTGGGCTGATCCGATACCAGCACGGCCGATTCACGAGTCTGTCGACAAAGGACGGGCTGCCCAGCAATCGCATCACGAGCTTGAGCGCGACGGGTGGTGGCCGAATGTGGGTGGGGACGGATCATGGGGTTTGCGAGCTCGATAACGGCCGGGTCGCCACGCGACGCCCCTGTAGTGAGCTTGCCGGCGACACCGTGCTGGCAATCTGTCCTTCCCGAGACGGCAGTTGCTGGGTTGCCACTGCCGGCGGCCGGCTGGGACGACTGCGCGAAGACAGATTCACGCCCATGCCCGTGGGTGGCTTCGCGCCCCAACAGGAGATCACGGCGATCTCCGAGGATGGGGAAGGTGCTCTCTGGGTCGGTACGACCAGCGGACTTCGCCGCCTCAAGGACGGGAGAGTCGCGACCTACACATCGGCCGATGGGCTCCCTCATGATGTGATCGGCGCCATCCGGATCGATCGTCAGGGGAGTGTCTGGGTCGGGACTCATCGGGGGCTCAGCAGATTCTACCGGAATCGCTTCGCCCGCTGGAATACGGCCGAAGGGACGTCCAACGATATGGTCATGACCCTTTACGAGGACGTGGATGGCAGTCTCTGGACGGGGACGCTTGGTGGCGAGTTGAGCCGGCTGAGCGATGGGTTTGTCACGGTGTACGGGGAGAGCGAGGGTCTGAGCCACGATGTCGTGATGCCAGTCTGCGGGGATTCCGAGGGGGCGGTGTGGATCGGGACCTATGGAGGACTCAACAGGGTGCAGGACGGCGCTGTGGAGAGCTTCACGGTCCGCAGCGGACTTCCGAGCGACTCGATTCTGTCACTCTGCCCCGCAGCGGGCGGGGGGATCTGGGTGGGGACGCGAGGTCGGGGGCTGTGTCTCTTCAAGGACGGGCACGCCGTCCGGTCATTTACCACGCGGGACGGACTCACCAGCGATCTCGTGCTCTCGATGTGCGAGGGACCGGGTGGGGAGCTCTGGGTCGGCACCGGTGACGGCGTGTGCCGAAGCACCGGTCGCCGATTCGTTCGCTGCGGTCCGGAGACGTCCGCGGCCGTCCCCGCGCTCCATTATCAAAGCAGCACTCGATCGGTGTGGGCGGGTACCAGAAGCGCGGGACTCCTGCGATACACTGACCGCGGCCAGATCGTCTACACGACCGCCGATGGTCTGGCAGATGACGCCGTGTTCTGCTTCTACGAGGACGGCGAAGGGACACTCTGGATCGGCACCGAATCCGGGTTGAGTCGATGGCGGGACGGCACGTTGACAAGCGTCTCCAAGGAGAACGGTTTACCGTCTGATGAGATCTTTGGCATCATCGAGGATGACGGCGGGCACCTCTGGCTCAGCAGCCTCCATGGCCTCGTTCGCGTGAGCAAACGCGATCTCGAACGCGTCGCGCGAGGGGAGGCTGGATCCGTGAGCTGTACGGAGTTCGGCCGCGGGGACGGAATGAGAACTGCCGAGTGCACCGGCGGCTTCCAGCCGCCCGCGTGGCGCGACGCTCGCGGACTGCTCTGGTTTCCGACCAGGCGAGGTGTGGCGCGAGTCGACCCGGCTGGAGTGTGGGGAAACACGGCGGTCCTGTCGCCGCAGATCGTCGCTCTAATCGCGGCCGGTAGGGCGGTCGATCTCAGGCAGGAAATCGTGCTTTCCCCTCACATGCGGAACGTCGAGCTGCGGTACACGGCTCCGACCTTGCTGGCCCCCGACAAGGTCCGGTTTCAGTACCGGCTGGCGGGTGTCGATGGGGGATGGATCGACGCCGGCGCGAGACGCGCGGCCTTCTACGCGAACATCCCGTCGGGACGCCATACGTTTTCGGTTCGCGCCTCGCTCGGCGAGACGAGGGAGCCGGTTGAGGTGTCGATCAAGTTCGCTGTGCGTCCGTACTTCTACCAAACCGCTTGGTTCTACCTGCTGAGCGGCACGGCTCTCCTCGCAACGATGGCGTGGCTCCACCGCCTCCGGACGCGGCAGCTCCGTGCCAGGACAGTGGTGCTGGAGGAGCGAATGCGGATCGCTCGCGATCTGCACGACACACTGGCCCAGGACCTCGCAGGCATTCGACTCCATTTCGACTCCATCGGCGATCACGCAGCTAGCGATCCGGCGATCGTGAAGGCGGTGATCGACCGAGCGCGGACATCGATTCAACAGAGCCTCGATGAAGTCCGGCAGGTCATCTGGGATCTTCGCCGGAGTGACGGCGCGGAGGGGGATTTGCCGGAGATGCTATCCGAGGCGGAGAATCGCGCTCACAACGGCGCGGGGGACGTCGCCATCCGGATGTTGGTTCTCGGGAGCGTGAGGGCAGTGCCCTTCGCACTGGCCCATCAACTCGCTCGAATCGCTCAGGAAGCTCTCCACAACGCAGTGCATCATGCGGGAGCGCGATGTGTCGTGGTGGAGCTGGCTTTCGCGGAGGGTGGCGTCAGGCTGGCGGTGCGGGACGACGGCACGGGCTTCGATCCGGAGAGCGACGGGATGGCCGGCAGCGCCCGATTCGGGCTCCGGGGAATGCGGGAGCGGGCCCGGCTGGTGGGCGGCCGCCTCGAGATCACCAGCAGCCCCGATGGGGGCACGCAGGTCGCAGTGGAGGCCCCTTTCCGAACCGGGCGCCGAGGTGGAGGCTCGAAGGAAGCATGACTCACCGCGCCCGCATCGGGATCGTCATCGCCGACGACCATGCCCTTGTTCGCGAGGGTCTCCGGGCGGTGATCGGCCGCCAATCTGACATGCACGTCGTGGGGGTGGCGGGCAGCGGTGACGAGGCGGTTCAGGAATGCCGGGAGAAACGCCCCGATGTGCTGCTGGTGGATGTGAGCATGCCCGGGATGAGCGGTCACGATGTCGCCGCGGCTGTGAAGTCGATTTCGGCCGCCACGAGAATCGTCGTGCTCACGATTCACGATGAAGAGGAGGACATCTATCGAGCCCTACGCGCGGGCGCGGACGGGTATGTGGTGAAGAGCGCGCCGACCGATGAGCTGCTTGCGGCCATCCGAACCGTCCACGCGGGGAAACGCTTCATTTCACCGCTTGCGGCCGCGAGCCTGGCTGGCCGTATCACCAGCGATTCGCTCAGTGCTCGCGAGCTCCAAGTCCTGAGCCACATTGCCGAAGGCGAGAGCAACAAGCAGATCGCCACCGCCCTGCGAGTAGCACCACGAACGATCAAGGGTCACCTAGACAACATCTTCCACAAACTCTCGGTGAGCGACCGCACCCGCGCCCTGGTCGTGGCGGTGCGCCGGGGATTGATACGGTTGAAGTAGTGCACCGAACCGAGCCCCGAACCACTGAAGTACTACCCCAACGCGGCGGGGCCGCGCGTGAGAGCGTTCGGTGCCATCCTGCGCGTCCTGGAGAACCGGTCCGTTTCTGCCTTCCTGAGAGGAGTTCGGAAGGTCTCGCTCCCTCAAGAGTTTTGCCATTTCGTATCAACACCCAACTTCTTGGACACTAGGCTCGTCGAAGGTCTGCGCCTGCGGCCAGAGGCCGCGTTGCGGCAGCCGGAAGACCGGAAAGGAAAAACCGCAGATTGCGCGGAATCCCCGGAGCTCGCATCTCGCGGCAGTGAGTGCTCAGCGGTCGGATCTGTGAAATCTCCGAGATCTGTGGTTGATGCCGGAGGAACAAGCATTCTCAGTCTCAGACGACTCTGACGTTCCCGTGCTCAGACGGATCGAAAGCTTGACTTGGGGAGTGGCCCGGCCATAGACTCGCTGCACAGTTCGCAATCGGCGAGGTCGAGTGATCCCGAATTCCGTTCCGGGCTCTCGACCTCGCCGGTTGCTCCAAGATCTCCCGAGCCGGGGACGTGAACATGTCCAGACCCTGGGCCATATCGCTTTCAGCCCTTCTGCTGGTCGCTGTCATTCTCGTGCTGGGAGAACGATCGTTC
The DNA here is from genome assembly GCA_016191015.1 of Acidobacteriota bacterium. Classification (GTDB taxonomy): domain Bacteria; phylum Acidobacteriota; class CAIWXX01; order CAIWXX01; family CAIWXX01; genus JACPPM01. The sequence continues at coordinate 23,998 of JACPPM010000217.1, read as the reverse complement.
AAGAGCACGGAGCAAGCTGCCTTCGACGAATTCAACCGACGGCAGCTCGCACTGGCCTCCGGATCAGCGAGCGCGGTCGAGATGTACTTCGACAGCCTCGCGGGGACTCTGCGGACCATTGCGAGGAATCCCGATGTTCAGCGCATGGACGAGATCGCAATCAGGCGGGAGGTGGGGAGGGCTCTGGATGAGCTCCGATCGATGGGCATCAACGATGTGGGAATCCTGGATGCTCACGGCGTGCTCCGCTACAACGCAGCCGCACCGCAGATCGAAGGGACGGATCTCTCGTGGCGGTGGTACTACCAGCAGGCGAAGACAATGCGGTCAGACGTCACCTACGTCACCGAGTTCATCGAATTCAGAGGTGTGCACCCCGGAGAGAAGGGGGTCCTGGTCGCTGTCCCGATGCTACGTACGGGCCATGGTCGAGCAGCTCCGGTGGAGCCGGACCCTTTCACCGGGGTCGCACTGTGCACGCTCACTCTGCAGACGGTCACAGAGAGATTCGTGGCTCCCATCAAATCCTCGGATCGGGGGAGCGCCTTTCTGATTGATGGCCTCGGAACCGTCCTCTGGGCGCCCGGGCGCGGACAGATCGGGATGGATCTCCTCGACAAGACGCGTGGGCTGGCCGAATTCCGTCAGGTCTGCCAGCGGATGGCCGCAGGGAAGTCAGGGGTGGAGCAATGTAGATTCTCCGGGTTGGAACCGTCGATAGGAGAGCCCACGCGTGAGGCAGAGGAGAAGCTTATCGCCTACAGGCCGATCCGCCTCGGGCAGGGCTCGTGGTCGCTCGGCGTGTGGGCCCCCACCGAAGATGCGCGACAGCTGATCCGCGCCGCGTATCGGACTCAACTCACCCTGGTCGGCCTCATTATCATGATTGTCCTGGTCGGCTCCTCGGGAGCGCTGGTTGTGTTCCACCGGGTGAACAAGGTCCTGCAGAAACAGGTCGACGCACAGACCGCGGAGCTCAGGGAGTCGCACGAGAGACTCATCACGGTTCTGGACAGCCTGGACGCGCTCATTTTCGTCGCGGATCTTGAGACCTACGCGATCCTGTTCGCGAACAGGCAGGTTCGGGAGAATTTCGGGGACGTCGTTGGACATCCGTGCTGGCGCGTCATGCGCGAGGGACAATCCGAACCCTGTGAAGACTGTCCCGGCCGCACCACGGTGGCGGAAGAAGGGCAGACAAGTGGAACATACGGCCGGCTGCGACAGAATCCCATCACCGGACGATGGTATGAAATCCGTGGGCGCACAATCCATTGGGCCGGCGGGGGTCTCGCGAGGCTCGAAATCGCGATGGACCTGACTGAGCGCAAGAGGGCCGAGGAGATGATGGTCGCCTCACAACGGAAGATGGAGATGATCACGCGAATCGGCGTCCGGGCGGGTGCGACGCTGAATCTGGAGGAGGTGCTATTGGGGGTTCTGCGCGGCACGCTGGAAGCCACGGGTGCCTCGGTCGGGATGATATTCCTCAACGATCCGATAAACGAATGCCTCTCGTGGGGCACCTCCATCGGGCTTTCGGAAGCCTTCGTGACCGATTACAGGGAGACGTTGATTCGGCACGGCGAGGGGCTCACCGGCCGGATCGCCCAGTCGGGCACGCCGATCTTTTTGCCTCATGAGGCGTCTCACGACCCCCGCGTCACGCGGCCAGTGGCGCGCGAGGAGGGACTCAATTCCTTCATCGGCGTCCCCATCTACGCCGGAGGCGAAATCGTGGCCGTCATGAACATCCTAACGCGCCCGCCAGCCGGGCTCGGACAAGAAGACGTCTCCCTGGTCGCAGCAGTTGGGACGTATGTCGGATCGGCCATCCGTGACGCCAGGATGTTTGAGCAGCTCGGCCGTGCCGAGATAGCGCTCGCATCGGAGAAAGAACGACTCGCCGTGACGCTGCGCAGCATCGGTGACGGTGTCGTCACCACCGACACCAACGGTGCAGTGGCCCTGATCAACAAGGCTGCGGAAACACTCACCGGCTGGACACAGGAGGAGTCGCTGGGGAGGCCGCTGGAGGAGGTGTTTCACCTCGTGGAGGAGAAAACCCGCCGGAGGTGTGACAACCCCGCTGAGAGAGTCTTGCGACAGCGGATCCCGGCCAGCCGTCTGATCGGCGCGGTCCTCGTGGCCAGGGATGGGACCGAGCGGATCGTGGCTGAGCAGGGTGCACCGATCGTGGACCGGAATGGCGAGATCATCGGCGTGGTGCTCGTCTTCCGCGACATCACTGAGAAACGCGCTCTCGAGGAGGAACTCTCGAAAACCAGCACGTTGGAGTCCATCGCCGTTCTCGCCGGCGGCGTCGCCCATGATTTCAACAACCTTTTGACAGCCATCCTGGGCAATATCTCGATCGCCCATGCCGACATTGTCTCCGGCAAGGAAGACCATGCTCTGACAAGCCTCAGGGGAGCGGAGAACGCATCGATTCGCGCGCGAGATCTGACCCGCCAGCTCCTCACCTTCGCCAAAGGCGGGTCTCCGATCAAGAAGACCGCATCGATCGGCGACCTGATCAGGGACTCCGCAGGTTTCGTCTTGAGCGGGTCCAAGGTGAGATGCGATTTCGCGATAGCGGCGGATCTCTGGCCCGTGGATGTGGACGAAGGCCAAATCAGTCAAGTCGTCCAAAACCTGGTTCTCAACGCCGACCAGGCGATGCCCTCGGGCGGGGTGGTCACGATTGAGGCCGGAAACATCCTCGTCCGCCCGGAAGACAGCATGCTCCTCGAGGCGGGACGCTACGTCAAAGTGTCCGTGAAGGACCAGGGGCCCGGCATACCCGAAGAACACCGTCAGAGGATCTTCGACCCGTTTTTCACCACCAAACAGAGGGGTAGCGGGCTGGGTCTCTCTGTCTCATACTCTGTCGTCAAGAGTCATGGTGGGCACATCGGACTGGAGTCGAGATTGGGCGTCGGGACGGCTTTCCACGTGTACCTTCCAGCCTCCGAAGGACAGGTCAACGTGAAGACGATTGAGGTCGAGCTGGGTGCGCCACCGCAGGGCAACTGTCGGGTCCTCCTGATGGATGATGAGCCCGGCGTGCGCGCTGCGCTGGGCGAAATGCTACTGCTCCTCGGATATGAGGTTGTTTCTGCCAATGATGGGACCGAGGCCGTGGACGCCTACCGCGACGCTCTGAGCGCGGGCAGGCCCTTCTGCACGGTGATTCTGGATTTGACCGTGCCCGGAGGCATGGGTGGCAGGGAGACGGTGATGGAGCTTCTCAAGGTCGATGCCGCCGTGAGGGCAGTCGCGACCAGCGGCTACTCCGATGGTCCGGTCATCGCCGATTGCATGGACCGTGGCTTTTGCGGATTCATCGCCAAGCCATGCACGCTGGAGGAGCTGGCGAGAGCACTGCATGCAGCAACCGCTCCCTCACGGTCGCAGCTCTGATTCGGAACACGCGACAGAGCAATGAGCGGACGCGAGCGGTCGAGGCCGGCATTCCTTCCTGGATTCGGATGCATTGTCGCTGCTCGGCTCGGGTAGAACCCACCACAAGACGCGGAAAAGTCAAAGCTGTTCATTTCTCCCTCAATCGGCGCGTAAGACGCACGGATTCAGGAATCAAAAATGCAAAAATAAGAGTAGCTGCTCAGGTCAGGTAGAGCACACCACAAAATGCACAAAATGCGCAGAAGTCACCAATGCTCAATACCTCTTCTTCATCCATTCCTTTTGTGCCTTCTGTGGTGGGCCTGCCTGAGTAGCTACGATGCGTCAACGAATCCGCGCCGTTGCTGCGCTCACATCGAAGACGGCGAGCATCACGTCCTGGTGCGTGATCGGGATGGCCGGGAATTCGGAATAGACCACGAGCAACCTGGATGTGGCGGCGTCATAGGCCAGGTCCACGAGCGCGTCGTCGATCGAGTACGAGTTGTCCGAGATCCGGACGGGATCGGCCAGGGCCGTGCCCTTGTCTGACCTGAGCTGGAGGTACATCAGCCCGTCGCCAAAGTTGTACCATGCAACGGCATAGCGGTCCGTTCCGGTCAGGGGGAGGATCCGGTAGTATGCGGTGAAGCCTGCACTGCTGACGGGGAATTTCTTCGCGCCGCCGGTCGGCCGGCCGTCAGTCTTGAGCTTGCGGATGTAGCCGCTGCTCGCTGTATCGCTGGTCGTCAGACCGAAAAGCGCGTATCCGGCGTCTTCCAGGAAGGCAGCGTCCGGGGAGAAAGTGCCGGTGCCGAACGCAGAACGCAGCGGGCTCAGGGTGCCGGGAGCCGAGAGGTCTGCCGGGACATAGATGGTGGCGGGGCGCGACGTGCTGTAGTCAGACTTGGTCTCGACGCCGGCCACACAATAGCCGCCTGGTGCCAGACCGACGCGCGTGGGCTGGAGAAACGTGGACGTGGACGTCGAGTCGATTCCCAACCGGGTATCGCCGACGAAACCCGTGGTGCCAACCGGCGCAATCACCGCCCCGTCCGGGCCGTTCCAGGCCAGCACCGCGCCACTCGCCGCCATCGCCAGATGCGAGTCGTATCCGGTCTGACCGGAGGCGCGCAGGGGTGATTTCGCAGCCAGTTTCGAGTCGTACACCCTCGTGACGATCTGTGTGTCCGACGACCGTGTCCCGGAGATCACAATGCGATCGGTGCCGCCGAGCGCCGAGGTAGAGAAGCTGGTGTATTGATTCAGAGGAGGCCCGAGAACACCCTTCTTGACCGGCGTGGCCATGGTGCCGTCCTGCCGGACAACTCGTCCCTGAAGGCTGATCGGGACATCGCCGGTAGTTCGATCCCAGACGACCGCGTAGGTTCCGTTGGCGAGGGGCGTGATCAACGGCCGCTCATCGTAGCCCTTTCCGTCGCTGACCCGGGTGCGTGTCACGACTGCCTGAGCGGCGGCGATGTGCGTGTGCACAAGCGCCAGAGCCATCGAGACAAGAATCCTCGCCTTCATGAATGTTCCTCCTCTTTGTTTCCTGCCCGGGTCCCGTCAAGTTCACAGAATTGAACTAATATTGTATCAGAGGCGATCAGGGCACGCATGTCGTGCTGTTGACTCGATCCGATGTCATCCCGTAATCTGGTGCTGATGCAGACAGCTCGCTGTGACAATCACGACCGGACATGGCCCTTGCGCGGTCCGGTGTCAGTCGCGACTGGCTAGCGACCCCACACCACGCATATGTCTAGTCAATCGTTCAAGGACGCCAAACGTGCTCAGGTGAGCCTGCTTGCCCCGTTGGAAAAGCGCTGCCTGATCTGGCTGGCCGAGCGCATGCCGGGCTGGGTCAACTCGGACCATCTGACCGCCCTCGGCCTGGTGGCGATGCTGATGGCCGGCCTTTCTTATTGGGCGGCACGATGGAGCCGGTTCACGTTGCTGGCCGTCATCTTCTGGCTGGCCGTCAACTGGTTCGGCGATAGCCTCGATGGTACCCTCGCGCGCGTCCGAAACCGCCTGCGACCTCGCTACGGATTCTATGTCGACCACGTCGTCGACGCCTTCGGGACGCTTTTTCTGGTGGCTGGGATGGGACTGTCCGGCTACATGAGCCCCTGGGTGGCGATGGGCGTGCTGATCTCGTATTTCATGATCTCAATCGAGGTCTACCTGGCGACCTACACGCTCGGAACGTTTCATCTGTCGCACTGGAAGATGAGTCCGACCGAGCTCAGGATCCTGCTCGCAATCGGCAACATCGTGCTTCTCTTCCGGCCCACCGTCCGGATTGCCGGGGACTCATATCTGCTGTTCGATGTGGGCGGTGTCTGCGGAATTGCGGGCATGTCTCTGATGCTCCTCGCGGCCGTCGGTCGCCACGCTCGGGCGCTGTACAACGAGGAGCGGCTTCCGTGAGATTCCGGGCGGAAGGCGAGACCTGGGGCGACGTGGCCCGGCACTACTTCAAGTTCAACGCCGTCGGTGCCGTGGGCATCGGAGTGCAACTTGCCCTTCTGGCCGCCCTCACCGGAGTGCTGCAGGTCAACTATCTCGTCGCCACGGCGCTGGCTGTCGAAGCGGCTGTGATCCACAATTTCTTCTGGCATGAGCGGTGGACGTGGGAGGACAGGGCGAGCACGGGCCGGATGGAGTCGCTGTGGCGGTTCGTCAGGTTCAACTGCACAACAGGCGCTATGTCGGTCGCTGGCAATCTCGTCTTGATGAGGGTGCTTGTCGGCTACTCGCAGCTCCACTACTTGCCGGCGAACATGATCACGATCGCCGCCTGCTCCGTGCTCAATTTCCTCGTCAGCGATTGGTTCGTCTTCCGCACTCGGGAATCGTGATGCCGGCGCTGGCTGGTCAGGTCGCAATCATCACGGGCGCCAGCTCGGGCATCGGCGCCGCGACCGCAGTTCGACTGGCACGTGAGGGAATGAACCTGGTGCTGGCGGGGCGGAGGTTGAACAATCTCGAGGCCGTCCGACGAGACATCCAAACCCGGCACGGGACGACCTGCCGATCGCTGGCGTTCCAGACCGACGTGACCTCGGCCGACGATCGCCGGCGGCTCGTCGGCGAGACACTGGCGGCGTTCGGCCGCATCGACGTGCTGGTCAACAACGCGGGCTACGGTCATCGGGGTCCGATCGAGCTCGTGCCACTCGACGACATCCGCCGCAATTACGAAACCAACGTCTTTGCCCTGATCGGGCTCTCGCAGCTCGTCATACCGATCATGCGGAAGCAGGGGAGCGGGAAGATCATCAACGTCGGTTCGGTTGCCGGCAAGATCGCGCGGCCGCTCTCGGCCGTCTACGACTCAACCAAGCACGCGCTGGAAGCCGTCTCGGATGGGATGCGCGGCGAGCTGGCTCCATTCGGGATCAAGGTGGTGCTCATCGAACCGGGTTTTATCAGGACCGAGTTCCTCCGGGTCGCCAACGAGGTCTCGACGGATGTCTGGAGCGATCCCGGGCCTTACGCGCCGTTCATGGACAAGACCGCTCTGAACATCCAACAGGCGAGCTCCCTGGCCGGCCAGCCCAGCCAGATCGCCGACGTGATCGCGAAAGCGCTCCGCGCGCGCAACCCCCGGACCCGCTACGCGGCTCCCGGGCACGCGCGGTTTCTCGTGTTCCTCAGAAGGGTTTTGCCTGATCGTGCCGTCGATTTCATCATCCACCGGCAGCTCGGGCTCCACGCCCGTCGTCTGCGACCGATGAGGTAGAGGGCGCTCGCACGCGAGCGTACGACTTACGCCAGAATGTGGCGGAGGGCGCCCTCGAGATCGCCGAAGCGAAAGACGAACCCCGTCTGCTCAAGCCGTTGGGGGACTGCGCGGCAACTGGCGAGGATCATCTGATCTGCTGCCTCGCCGAAAACGAGACGGAGACTGACTGGCGGCACCGGGAGAATCGCCGGCCGGGCGAGAACCGTGCCCAGGGCTCGCGTGAATTCTCGGTTCGTGATCGGTTGCGGTGAGACCGCGTTGACGGGCCCGGTAATCGCAGGCATGGATATCACATGATGAACGGCGGCGAGAAGGTCGTCGATCGCAATCCAGCTCATGTATTGGCGCCCGCTTCCGATCCGGCCCCCGAGCCCGAGGCGGAAGGGGAGGAGCATCCTGGCCAGGGCCCCGCCCTTCGCTCCCAGGACAACCCCCATGCGAAGGTTCACGACCCTGATTCCAGCCGCCGCTGCAGACGCGGTCGCGGCCTCCCACTGCCTACACACATCTGCCAGAAAGCCCACCCCGGCCCTGCTACCCTCGTCTAGAACTTCGTCTCCACGGTCCCCGTAGTATCCGACCGCTGAGGCCGAAATCATGACGACCGGCCGACGATCGAGGCCCGCGATCGTTTCGCTCAGCAATCTGGTCCCAGCCACGCGGCTGTCCAAGATGCGCTGTTTCTTGGCCCTGGTCCACCGGCCCGCGATGTTCTCGCCCGCGAGATGGAGCACGGCGTCGATCGGTCCACACGTCTCCAGGTTGAGGGCTCCGGTCGTCGGGTCCCACGAAGCCACACTCACATCGTGCCGGGCACGATGTCGGACGAGGGGGATCACTTCGTGGCCCTGCGCCCGCAGCCAGGGCGCCAGCGCTGAGCCGACGAATCCGGTCGAGCCACTCAAGAGAAATCTCATGTCACTCGCGATCGATGGTAGCGCCTGTGGGGAGGTGGCGTCAACGGCGGGACATTCTCACCGGTGCGTGGTAATACCCTTTGCCGTGCCTCCGCGACGGAGTCCAGGTCGCATAGTAGAGTTTCCGAGATGTCATCGATCGATGCTCGCCAGCCTCTCATCGATCCATCGCCGAATGGCCGCCAGCGCATCGGCTGCGGCCCGCCATTGGGGAAGGGGAGTGCCCCCCGCATCCCGGTCGCCGAGGGTGTACTGGCTGGGGCGCCGTTCGACGGAGGACGAATCCCACGCCTGGAACATGATCCCGCGCAGCGGGTGTTGCGCCTCGTACTCGTCCGAGGTGACGTCGTCGAGCATGCGACGAAGGTCATGGTACCCGTCCCGCTCCCTCGGGAACCAATAGCCGGGATTCGGCCCGTATCGTCCTCCGAAAACCTGGACCGATGTCCACAGGGGGATGCCCGGCGTCTTCTCGTGGATGATGGAGCGGGACCAGTAGTGGTTGCGGTGGAGCAGCTCATGCTGATAGGTGGAGTTCTGCAGCTCCAGGGCGCTGATCTGCACGATGTCCGCCATGCCCCGATCCCAGTAGAGGCCGGGAACGTTGCGGTCGTGAACCATCTTCCAGAGCTCACGACTGAACTGGAGCATGACCTTGAAGGATGCGCCGGCAGGGGCCCGTGCCTTGAGCGCTGCATACATGGCTTTGAGATCGTCCCCCGAGTAGACCGGAAGCTTCGTTTCGTGCCACGGCTCGTCCACGAGATACACAGCATAGACCGCGGGGTGTGAGATGCATTCGGGGTCAGCGACGAACGTGCCGAGCTTGGAGAACTGCCACTGACCGTACCGGAGTGTTGGGCGGTAGATCCGTTCATTGCCGTTCTGGATCTCTCCAAACGAGACGAACGCTTTCAGTTTCTTCTCCGAGCAAAGGTCCAGGGCGGTGAGCCAGTCCGCACGGTGCGACGTCCGCACGTCGAAGAGGAAGCCCACCACAGAAACACGAGGCAGCTCGGTTTTGACTCGCTCCAACTCGGCACTTATCTGAAACCGATTAGATGCGGTGGCGAGTCCCATCGGCACCACCGGCGCGACTCCGAACTGCAGCGGGACGGCGAGCTCATCCGCCCCGATCGCTGTACTCGCTGCGGAGAGGTAAAGTCCGAGTACTAGAGTGAGGGTTCGTGTGCCTGTCATCGATGCCTCCTCCCGGGCTGCCCTGGTCCATTCCCGGGTTCATCAGCGTTTGATCCCCGCCGCGGCCCGATGGTTTACACCACGCACAGATCTCGGGATTCACAACGGGGCGGTGAGCGTTGCCACGTTGCCTATGGCCCCTGTCTCCTTGCTGACTTGGCAACGATCACGATGTACACACCGCTTGCGGCGAAAAGCCACGCCGGCACAGCTCCACCGCTGACCACCCCAAGCGTGATCGCGAAGACGAGCAGCTCGATCCCGAGGGCCGATGGCAACGGTCGTCTCACGTGCCGTTCAACCCAGATCGCCAGATGACCGAGCATCAGGAGGAAGAAGCCTCCGACGAGAAACCAGAGAAGCAAAGGACGAGTCAGAGGCTCCGAGCCGGGTACCACTGTGTTCCACAACCCCTCCCGGGCGATCTCAGCGAGAAGCGCGCGGCCCGACGCGAATCCGACGGCGCTGTGGAGGAGCCCGACCCCGATCAACACTCCCGGCACGAGCCCTCTGATCCAGAATCGCGGCATGGTCCTTGGTTCTTGTTCCATTTCGTCCACCTCTGCTTGTCGAAAGGTCAGGATTCGAAAGCTGCCTGTTGTCGGATTAGACCTTGTTCTCGCCACCAAGGTTTACGTCGAAGCCGCGAACTCCGGTCCGTGCCGGCCCGCCGTCGCGCGAGGCGGCTTTGAGCTCGACCACGATTCGCGATAGATCCACCCGCCCACGAGCGCGGCGAGGATCATCTTGGCCAGACCAATTGCGCCCCACATGAGGAGCACTCTCAATGGGAAGAGTCCGATGATCTGGTAACCGAACAACGAGAGCAGGTTGCCGCCGATCCAGAGCGTCACGGCGACAATGACTGCGGTCCTCGGCCCCGGGCCAAACCTCACCCGCGCGACCGCGTAGAAGAAAACCAAAGTGAGTCCCTCGATCAGACTGGCCACGACGCTCAATATGAACACGCTGGCACTCATGTCCATCGGAAGATTGTGCGCTTCGAGCGCGCTTTGCACGTCCCGCGTATACGTTGTCCCTGCGACACCTTCGATGATCCAGCCCACGAGCCCGGCCACCAATCCGCCCGCTAGCCACCGTCCGATGTTGATTCCCATCATAGATCTTCTCCCTCACCCTCCGAGAGTCAGGTACTTCGCCCATGCGTTACAGAGATCAGCATCTGATCCGCGTTCCCCATGGTCACATTGCTCAAAAGCCAGCGAGACCCCCTCACTGCGATGTCTGCCTGTCGTTCCATGCCCAACTCAGCACCGCATTCGGCATCCGGCTGGATTTTCTGATCGGCCGGACTCTAATCACGGGTGCGACCTGGCAACGTGTTCAACCGATTGCTGTACCAGTTCTCTCAGAGTCTCAAGATCGATATCTTCAAGTTTCTTGATGTACAGACAGGACTTCCCCGTCTCGCACTTTCCGAGTTTCTTCATCAGCGCCTCATATCGCGAAAATCCCGAGATGATGTACAGGGTCAGGTTTTGTTTGCGGGGTGAGAATCCCGTCAGGAACCAGTCGCCTTCTCGTCCGCTGCCGTATTTGTAATGATAGGTGCCGAAGCCAACCATACTATTTCCCCACATCTGAGGGTTCGTCCCGGTTATCTTCTTCATGAGTCGCATGACGGTGTAGCAATCCCGGCGTTTCGCTTCATCCGAAATGGCACTCAGGAATGCATCGACGCTTCGCCGGTTCTTTGTGGTTTTCTGTTCTGACATCCCTCGCTCCCCATGGATTAGACTCCGTTCCAGCTCCTCTGGTTTAGCCGCCGCACGCGGTCGCCTGACAAGGGTCCTCCGCGGACGGGATCGCGCTCCCCGCTGCTCGCATCCGAGAAGCACCCTGCCTCATGCCTTATGTCGAAACAGCGACCGCACCTGTGGAGGAACGCTCTCGTGAGGAAGTGCCTTGGACGCACGGGGGGAATCGAGCCGGCCGGTGCGTCAGGCCGCATGGCCGGCCCGTCCTCCGCCAGGATCACGATCTCATCGGATCTCGCCCTTCATCGCGGGCGCCGCAGCGTGGGAGCAACGTGAACCCCCTGACGAGACCTCGACAGCCGTCCTCCTGGTGAAGTGGAGATTCTCCGTGAATTCAGGCCGGCCGTTTTCATAGAAGGTCCAGATTGTGGTGATGTGATCTCGATCGTCGAAACGGATCAATCCGCTGTCCATGTGACCGATGTTCGCATCCGGCAGATTCGTCGCGTCGACGATGTTGAACTGCACTTCACGGGCCGCTGAATCGTATCGGACAGCACGCATCCGCGGCTGGTTCTTCGCAATGCAGAAATGGGTCAGCAGCAGCGAGTCACCATCCGGATAGTAGAGCGTGATCATGTCACGATCGGCGGGCGATCCAAGGACATGCCAGCGTTCCAGCACCGCCGAACCTCCCGAGACGACCGAGTACTCGAGCTGAGCCGGCTTGCCATCGTAACTCAGGCCCTCCCACCTACCAGCCATATCCACGATCCGCGCATACGCTTCCTTCATGTCTCCGATTCCCACGGGGTCGGCCATCAGCGCCGCCTGAGCGCACACGAAGACGGCGGCGATGGATGCGACGACGCCGCTCTGCCTCATTCTGTTGCCGTTAATCGACGGGTTCATCTCGCTTTCTCCTTCCTTGTTCGGTCCGCACCGACCATCCGGCGCGTCCTTTCGGAAGGTAGACGAGCGGGGGTGAGAAAACTCGACATCGCTCCAAGAATAACAGAACGTTTCGGAAACTACTCGACCAATTGAACACCATCGGCTCGCTGCGATTCCCGGGACGGTTCGAGATGAATAATGGAATGTTGGAATGATGAGTGTTGCGACCCGGTCGCTCCTCGAAGGTGTAGCCTGTGGTTAAACCGAATTGAGATACCGGGCCACCAACTTGACGTGAAGTCGTTTCAGAAGGGAGACTGCGCCATGATCCCCCGGAGATGGAACCGAGGTCGTCTCTATTTCGCCAGGATGTGCGCGCTCTCGGTCGCGCTCGCGTGGGCACCTTCGGTTTGGGGTGGCGAGTCAGCAACGGATCGGCCCTTTGTCCTCGGCATCCCGCTCTATTCCGAGGACTCGCGGCCCGAGCCGGAATTCGTCGCGATGCTGAACACCTACCTGTCCGAAGATGACATCGTCTTCGTCAGAAAGAGCCCGACGGTGCTGGCACTTCTGAAAGGCGTGAAGAAGGCCAGGATTTCGATCATTCGGCAGTCCGTTGCCGCTCTGCAGGATGATCTCCTCTATCTGAAATCGAACGGTGTCCGAGTTGACGACGTGTGCTACAACCCCGAGGGGTGGCGGACCAGTCACACCCCCCCGGAAGAGCTCGAGGATCTGGAAGCGGCGGTGAAGATGGTGCGCGGATTCGCCGACCAGCACGGAGCCCGACTCATCGTCGTTCCGGACCATGCCGTTTTCGAGGCGAATCCACGAATCGCTGCCGGTAGCGGCATCTTCGCCTACCAGTTTCAGCGGTGGCAGCTTCTGAGCGACCTTGAATTCCGCACGAAGGTCCAGGAAATCACCACCCGCATACGGAGGGAGAATCCAGGCATCAGGATCATCGCTCAGCTGTCGACAAACCCGCCGACGGGCGGAAGGGAAGAGGACGGGAGTAAGGAGCTCATGCCGGTCCCGGCCGACCAGATCCTGTCAAAAGTGCAGTCAATCCGGGACCTGGTCGACGGCGTCGGGTTTCTCGTCTTCGGGGAGGGCGACGGGCACCGACGACTTCAAGAGTTTCTCGCCAAGTTCCGTGCCACCAGATGACAGCGGTGGGTGGCCGCATCCCGCAATGATGAGCCAGAAGACTGAAGACAGGGTCTTTCGTGAACGCTCAGCGCCTCTCCGGGCAGCAACCCTGATCGGGATGTTCGTCGGCGGGATTGCGGTCGGGCAGGTCCTGGCTCATTCCCTGACCCCCGACACAGAGATCGGTGCTGCCATGACCTTCATGATGCTCCCCGTCAGCCTCTGTGTCGGCATGATCTGCTGGCTCGGCATGGCGATTCTGTTCGGAGTGGCCTCGCTTCTCCGGCGGCTGGCAAGCGGTCGATCTCGCACTCCGCGGGCCATTCGCCAGCACACCACAGTTCTCCCCGGTTCGTTCGTGTTCGTTCCGGTGACAGTCGGCATCTGTACCGCTGCGGGAATCCTCGCGGGGATCCTGTCGCCCGGACGGGGCGTGCTCGCCGCAGGTGCGGCTCACCTCGTGACAGGCCTGCTGTATGGCCTCGCCCTTTGGCAATCTGCCAGGAGGGGGTTTCTGCCATTCCCTGAGGAGGGCGCGCCGCCCTGACCCGGGGAAGCCGCAACCAAGAGGAGCGGGCTGACGGGTGTGCCGTTCCACCGCCGAGACGCGGAGTGCGCAGAGATGGGAATCCTCCTCTGCAATCTCTGCGTCTCTGTGATGGACAGGGGTTCTCCATTTCGTGTCAACACTCAACTTCGAGGATACCGACCAACGCGTGGTCCGGTCAGCTTGCCCGCCACTGGCCTCATGTCAAAACCTTCGCGCATTTTGTGGACTCCTCGAACCAGCGGTGTGGTAAACTGTCGGGCAGGGGAAACATGGCGGCTCGGCTTGATCCGAAGCTCGTTCGTGTGTGGCTAATACTGCTGGGGGTCCGGGTAGGAACCAGACGTGTCATCCGGGATGATCATGCCTCTGTTGAAAGGCGTGGGCACGGCCATGGACTGCGCTGCAAAAGGGGGAGGGTGGAGCAATGGCAAAAGCACGGATTCTGATCGTCGAGGACGATGACTACACAGCAGAGGCCCTGTCGAGTCAACTGGAATACCTCGATTACACGGTTGCCGCCGTTGTGACGCATGGCGAGGAGGCGATCGAGAAAACCATCGAGCTCCAGCCGGATCTGGTCCTCATGGACATCAAGCTCAAGGGTCAGATGGATGGGATCGAAGCAGCCAAGCAAATTCGGAACCGCCTCGAGATCCCGCTGATCTTCCTGACCGGCTACGCGGATGACGAGCTCTTGCAGCGAGCCAAGTTGGCCGAGCCCGCCGGGTACATCGTCAAACCGGTGCAAGGGAGCGAGCTGCACGCATCCATCCAGATTGCCCTGTACCGGGGCCAGGTGGACACGCGGTTACGGCAGACCGAGCGCCGCCTGGCGGCGACGCTGAAGAGCATCGGTGACGCTGTGATCGCCACCGGCCCTCGAGGTCGCATCACTTTCATGAACCCCGTGGCCGAAGCGCTGACGGGGTGGTCCCAGTCCGAAGCTTTGGGGAGAGACGTCACACATGTCTTCCGAACCCTCACCGAGGGGACCCTCACCGAGGGAACCCTCGCGGAGGGAACCCTCCCGGAGGGAACCCTCTCGCCGGTACAGCATACCGATCAGGCCGGCGAGGAGCGTGAAGACATCGTGTCGCGCTCGCTCCTCGATCGTACGACGGTTGAGCTTCCTGCACGGACCATCCTTCGTTCGCGCGACGGCAGATCGATCGCGATCGGAGCGAGCGCGTCTGCGATTCAGGATGGCGGAGGGGGCGTGACTGGCGCGGTACTGGTCTTTCGGGACGTTACCGAGCACAGGCAGGCTGAAGCGGTTCTGCGGCGGGCACACGACGAGTTGGAGAAACAGGTGCAGAGCCGTACGGCCGAGCTGGCCCGAGCGAGCGAAGCGCTGCGAGTGGAGCGGGCAGAGAGGAAGTGGGCCGAGGAGGCGCTGCGCGAGAGTGAAGACCGGTTCAGGGTAGCGATGAAGCATTCACCGGTTTTCGTCTTTAACCAGGATCGTAACCTCCGATATACCTGGGTGTACAACCCTCAGCAGGAATTCGAGCCGGAGGCGATCATCGGTAAGACCGATGCCGATCTGCTGCCGCCTGAGCAGGCTTCCAGGCTGACGGAGATCAAGCGCCGCACGCTCGATAGCGGCATCGGGACGCGTCAGGAAACCCCCTTGACCGAAGCGGACCGGACATTCTACTGCGATCTGATCGTCGAGCCGTTACGGAACGAGGCGAGCGAAGTCATCGGAATCACGGGTGCATCCGTAGACGTCACCGACCGCAAACACCTCGAAGATCGATTGCGGGGCCTGTCGCTCGTTGATGAGCTCACCGGCCTCTACAATCGCCGCGGATTCATGAAACTGGCCGAGCTTCAATTGAAGATCGCCAACCGCGCTCGTTCACGGCTGCTTCAGATCTTCGCCGACGTCGACGGCCTGAAACAGATCAACGACCGCTTCGGACACGAGGAGGGCGATTTGGCGCTGATCGAGGTGGCACGGGTCCTCAGGCAGACCTTCCGTGAGTCCGATGTCCTCGCGCGCATCGGCGGAGACGAATTCGCGATTCTGGCGGCGGACGTGCAGGACGGCGGAGCGAAAGTGTGCGCCGCAAGGCTGAGGGACAAGCTGGAGACTCACAACTTGTCCAAGCCTGATCGACGGTACCGCCTATCTGTGAGCGTCGGGATCGCCCACTACGATCCGGCCGGACCATGCTCGATCGAGGAGCTTCTCTCGCGCTCCGACGCGCTCATGTACGAGAACAAACGCGGGAAGGGCTACAACGACCGGGCCCGGTGATTGTGCCAGCCGGGGTCGCAGCGGCGAATCCCGGGCACCATGTGGATGAGAAGCGATGAAGCCAGCGTCAGATTCACGCGGGGGCGATCCGGTACGTTTTCTCGAACTGCGCGATCTCGGCCCCGATTCTCGCCCTGTCCCATCCACATTCCGCGGCCATCAGCGTTGCCACGTGACTCACCGCGTCATCTCCCGGATGTCCCGCCGTGCCGGCTTCCGTGCGACGAAGCAGAACATCGGCGAGCCGGACGGCCATCTCGTCCCTGATCGCCCGGAGGACCTCGGAGCGTGTCACGCCGCACGATTCTCCGATCGGCAGGGCGCCGTCTGGGTCACCGGATAGGGTCCGGAGAACCTCTCCGTATCGTGTCCCGTAACACATGACAAGGCGCCGGAGCGCCTGCTCAGAAATGCCCGCCGGTCTTCGACTGAGTGCGTCGCTCAGGAATTCGTCGAAATTGGGGATGTCACCGCCGGCCAGCGGGGACTTCGCCGAACGGCAGATCCCGACGCGACGCCCGAGGATCGATGCAGCGAGATCGACCGCCCTCTCCGCAGTACTCCGCGCCGTCGTGAACCGGACCCCTTGCACG
Organism: Acidobacteriota bacterium; assembly: GCA_016191015.1. Classification (GTDB taxonomy): domain Bacteria; phylum Acidobacteriota; class CAIWXX01; order CAIWXX01; family CAIWXX01; genus JACPPM01. The sequence goes on along the minus strand of JACPPM010000217.1, from coordinate 7,552 downwards.
CTCATCAGGCCCTCGATCCCATCGGTGCGATGATCCACAACCCAGCTCTTCTTCACCAACTTCACCTCCGGCCCCTTCGTCGCAAACATCGGGAGGAGTCCGCAATGCACGAGCCGAACGTCGGCGGGGGTCAGCTTCGCGAAAGGGAACGCGATATTCAATTCCGCAAGGAACCGTTCGACATCTGCAGTCGTCACAGTGAGGTCGTCGGGATCTCCGTGGTACGGTTCATGGCTGGTGCCCGCAACCGAGCAGTCCCGCCAAGGGACCATGATGAGGAACCTCGATCCCGCCACACCGCCGATCGCATATTCGCCGGTCAACCGCCGGATGACGAAATTCATTGTTTTCGAAAGTGGTCCAGGGCGCCGGGGCGATTCACCGCGCAGCAGGCCGACCACACGGGCCGCCCACGGGCCTGCGGCGTTGATCGTCAACCGGGCACGGATGTCGAGCTCTGCGCTGCCGAGCGCGTCGCGCGCGCGGACACCCTCGATTCTCCCGCCTCGGCGCAGAAACGATACGGCCTCGACATAGTTGGCTGCCACGGCACCCGTCTCGCATGCTGTCTGCACGAAAGCGAAGGTGACGCGCTCGCTGCTGTACATCTGGCAGTCATGCCAAATCGCCCCTCCGCTCACCCGGCTCCCGTTCACCTCCGGGTACAGCCGCTCGAATTCCTCGAAAGATACAACGCGGCTCGGTGGCAGCTGCTTCGACGGATCTCCGATGTCGTTTCTGTCCCAGGACCCCAAATCGTACGCTGTCAGGAACAGTCGCAGAGCAAGGCTGTTCCTGACCGAATAGCGGAAGGTCGGGATGAGGAAGGGGAGGGGATGGACGAGGTGTGGAGCGATCCTGCTGAGTGCCCTCCGCTCGCGGATGAATTCGCGCATCTCCCTCAGATTTCCGGACAACAGCGATCGCACCCCGCCGTGGATCGTCTTCAGGCTGTTGAACGAGGTTGCGGCACCGAAATCGCCACGGTCGATGAGTGCCACCGAGAGCCCGCGCTGCGCCGCGTCCAGGGCGATAGCCGCTCCGTAGATGCCGGCACCGACGACAAGCACGTCGAACTCGGTTCCGGACAGCCCGCTCACATCGCGTTTCACGGGCACATATTGTACAATGCGCGGTTTCGACGCAAATGAGAGGGCCAGATCGAGCTCCGGACGGACAAGATGGAAGACGCATGATTGGGAAGATCAGGGAGTATTGGAACGAGCGCATTCATGATCTCGAGATGGCGAAGCACCCGGTTGCGACGCGGGAGTTCTTCGATGATCTGGACGATTACAGGTTTGACAAGCTGCGATATCTGCCGCGCCTGGTGGATTTCAACGGGCACAAGGGGCGCCGCCTGCTCGAGGTCGGGTGCGGCATCGGCATCGACCTTGTGCGGTTCGCCAAGGGTGGGGCTCGTGTCACGGGCGTCGATTTGTCGGAAACAGCCATCCGCCTCACGCGGACGAACTTCCAATCGCGTGGCATGTCGAACGGAGCCCAAATGATAATCGGCAACGGCGAACAGCTGCCCTTCGCGGAGAACACGTTTGACGTGGTGTACGCCCACGGTGTCATCCAGTACACGGCCGATGCCGCAAGACTGATTGCCGACTGCCGCCGAGTCCTCAAGCCCGGCGGCGACGGAATCTTCATGGTCTACAATCGAGTCTCCTGGCTGAATGCTCTCTCGAAGGTGATGAAGGTCGGCCTCGAGCACGAGGACGCGCCAGTGTTACGGAAGTTCACCGCCGCCGAGCTCCGGGAGATGCTGAGAGGCTTCTCGGAGGTGCGGATCATCCCCGAGCGCTTTCCGGTGAAATCGCGGCTCCACCACGGCTGGAAGGCGGCTGTTTACAACGGGCTCTTCGTTGGCGTCTTCAACGCGCTCCCACGCTCATTAGTGCGCCGGTTCGGCTGGCATCTGATGGGGCTCTGCAGGAAGTAGCTGACGGATATCAGAGCCGCGCCCGTCTGAGTCTCAGCGCGTTGCCGATGACCGACACCGAGCTGAAGCTCATCGCGGCACTTGCAATCATCGGACTCAGCAGGAGGCCGAAGACGGGGTAGAGGACGCCGGCAGCCACAGGGACGCCCAGGGCGTTATAGGCGAACGCGAAGAAAAGATTCTGGCGGATGTTCCGCATCGTTGCCCGGCTTAGCTTCCGCGCGCGCGTGATCCCGCGCAGATCCCCCTTCACCAGCGTGACCCCGGCGCTCTGCATCGCGACGTCCGTGCCCGTCCCCATCGCGATCCCGACGTGGGCGATCGCGAGCGCCGGCGCGACGTTGATACCGTCGCCGGCCATCGCCACAATGCGGCCCTCTCCCTGCAAGCGTTTGACCACTTCACCCTTCCGGGCCGGCTGCACCTCCGCGATCACTTCATCGATGCCGAGCTGCCGCGCCACGAGATCAGCCGCAACGCGGCTGTCGCCCGTGACCATGACGATCCTGATCTTCTCCCGGTGGAGCAGACTCACCGCCTCAGACGTTGTGGACTTGATCGTATCCGCGAGACCGATCACACCGGCCACCTTCCTGTCGATCGCCACGAACATGACCGTTTGACCCGCTGCATTCATCCGCTTCGCCGTGTCCGAGAACGCGCCGGCTGCAATTCCTTTCGCTTCCAGCAGAGCGCAATTCCCGACGAGCACGTTCATCCCGTCGACCGATCCGGCCACGCCCATGCCCGGAAACGCCCTGAACCCTGCGACAGCGGGTGCCACAATCCCTCCGGCGCGCGCAGCCGCGACCACGGCCGCCGACAAGGGATGCTCGCTCGCCGCCTCAACCGCCGCCGCCATCCGGAGGAGTGCCTTCTCATCCGTACCGGCGGCCGCTTCCATGGACACGACACGCGGCTTGCCCTCAGTCAGCGTGCCCGTCTTGTCCACGACCAGTGTGTCGATCCGCTCGAGCACCTCCAGCGCCTCGGCGTTTCTGATGAGCACCCCGGCCAACGCCCCTCTCCCGGCTCCAACCATGATGCTCATGGGAGTCGCAAGTCCGAGCGCACACGGGCAGGCAATAATGAGCACTGCGACGGCGTTCACCAGCGCAAACGCCATCCGCGGTTCGGGTCCGTAGACCCCCCACGCAGCGAATGTCACAACCGCGGCCGCCATCACGACGGGCACGAAATACCCTGCCACGACATCCGCCAGACGCTGGATCGGTGCCCGGCTCCGCTGCGCATCGGCAACCATCCGGACGATCTGCGCCAACACCGTCTCGCTCCCCACTCTCTCCGCGCGCATCACGAATCCGCCCGCACCATTCACCGTCGCGCCCGTGACCCTGTCTCCCGTCTTCTTTTCGACCGGGAGAGGCTCGCCCGTCAGCATCGACTCGTCGACCGCGCTGGTCCCTTCGAGCACCACGCCGTCGACCGGCACCTTCTCCCCTGGCCTGATGCGTAGCTTGTCGCCCTTCTTGATCTGATCCACCGGCAGATCCACGTCGGTGCCGTCAGGCCGGATGAGACGCGCCGTCTTCGGTGCCAGTCCAAGCAGAGCGCGAATGGCTTCGCCGGCCCTCGATCGAGCGCGCAGCTCGAGAACCTGTCCCAGCAGCACGAGCGTCATGATCACCGCCGCCGCCTCGAAGTAGATCGCCACATCGCCGGCGTGCCCGCGGAAGGACGCCGGGAAAACACCAGGGATGAGGACCGCAACGACGCTGTAGACATACGCTGTCGACGTCCCGGCGCCGATCAAAGTGAACATGTTCGGGCTACGGTTCACGATTGACGCCCACCCGCGCTGCCAGATCGGCCATCCGCACCAGAACATCACCGGGGTCGCCAGAATGAATTCGATCCAGGGGACGAGCCGCCGGCCTGCCAGATGCGCCACGCCCGGCAGCATCTCCGACATCGCCAGCACCATCACCGGCAGGCTGAATACGAGACTCGTCCAGAAGCGCCGCGTCATGTCGCGCAGCTCTGAGGTGTCCGCGACCATGACAGGCTCGACCGCTTCGAGCGCCATGCCGCACAGAGGACATGCCCCCGGCCCGAAACGCGCAATCTCCGGATGCATCGGGCAGGTGTACGTCACGCCCGTTGTCGCCACCGGAACCGGCGCTGGCAGGGGCTGCAGATACCGGCCGGGATCGGCAGCAAAACGATCGATGCACCGTTTGCTACAGAAGTAGTACATTGTGCCGTCGTGCTCGTGTGTGCCGGCCTCGCTCCCCTGCGTCACTGCCATCCCACAGACCGGGTCTTTGTGCATCGCGCGCGGGCGCGCCGGGGCCATCCCGATCGCTACCAGCGGCGCACCCAGGTAGGAGTCTGGATCCGCCTTGAACTTCTCCAGGCAACGGACGTTGCAGAAGTAGTAACGCTGGCCCCGGTAATCGTAACTGCCCGCCGCCCGCTCAGCGTGGACCGTCATTCCGCAGACTGGGTCGCGGGCAGTTTCCGCGTGTGGAGTGTCTACGGGATTCATTTTCGCTCCAGATCGCGAGACGAGGCCATTAGCCGTTGCTCCTGGGCTTCGAGACCGGGGGGACCGACATCATGATGGAGCATCCCCCGTTTTCGATTCGTCCTCGGCGGCTCGTTGTGCAGCCCTCTGGTGGAGCGGATCGTCCGAACGCGTCAGCCGTTCGATCTCACGCCACTCCCGTGCCGCTTGAGGGTAATCGGCCTTCTTTTCCGCGATCGCGGCCATCTCGATGCGCGCGTCCAGTCCTGGCTTTCCTCCGGCCTCGGCCACCTCGCGCAGGAGCGGCTCGGCTTCGAACCATCGCATCATCCGGGAAAGGAGCAATCCCTTGGCAAGCTTGAACGATGCCGCCTCGGGGTCGTTCGGGTACACCCGCAGGAGCTGATCGTAGAGGGCGACTGCGTCGAAGGGGTTCCCGCCGTTCGCGTGGCGTTGCGCCTGAGCGAGAAGCAGCTTCTTCTGCCGTTCGGCCGGATCGATCTTCGCCGGCTCGTCGTTGGGATCGAAGAGCGGCTGGCTGAGGATTTCGCCCTCGAGCGAGGACTTTCGCGTGTCGATGAAGTGTCCGAGGAAGTACGTTGTCGCCGCTGCGGCCGCAATGACGATTCCCGTGGCGATCCAGCCCCACGGGATTTTCCTGCGCTCGGGGGCATCGAGGATGACGATCGGCCCGGTCGATGGAGAGGCGGCGGGAGGCGGCGGTGTCTCCCCGACAAGGCTGGCGACCTGCCTGAGCAGATAGGTGTCCCCGGGCCGGGTGCGGCGCAGCCGGCGGAGTCTCCCTTCGACTCGCAAGAGATTCCCTGTCTGGCGATAGAGCCGGGCAAGCTGGAGGGTCACAGCGGGGTTGTCGGGATGTGATGCGAGCTTTCCTTCGAGCTCCTGGATTTTCACCTGCAGGTCGGGTGAGGCTGAGATATTGAGCTTCGTTGCGATGTCACGGAGCCTCGCCTGGATCGCCGGTTCGTCGGGTGTGAGGAAGTGGGCCCTGCTGAACTGCACGTGGGCGCGTTCGAGTCCCGACCGGCCTCGGGCGATCGTTTTTTCCGCGTCCGCCACGAAGGCGGCCGAGGTTCTCGAATGCAGGTCTTTAAACACCGCGGGCGGGTCATCCACGAGGCGCTTCAAGCAGCCGGCATCCCCGGGTTGGATCCGCCCCTCGAGGTACCCCGCGACTGCTCTGAGAGCCGTCGTGGCGTCCTGGAAACGCGCTTCCGGGTCCTTGGCGAGGCATCGTTCGACGATTCCTTCGAGCTGTTCATCGACTGTCGGATTCAGTTCGAACAGATCGCGCCTGCTCCCGCCGAGAATATTCATGAACACCGCCGCCGTGCTGTCTCCGGCGAAGGCGGGTTGGCCGGCGAGCATCTCGTAGAGGATGGCTCCTGTCGAATAGATGTCCGCACGCGGATCGATTTTCTCTCCAGACGCCTGCTCAGGGGACATGTACGCCGGCGTTCCCATGAGGTGGCCGGTTTGGGTAAGCCGGGTCAACTCGGGCGCATAGGCGATGCCGAAGTCGGTCACAACCGGCGCGCCGTCGCTCCTGAAGAGCACGTTCGATGGTTTCAGGTCGCGGTGCACGATGCCTGCCGCGTGCGCGCACTCGAGCGCCTTCAAGATCTCGCCGGCGACCATCGCGGCCAGGAGGGGAGGGAAGACCCGGTTCTGTTCGATCAGGTCATCCAGGGACGGTCCGTCGATGTACTCGATCACAAGCGCGCAGTCGTCGTCGGTTTCGATGTAATCGAGCACTTTGATGATGTTCGGATGGTCGAGCGAGCTTGTGGTGCGTCCCTCGTGCGAGAACCTCCGCCTCATGACGTCGCTGTCGCGATAGGCGGGCAGGAGGCGCTTCATCGCGGCCCGCCTTCCGTCCGCTTCGCGCTCGACCAGAAACACTTCGGCCATCCCACCGCTGCCCACGCGCCGGATTGTCCTGTAACCTGGTATCCGCTCCATGGCCGACGGGCGTCAGTGGTGCTTGAAGACTCTTGAGAGAATCTGGCGCGGGTTCAGTGATTTCAGGATGGCGGTGCCCTTGCTTTGCTTCTCGGTCAGCATGGCGTCGAGCTCATCCATGGCCGGCTTGAAGCTCGGATCCAACGACACGGCGTCCTCGAACGCTTCCAGTGCTTTGTCGGTCAACCCGAGCTGCTTGTAAACCATCCCGAGATAGTAGATGAACTGGGCCGAATGCGCCTCACCCTCGGTCGCCTGTTTGAGCGCCACCTCGGCCTTCCTCGGATCTCCCTTCCGGAAATAGGCGACGCCGAGGTACGCACGGCAGGTCGAGTTCGAGTCGTCGGTGCGGAGGGAGGACTCGAACGCGTCGATCGCCTCCTCCATCTTCCCCTGATTGAAACTCTTCACTCCATGCCGGAAGAAGTTCGTACTGGCCCGTGTCTCGATCGATGCCTCCCCCTGCCGCCCCGCGGCCAGCGCCTCGTCGTATTTCTGACGGCGCACCGGGTCGCTGAGCATCGCGTAGGCCTTGTTGATCTCTACAAACTGCATCTGGTACTTCGTGATTGGAGTATTCCTGCCCGACTTCAGATCCGGGTGGCATTGCTTTGCGAGTGTCAGATACGCCTTCTTGATCTCGGCCTGTTCCGCCGTTCGCGAAACGCCAAGGACATCATAGCAGTTTTTCTCGGGCATACCTCGACCCCACCCACTTCAGGTGCAATCTACATGCCTGACCACATCCGACTGATAACCTTCTATCCCAGACGAAAATGTGGCAGAAACTGACAATATTTGCAAGGCCAGTGACGCTTCTTGGCGCTTTCGGTCAACTCACTCCCGGGTCGGCGCGCAATCATCAACGATCTTGGCCAGCCGCTCCGTGGGTTGCTCGGGACTTTGACCTGCTTCTGTGGACCCGCGCAGGGCTGCGGCAAAGTCGAGGCGCCGACTCGGGCGAGGCCGTTCCGTGCGAAACCGCAGATGGCGCAGTTTCCGCGCAGATGGCGCAGATTCTTCCAGCATTCAACCGACGAGCAACTTGCTCCTCACTCTCGGGTCGGCGCGAAGCAATCGGCGACATCTGCGAGTCAATCTGTGAAATCTGCGGTTTCCGGGACTTTGCC
>JACPPM010000216.1 GCA_016191015.1 Acidobacteriota bacterium | reverse complement strand
GCATCGAACAGACCCCTTCCTGCCTTCCTAACTTCCTGCCTTCCTGAGAGGTGCTCGGAAAGGTCTTGCAGCGTGCCTGGGTCTTGCCTGTTTGGTTGCGGCTCCGCCGCGTTAGGGTTGAGGAGGCGATCGCAGTGATCGTGATCGGTCCGGACTGATAGGGCAGCACGCCGATCTCGATCCCCGTCGCATGCCGGTCCTGGAGCGTCCCGAGATGGCAGGTCACGATTCCACGATTCTCGACGCGAGCGGGCAGCCGAGACCGTGTCCGGCCCCGGCTGCCCTCATTCGACTGATCGCTCAGCTACTCCTCGGCGCCGGGAGTTACGCTTTGGACTTGCTTCTCTTCTACATTGTTAGAGTCGTCGCTTTCATTGACAGTGTCTTCAGTATCAACTTCGGCGATCAGGTACTTGTACCCGGGCAGGCTTTCGCAATGAATCACCACGGGCTCGGAGACGCCCCCGGCTTTCACGTTCAGGATTTCCTGCGTCTTGACGGGTTTCTTGCCGTGGGACGATGCGGTCCGCGAGAGCCACACCTTCACGGCGAAAGGGCCTGAGGAAACGGTGCCGAGGTTCGAAGCGCGAACGACGGCAGATATCTGACCGTCCGCTACCTTCGCGGACTTCCACACCGGCGCCAAATCGGGCATGCCCTCGACATTCACAGTGCCGCTCAAGGTCACCGTGTTATTGGAGGCGTCAGAATCAACTTCACTTGCCACGACCGTAGCCGTATTCGATATCGTGCCCGGCCGCACTGGGACCACGACGATCTTGAGGCTGGTCATGGCCCCCTTGTCTAGCCCACCGGCGTACCATGTCAGCACACGGTCGTTCAGCGACCAGGTGCCTTGGTTTGCAATTGCCGAGCCAAAAGCTGCCTTGGCAGGCAGGCGATCCGTAACGGTTACGCCTGTCGCATTGTCAGGACCCTGGTTGACCACTTTGATTATGTAAGTGAGGTTATGACCGAGGGTGACGGGATTCGGCCTGCCAGTCTTCGTGATCTCCATGTCGGCGTAGTAGTTCACTTGGAGATATGTATATGCCAGAGGCAGCGTGGCGCTATTCGAATCCGGATTCGTCACAGTCACGTCGACCACGGCGGGCGCGTGAGGCGGCGTGACGGCGGTCATCTGTTGGGAGTTGATCCAATTGACCACGGCCGCCGGAGTACTGCCAAAGGTGACTGTGGCCCCATCCGCAAAGCAGTCGCCGTAAATGGTGACCAGGTCGCCCCCGGTTTCCATTCCCGAAGCTGGGGCCACCTGTGAAATCCCAAGTTGGCAATCAGCCCCGGCGGTGTACTCATAGCCGTTTACGAGCGTCGCCTTCTCGCTGTCGGGATTGGTTACGACAACGTCTACCTTTCCTTTCGCATGCGCGCTCGTGACCGCTGTCATCGTGGACTGACTGACCACGAAGACACTATTCGCCGCGACACCACCGAGCGTCAGCGTAGCTCCAGTGAGAAAACCTCCGCCCATCACTGTCACGGCGGTGCCGCCGTCGGTTGGACCCTCGGTTGGGCTGATTGAGGTGATCACAAGCGGGGCCATATACTGATATCCTGACCCGAGGGAGGCCGCTTGCGCGCCGGGGTTGGTAACTGTAACGCCAACCCGTCCCGCGGCGTGTGCCGGAGTCCGAACACGAAGGGTGTTGCAGTCGACCACAGTCACACTCGTTCCCGGCGTTCCCCCGAACGTGACAGCGGCGCCGTTGGCGAAGCCTGCCCCCTTTATCTCAACTTGCGTATTGCCGGCAGTAGGGCCGTGGTCCGGAGTGACACTGCTGAGCATCAGCGCATCCCCCTCTACGCGGAATGGGAGGACGGTGCTCCAGCCGGTTGCGTAGCTGCCGATAGTGACGAACGGGCCTACGTATCCGCCGCCTGCAGGCTTCACGCAATCAGTCGGAGCGCAGCCGTCGATACCAAACACGATGTTGAAGTGTTGAATCCCCGAGAAGGGTGGGATCACATAGATCGCGCCAGTTCCACCGAAGGTCGGCGTTCCTGTCACCGGCACACCATTGACCACGATTCTGGACGGATCAGCATAGGATGCAGACACAAATGTATTGGACGCGCACGGCCATCCGGAGTCGGTGTCAAATGAGAGGCTTAGGTACGCGCCCGCCTGCACGGTGGTGGGACTCAGAGACTCGTTCCACGTACACCAGCTGTCGGGCAATCCAGTCGGGTCGACGCAATCTTCCCATTGTGCTGCCACCGGGGCCGCGGAACCGATCAGCCCGACGGCCGCGCACAATCCGCACACGATCAATAGATGCCGGGCCGTGAACGATGATATCTTTCTCATTGTATTCCTCCCCTACTGCGCACTGCGAGATCCCGGCGCCCGGACTGCGGCTGGCTTTTCTTCTCCGAGTAGTCTGTTGTGAGGTCCCACACCTCATCGGCGACCGCTGATCCGGCCCCCGTCAAGAGAACGACGAGCACACTCAAGACCCACAAGGTGCGCGATTTCATCATCATTGCCTCCCGTGCAAAGCGCCCCCCGCCAGCCAGCCGCAGACTGACCGCCGGTGGCGGAATTCGAACTCCCATCAGCAACTTCCTCATTCACTTCGTTCCTGCTCCCAAAGAGCACGAACGATGCCAGGATCAGACATCGCGCCAAATGGATGCCCTCGCGACATCGTCGGTTGGCGGTATTCCTCGTCCGATGTGGCAGTTACATCGCTTTGTCCCCCGGCCCACAATGACATTCCGAGTGGTGGGCTCGTCCGCCACGTGAGACACAGAGGCCCCACCGTGACGCCTGGTATACAGGCGGTGAGACGTGAAGGATACTGAGGAAGAGGCTAGTGCACCGGCGCCGCGGGCTGCTCCAGAAGCCGGCCGTAGTCGTGAGCGAGGGAGTGGTCGTGGTCGATGGCTTGCTGGATCTCCTGGCGGCCGAGCTCCCAAGCGCGTGCCCGGCGACCCCCATCGTGCTCGATTCGAGCTTGAAGCAGGTGCAAGGCCCCACTCAACGCGACGGCCTCCCACATGGACGATTTTGCCTCGGCCGCTCGTTGCGCGGCTTCGATCCCTTTCTGGATCCCGGCAGCGGCGCCGGCCGTGCCGGCGGCGCCGGCCGCGCCGGCCGCCGCCACATCCCACTCGGCCTTCCACCTCAAGACGTCGGCGAGAGTGAGCCATAAAGAAGGGTTGTTCGGCGCGGCCTCAATGGCTCGCCTCGCGTTCCCGATCGCGCTCTCGAACAGCCGCCCTGCGGGTCGTTTCTGCATCGCCGCGAATCGTGCCGCGGTGACATCGAGGAACGCGCCCGCCTGAAGCGATTCAGGATTCCGTGGATCGATCGCGATACTATCGTTGTAGTATTTCTGCGCCTCTCGAAAGAGATCGGCGGCGTCTCTGCCCTGTTCCAGCTCAAACCGAGCCCGTGACGTCAGCGTGCCGCACAGGCCCAGCAGGCCGTTCAAGTGTGATGGGTTGACCTGCAGGCACCGGCGCAGAGCGGTCATCGACTTCTCCAGAAACGCTCGTGGGTCACCCCCGGAGGTTCGTTCGCATTCCGCGGTGCCGGCGTAGTCAGAACCGAGCAAAGCCCACCCGTCTGCCAGTCGCGGGTTCAATGAAAGGGCCTTCTCCCCCGCCGCCACGGCCTGGTCAAGCAACGGACGCGGATCGCGACCCCGCTCCCTTTCCGCCCTCGCCTTGATGTCATAGGCCGTGGCGAGACCGTAGTAGCCTCTGGAGAACCCTTGATCCGCATCGATGACTTTCCGGGCCGACGCAATGGAACGGTCCGAAGATGCGCTCGGGTCGTCCCCATCCCTCAGCTCGTATTCTGCCAGTATCCTGAACGCCGTCGCGAGAAGGTTTTGGATGGCCGAGTTCCCTGGGGCAAGAGACTCGGCCTTCTGCAGCGCGGCGATGGCTTGCTCTGCGTGCGCCCGCCCCTCCTCTCCGCCGAAGAACTCATTCTGAGCCAGGAGGAGGTACGCGGACGCCAGATTCGAGTAGCTTTGGCGAGAGGTCGAATCGAGCTCAAGGGCCTGTCTCGTCGAGGCAATGGATGCCTCGAGAAACTCTCGCGGATCTTCACCCTTGCCGAGCCGACACTGCGCATACAACCACAGGGCGCTCGCCTTATACTCGAATGCTTTCGCATCTCCGGGATCCGCCTGCACGGCCTTCTCGCATGCCGACTTCATGCGATCCAGATCCTCAGGCAAACACTCCCCGCTGCGCGAGCGGATGTCGATGGTCGTCTTCCAGAGACCGGCCTCCGCCTCGTAGGTTACGGAATCGCTCCGCAGCGATCCCTCGAGAACCGTCAGCGCATCGCCGGCCTCACGGCAGTCGCTGAGCGCCCCGGCGAGGTCACCTCGCTCGCTTCGCGTATATCCCCGCCAGCGCAGCGCGTCCGCTTCGAGTCTCTTCGAATCGACGAACCATGGCGCCTGCGTCTGCGCACGGCGTGCGCCGGCGATCGCGTCCTCGTAGCGTCCGTTGTAGAAGGCGATGAGGCCCTGTACGTAGGCGGGCGCCACCCCAGGCACATCCGCGCTCAGCTTCAGGTAGCGCAGAGCGGGGTCGCAGTATGCCGCTTTGGCCTGCTTTCGTTTCTCCTCCCGCAACGTCTTGCTCGCCTCGCGTTGCGCCTCCTCGAGCGCCCTCTTGTAAAGCTCCCCCAGCGCCAGGCCGAGACAGTAGCCTATTTCGGGATCGCGGCAGCCGCTGTCCCAAGCCCGCTGCAACTGCGCGTGAGCCTTCTGGTACTCGCGGAGCACCAGAAACCCGCGCCCCATCGCGTAGCGGCCGGCTCCATCCGCCAGCGACCCGGCCCTCCCAATCTCCTCCTCGACGAGAGTGATCTTGTTCAGGACCAGCCTCCTGTCGGATCGAATGTCGTGGAGCGGTTGCGCGTAGGCCTGTCGCATGATCGATTCCATCTCCTTCGCCCGCTGGGTGAAGTACTGTGAGTATTCGACGAGTTTCCTGGCCTTCCAGAAGGTGTACCCACCGATGGCTCCCGCGACGGCGAGCAGAGCCGTCGCTGCCAGAATCACCCTCACGATCGCCTTGTGCCTGCCGGCTTTCTTGATGAGCCTGTGGCGAAGCGTCGACGGGCGCGCTGAAATCAGCTCGCCATGCAGGTAGCGACTCAGGTCCTCCGCCAGCGCCGACGCAGATTCGTACCTCCGCGACGGATCCTTCTCAAGGCACTTCATCACGATCGTGTTGAGATCGGCCGGTATCCGCGGATCAATGCTCCGCGGCGACGGCGGCTCCGCTTCCATGAGCGATCTGAGGATCTCGTAGGTGGTCCCGCCAAACGGCGGTCGACCGATGAGCAGCTCGTAGAACGTGACCCCAAGCCCGTAGATATCTGCCCGAGGCCCGATGCTCTCCCAGTCACCCGATGCCTGTTCGGGCGACATGTATGCAGGCGTACCCAGGATGGCGCCAGTGGACGTCAATCCCGGTGCGGCCTGATCTCGGACAAGACCAAAGTCCAGTACGTACGGCTTCCACATGCCGCTCTCCGAGCGGTCCACCATGATGTTGCGCGGCTTGAGGTCACGATGGATCAGCCCGAGGCGATGGGCCCCCTGGACCGCCTCGGCGACCTGGATGAGCACGCGCACCTTCTCGTCGAGACTCATCTGCGCGGCGGCCACGTCGAGCGCCTGTCCGGGGATGTACTGCAACGCGATGTACCGCCGGCCATCCTCTTCACCCACCTCGAACACCTTGCAGATGTTCTCGTGTTCCACCCGCGCCTGGGCACGCGCCTCATTCATGAAGCGCGCTCCCAGCGATGGGTCGTCCCCGTGCAGGACTTTGACGGCCACGGTGCGCCCCAGCACCAGATCTCGGGCCTTGTACACGCGAGCCATGCCCCCGCTGCCGATGAATTCGAGCAGCTCGTACCGGCCGAGCCGCCTCCCGACTACAGGGTCCCGATCTTCGCCGCGCGCTGAATCATCGGAGCCACGATCGTCCTCGCGCAACCGTTCCCTCCGGAGTAGCGTGATTGAATGCGAGCCGTAGTGTGACAGAACTCCTGCATCCGCTCAACCCGTGGCTGAACCAGGCCGCGGCCAAGACTGCGGCAAAGTCCCGGAAACTGCAGATTTCACAGATTGACTCGCAGATGTCGCCGATTGCTTCGCGCCGACCCGAGAGTCAGGAGCAAGTTGCTCGTCGGTTCAATGCTGGAAGAATCTGCGTAATCTGCGCGGAAATCTGCGCCATCTGCGGTTTCGCACGGAACGGCCTCGCCCGAGTCGGCGCCTCGACTTTGCCGCAGCCCTGACGCCGCGACCTGCACGACGGCGGATCATCCGGACTTGATGTAGAATAGAGCGGCACCCCTGCTTGCGTGAGTCCCAACCCAGGCGGTGCGATACTCAAGATCAAGGAATGCGAACCGCGGAGAACCAACCACGGAGGGAATGGGTCCTGCTGCCCCGCGGAGTCCTGGGGCGCGATCAGCGCGTTGAGTATTGCCTGAACCACGGTTCGATCTCCAGAAGGCACTGCGAGATCGTCGTGGAGGACGGCCGGGTGCGCGTGCGCGATCTGGGCAGCAAGAGCGGGACAACGATCAATGGGGCGAAGATTGAGGAGGGGTGCCTGGTCGAAGGGGACACCTTGACTGCCGGCGATGCCCTGTTCGCACTTCGCAACCGGGATGGCCACTGCGTTTTGGAGGCCCTGGCCGCGGGGACATGGGCTGCCCCGGCCCCGGCGAGACCAGCGATGGCTGCATCGGGGACGAGCCTCACGGCGGAGCTGTCAGTGTTGCGCGAGACGCTGGCATGCGATTCACTGCTCTTGATCCAGCTTCTGGGAGAGGATCGAGCGATTCGGGAGCAGAGCGGTGAGGGGCCCTACGTCCTGAGCTCCACGGTCCTGCGCAGAGTCGGCGAGAGCCTCAGGCCGCTCTGGGCCCCGAAGGAGCTGGGCGAGCGATGCGAGAGTTTCTACGGCTGTGCCGAGCTCACGGCGTATTGCGCACCAATTCATGCGAGTGGCGGCACGACCATTGTGCTGTACGCGTACTGGTCCGGAGGTTGCTCGAATGCGATCAGCGCCATGAGGACGATCGACCGGGCCGGAGAGGCGATCGGCGCAGCGGCCGCCGCCCTGTGGCAGAAGAGCAGCCTGCTCGACCGAGCGGCGTCGCAACTCCCGGCGGATATGTCCCACCCCTTCGTGGGCCAGTCTGCCGCGTTTGAGCGGGTGCTGGAGCTGATCCGCAATGTGGCCCGCATCGACAATCCGGTCGTGCTTGTGTCGCCGCGGGGCTGCGGGAAAACGACGATCGCGCAGCTCATCCACAAGCTCAGCGCTCGTCGCGGAAGCCCATTCGCACGATGTGATTGTTCTTCGATACCGAAGGACCTGTTCGAATCCGAGCTCTTCGGATCGGTTCGCGGGGCCTTCACCGGCGCCGTGACTAAGAACGGACTGCTCTCGACCACGAATGGCGGCACTCTGTTTCTCGATTCCATCGAGTCATGCCCGTTGGATGTGCAAAGCAAGTTGAAGCCGGTCCTGGAAGGGGCGGCGTTCCGGCCTGTCGGCAGCACGCGGCAGTGCACGGCGGATCTCCGGTTCCTGGGAGCGATCAATGAGAGCCCCGCGACGCTCATTCAAGCCGGCCGGCTTCAGCCTGACCTCTGGGACAGGCTTGCGGTTCAAGTGATCCACATTCCCACGCTGGCGCAGAGAGCCGAGGACATTCCCGCATTGGCCGCATACTACCTCGAACGCGAGCGGGCATCGGCGGGACCGCGGATCGGTGCGCAAACCCTCTCGGATGACGCCATCCGGACACTTCAGGAGTACCGATGGCCCGGCAACATCCGGCAGCTCATCAACGTCGTCAAGCGCGTCGCCGCGCATGTGAAACACGATGTCGTCGGTGCCGAAGATGTCCGATCGATGATCGACATGGAGAACGCGGAGATCCCTGGAGGGTTTCTTCACGGACCGCGCCCCGCCCTCACGGTGCCGGAGGCGCCGCCTGAGTCGACCCCTCAGGTTCCATCTCCCGGCGATTTCAATGACTATGCGAACCTGCCGCTGACCGAAGCCCGCATGGCGTTCGACCGGGTTTACATCCAGGCTGTGCTGAAGGCTGCCGATGGAAACATCACCCGTGCCGCGAAGAGAATGGGGGTCACGAGACGGTCGTTCTACCGGATCATGGAGCGGTGCGGTCTTCGCCTACTGCACGATCGCTGAGAGCGCCAGGGTGTCAATCGTGTCCTTCGAGCGCTCCGTCCGGGGGCAGGCCGGGGTGAGGTGGACGCGGATTTCCGGTCAGCAGAGCTGCAGCGTCGCACCCGAGCGTCCTGACGCACTCGACGGGTTGATTGTCGCTCCACGACCAAAGCCTCTCGGGATGGCGATCGACGTCGACGCGGAGGTTCCATCCATAGTCGCCACAATACGCTCCGATGGCGTGCATCCCGATTGACCATGCGGCGACGACGACGGCGAGGATCTTGGTTGATCGGTGACGAAGCAGAGAGGGGACCGCTGGGACGAGCAGGAGCGTCAGTGCAGGGGTGAGGTCGCCAAGCAGCCGGGGCCCGTAGCAGATGCCTCCCCACCACATAGTCCACTTTGCATCCAGGAGGAGAGTCGCGACCACTCCAGCGCTCAGCCACCGCAGCAGGCTGTTTCCATCGCGTCTCCATGCCTGAACAATCCCGAGAGCACAGCCAGCAAAGATCGGTGAGTAGACGAGCAGTCCGCGGCCCGGGCTCAGCAGTATGCCGGGGAGCCCGTCAAGGATCGGTGTCGACCACGTGCTGCCAGCAAAGAGCGGGAACTGCGTGTGCAGTGGGTCTCCAAAGTACTGCAGGTTGTACCAGTACTGAAAAACCAGCAGCGGTGCCCCACCCGCCAGGAGATCCACAAAACGACGGGGACTCCTCATCACGCTCCATCCTGCCAGTGCGAGAACCAGCAGGAGATTGACCGGCCGGCACACAACCGCCATCGCAAGGCAGAAGCCGGCCATCCACATCCATCGGCGATCACCCGGAGGCTGCCCGACGGCATAGATCGCGGCACAGAGCGCGAGCTGACCGGGACCATGCTGCCAGAGCGCCTGGCTACTCTGGCTCAGACTGGTCGTACCGAATGCGTAGAGCGTCGCCAGGATCCACGCAATTCGTGTCGTGGTCATCCGACGCAGCGCGAAGAACAGCGCGACGATGGAGACCGCCACCACGATCGATGCCGCGAGCTTCTCGAATATCCCGGGCCACGCCCCCATAGGATCGACATCGACAAACGCCAGCGGAAGATAGACCGGGGTCGCCACCAGCGCCGGCCCGACCGGGTAGCTCGACACGAAATGCCCACGAACAGACTGCAGATAGTACGGGCGCGCTCCGGCGTACAGCCACGGGAACTCGTCGAGATCGAAATCGCCTTCCTGAAGCAGGCTCATCGGAAGATATCGCGCTGGGAGAGCATCCCCGGTTGGAATGGGCAGACCGCTTGGGAGATACACCAGCAACGCTACGACCATGATCAATAGCGCCTGACCGGCGGAGCGTTCTTTGAGCGTCGGGAGGCATCTCGCGGCGATAGGGTTCACTCGCCCATTCCCTTCACCGCGTCCGCCCCGATCGTGCCAGAGGTCGGCCTGAATTTCGAGGGCGTGGCGCGCACCGTCTCTTGAAGGGCTCGACCGTGGCGCGCCGAGCGAAACTCCGGGGCGCGCCACTCACGCTGCACGCCCTACGCCCTAACGCGGCGGAGCCGCAACCAAACAGGCAAGATCCAGGCACGCTGCAAGACCCTTCCGAGCACCTCTCAGGAAAGCAGGAAGTTAGGAAGGCAGGAAGGGGTCTGTTCGATGCCACCCTGAGCTCCGGAGATGACTGCTCCGTTCCTGCATTCCTC
>JACPPM010000228.1 GCA_016191015.1 Acidobacteriota bacterium | reverse complement strand
GCATGAAGCTCCGGCCGAGCACAACCAGCGCCTCCTTCTTCACGATCACAAGCAACACCGCAACCTCGATCACCACTCTCCAAGCCGACGGCGACCTTACCCTCACCGCCTCACCAGGCGCCGAGTACCGCGCCGACCACCAGCTCTTCGATCTCACCATCCGCGGCAAGGCCAAGCTCTTCACATCCGACAAGGTGATCGTCAACGGCACCCTCTCAGTTGCAACAGGCTCAACAGTCCACACAGCGGAGCTCGAACAATGAGCACCCAGAGACAATCCGGAGATCATGTGAGTAACTGTTTTCCTTCGGAGAATGAGACCGTCATGCAAGACAAGTCGGGTCGAGGAGTGGCGCGGTGTCCGTATACCCGTTTCCACTCCCCCCCTACGCACCGGACATGCAGATTTCCCGCATCCGGCGCTGCCGGCTGACTTGTTCGAGAGGGGATATGTGACTGTGTCACGTCGTGACCCTGCACCAGGAGACTCGGTAGTCGGAGAAGAGTTTCCACTTCTCGTAGATCTCCTGTTTGCTCCACGTGGTCCACGGACGGCCGCCCTTTCCTTTCGGTCGTTGTCTGGTAGTGCAACCGCTCACCTACTATGCCGAGATCGGCATAGTAGGTGAGCGGTTGCACTAGCTCGAGACTGCCAGAGACTTGTGGAGCCCTGCCAGCGGAACGATGTCGATCTGAGAAGGCAGCGCTGGACCGATCGCGGGGAAGTCTCTTGAGTCTCTACGCGTCTCTACGAGTGTCTCCCATTTCCTGAGACGCGAGGCCCAGGTTTCGCCACTATCGAGGCGTCTGTGCTAATATACAAAGGCACAAGTTGCCATCGGATTCGCGGAAGAGGGTGCCAGCTCAGAGGTCAATGAAGCAGGAGTCATGCAAGTCTTGACGCGCAAGCACTGCGCCTGTTTCCGGTCCAGCGTCTTCTGCGGCCGGGATTCCACTCGGTAGATGTCGCAGAATCGTCGCTACACGCCAAAAGTCGATGTTGACTGGTGGGTCATCGAAGTCGACACGATCAAGAGATTCGGCCTGGCGATCTTCATTCTCCTGCTGGGAGTCGGGGCGTATTTCGGCGTTCGATTCTACCTCGACTATCGCGCGCGGGTGGCGGGGAGCACACCGGATGCGACGGCGGGGGAGAACGAAGGGCCCGAGCGGACCGGGTACTTTATCGAGCTCGAAGGAGATGTTAAGGTCAAGAAGAAGGGTTCCTTCGAATGGGTTCGTGCCGACAGGAAGATCGGGCTGAACTCAGGGGACCTCGTAAAGACCGGCAGCCGTTCCAGTGCGCACGTGTTGCTCTTCGACGGTACCGAGTACACGATCAAGAGCGAGTCTCTGACGATGATCCAGAGCACAGTCGAAGATCCGAAGTCCAACGTGCGGAACATCGCGGTGCGGGTGTCGAGCGGGGCGATCGATCTGTCCACCGCCAAGAAGAACCGGCCCGAGTCGACGACGGAGCTGTCGTCGCCGACCGCCTCGACGCAGCTCGGAGAAATGACTCAGGCGGGAGTCTCCTACAATCCGGAGAGCCTCGAGACGAGCATTCAGATATACCGCGGCGAGGGTGAGGTTGTGAGTGGTGGAGAGACGCTCCGGTTGTCGTCGCTCCAGGCTGTGACCGTCACCAGGTCGCAGCAAATCGGACCGAAGGTGCAGATCCTGCCGCCTCCCGACCTGATCGACCCGGCCAACCTCAAGCAGCTGGCGGTCGCAGACCCGCTGAAGGAGCTGGTGTTGCTCTCGTGGAGGGAGGTGAGCGGTGCGAGGTACTACCACCTGCTCTTGTCGGACACGGCGCTGTTTTCGGAGCCGGCTGTGGATTTCAAGCTCTCGTTCCGGGACACATCTGTGCGGGTCTCGGGCTTGGCCGAGCGAACGTACTTCTGGAAAGTGGCGGCCATCGATCAGGATGGGCGCGAGGGGCAGTTCTCGCGGGTGCGGAGGTTCCGGGTGATTACAGCCAATTTGCAGCTCAAGCACTTCGACGTCGACCCCCCGACGCTCTCGGTCGACAACCCCCAGCTTAGCGGAAACATCGCCCTGGTCCGGGGCAAGACGGAACCCGGCGTGCTCCTGACCCTCAACGGTGAACAGGTCAGTGTCGACAACGATGGAGGCTTCTTCCATCCTGTCATCCTGACTCATGCCGGTAAGAACGAATTGGTCTTCGTGGCGCAGGACACGAGCGGGAACGAAAGCAGGCTCGTCAAGTCCGTGTACGCGGAGTTCTACTGAGAGCGGTATCATCAATGCCACGAATGCTCCTTGCGCATCGGCTTCGGAGGCGCCGCCCGTGAAGCGGATTTGCGTGATCTATCGCAGCGAGCGCCTCAAGACCGCGCTCGCCGGTGTCAGCCGCGCCGCCGGAACGAGGATGGCCTTCTTCAAGGACAACATCTCCCTGTCGAGCGAATCGTATGATGCAGTGCTCCTGGAGATCGTCGACCGTGGCACGATGTCGCAACGCGTGAAGCGGATTCAGCGTCTGATCGAGGACACACCGATCGTCACGTTTTCAGGCAAGACCCTGGCCCGCGCCCCCCTCCATCACCTCAACCCCCCGATCGACAGCGCCTCTCTTCGAGTCGTCCTCCTGCACGCACTGACCCAACACGTCCTCGACAGACAGATCCAGGACGCCCGCCTCCGACTCCGCCGCTTCACCCAGAAGTTCGACACTCTCACCAACATCGTCAAAACGGCGAACTCGGTCCTGGATCCAAAGCGCGTTACCGAGCTGATTATGGAGAACATCCAGCATCTGATCCCCAGCGATGCATGGTCGATCCTGCTGGTGGATGAGGCCAACCAGGATCTGTTCTTCGAGCTGGCGAGGGGCGAGGAGGGCAAGACGCTCAGCCAGTACCGCCTAAAGGTCGGTGAAGGAATCGCGGGGTGGGTTGCCGCGACGGGGCAGCCGGCGATCGTGAACGACGTCCAGAAGGACAAGCGGTTTCTACCGCTGCTGGACGCTCGCACCCACTTCACGACCAACGCGATCCTCTGCGCCCCGCTGATCAGCCGCGGCCGAACCCTCGGGGTCGTCGAGATTATCAACAGAAGCGACGGGAAGCCGTTCACCGAGAGCGACCTGGAGATTCTGCTGACCTTGGTCGAACCGGCAGCCATCGCGCTCGAAAACGCCGTCCTCTACCAACGCGCCAAGGAGCTCTCGATCACCGACGACCTGACGAAGCTCTACAACTCGCGCTACCTGCAGGAATACCTCGCGAAGGAGATCAAGCGCTGCCGGAGATACAAATCTCAGGTCTCGCTGATCTTCCTCGATCTCGACGGTTTCAAAGACGTGAACGATCAACACGGCCACATGGTCGGGGGGAAGGCCCTGATCGAAGTTGGAGCTGTCATCAAAGGGTGTGTCCGTGATGTCGATATCACCGCCAGATACGGCGGTGACGAATTCACGATCGTTCTGACCGAGACATCCACAGAGGGCGCGGTGATTATCGCCGAGCGTATCAGAAAGCACATCCAGGAGAAGACGTTCCTCGTCGAGGACGGGTTTCATGTGCGATTGTCCGCCAGCCTGGGAATCGCGACATACCCGGAACATGGCCAGTCTCCCGAAGAGATCATTCAGAAGGCCGACAAGGCAATGTACCATGTGAAGGGGCTATCGAAGAACGGAGTCGCCATTGCCGGCCGCGAGAGCGATCTCGAGGGGAACAGCAGCGCGGTGCTCGAGCAAGCTACAGGCCATAGCTGAGTTGCGATCGCCGGACGGTACCCAAACTGCCTGGAGGCCCCACACATACAAGGTCTGTCACTGGCGGGATTGCCCCTTCAACTGTCCCCGACGCCACTCGCGACTGCGCCGGACCGTTCGAGGCGTCTTCGGGCGCTACACGAGTGATCTGGACGAGGTTGCGTGCTGGCCGTGACCGCAGGCAGCGCCGACAAACGCCTCGAAGAGCGGCGCGAAACTGGCACCATGGTTCCAAAAAGCTTCAGGATGCCATTGGACCCCGAGGACAAACGGCGCACCGGGTCGCTCGACACCTTCGATCACTCCGTCGTCGGCGGTCGCAGTGACAATGAGCCCGTCCGCGAGCCGCTTCGGCGCCTGGTGATGGAAGCTGTTCACGTCCACTCGCTCCCCGCCGAGGATCTCATGCAATCTCGTGCCTGCCCGCACGGTGACCGGGTGTGCGATGTCATGACGGGGACGTTCGGGGTCGTCGTGGGAGACCTGCGTTCCGACGAGGCTTGGAATGTCCTGTATCAGGGAGCCCCCGAGAGCCACGTTCAGAGACTGCAATCCGCGGCAGATCCCGAGAAGCGGCAGCCCGCGGCGGAGCGCGCCTTCGATGAGCAGGAACTCGAACTCATCGCGCTCTTTGCTCGTGTTCGACAGCGACGGGTGTGGCGTCTCGCCGTACGCGGCCGGGTCGATGTCGAGGCCGCCTGTCAGGAGCAGTCCGTCGAGGCGATCGACGAGAGCCGGGTGAAGAGCCGCACCACTGGGCGCGAGCACGATCGGCACCCCACCCGCGCGTTCGACGCTCCGGACATAGTCCCACCGCACGACGTAGGACCCTGAAATTCTTGGGTGGTTGCCCGCCGTGATGCCGATCAATGGTGGGTACATATCCGGAGTGTACCCCGTCAGTCAGGGTCGTGCAAAGGGGAAGGGAGCTCCCAAATCCGCGTCCGGTCCTGCGACGTATTGGCTGGGCCTGATGGGGTCAGACCTCACATCGCGCTCTTCTTTTTCGTTGACTCCCATCTCCTGAAGGTGAGATTATGGGTGTTTGCTATGTCGTTGATCTGCAATCGTGAGGGGTGGGAATGAGTTTTGTGAAATCGGTCATGAGCTATTTCAGCTCGGACCTTGCAATCGACCTTGGCACGGCCAATACGTTGGTCTTTGCCAAGGCGAGGGGGATCGTCGTCGACGAGCCGTCGATAGTGGCGATCAATAAGATAACGGGAAGACCGGAGGCGGTGGGGGCAGCGGCGAAGGAGATGCTCGGGCGAACGCCCGGCAACATCATCGCCATCCGTCCGATGAAGGACGGTGTGATCGCGGATTTCGAGACCACCGAGAAGATGCTGGGCTACTTCATCCGCAAGGCGCACGACCGGAACCACTGGATCCGCCCCCGGATCGTCATCGGCGTGCCCTCGGAGATCACTCAGGTTGAGAAGCGCGCGGTCAAGGATGCCGCACTGAAGGCGAAAGCAAGCGAGGTGTACCTGGTGGAGCAGGCCATGGTGGCGGCGATCGGCTCGGGGATGCCGATTACGGAGCCTGCGGGCAATATGATCGTCGACATCGGCGGTGGAACGACGGACGTGGCCGTGATAAGTCTCGCCGGGATCGTGTACTCGCGGTCGGTGCGCGTCGCGGGTAACGAAATGGACGACGCGATCATTCAATACATCAAGCGCAAATACAGCCTGCTGATCGGCGAGCGCACGGCGGAACAGATCAAGATGCAGCTTGGCTCGGCCTTCCCGCTCGAAGAGCCGATATCGATGGAGATCAAGGGCAGGAATCTGATGGAGGGAATCCCCAAGACCCTGGTGATCACCGACGAAGAGGTGCGGGAGGCGCTGTCGGAAACGGTCGGCGTCATCGTCGAGACCGTGAAGGTCGCTCTTGAGAAGACGCCGCCCGAGCTCTCGGCTGACATTGTGGACCGTGGGATCGTGATCACCGGTGGAGGGGCACTGCTGAAGAATCTCGACAAGCGCCTCCGCGAGGAAACCCAGCTCCCGGTCACCGTGGCCGAGGACCCGTTGAAGTCGGTCGTGATGGGCACGGGCAAGATGTTGTCTGATTTCAACCTGCTCCGGAAGATCTCTCTCGAGTAGCCTGTCGGGGGGCGGCATGACGGAAGTCCGTCAGCAGGGGACGGGGATCGGATCGCGACAATGCTGACAGCACGCCGGAGGGAGCTGACGCTCCTGCTCGTCCTCCAGTTCGCGCACCTCGTCCTGGTTTCTGCACAGGTCCCAATCCGTGGCAAGACGACTCTTCTTGAGACCATTGTCTTCACTGTGATCGCACCGTTCCAAAGGACAGCAATGGCGACCGTGAGGGCTGTGACCGGCGTGTACACCAACTACTTCGATCTCCGGGGTGCACGCGATCGCAGCGACGCGCTCGAGAAGCAGCTCGAGTCTGCGCGTCTCGAGCTCAATCGCATGCGAGGCGAGCGGGGCGAGCTCGAGCGGCTGCGAAAGCTGCTCCATCTGGCCGATGGCCTGCCGTACCACTCTGAGCCGGCTCTCATCATTGGCGCCGATGCGCTCAACCCGATCAAGACCCTTTTCATCGACAAGGGATCTCGCCACGGCGTGCGGCAGAACTGCCCGGTGATTTCCCCTGAGGGGTTTCTGGTCGGCCGTGTGATCACACCGATCTCGCCATCACAGGCTACGGTCCAACTCATCACCGACATCGATGCCAACGTGGGTGCGATACTCGCGGGAAGCCGCACGTTTGGGGTGCTGAATGGTCTGGGCGACGGCAAGTGCGCGCTGCGCTTTGTCCCAAACAGTGTCGAGGTCGCGATTCGCGAGGAGGTCCTCACTTCCGGTCTGGACCAGATCTATCCGCGGGGGCTGATTGCGGGACATGTCGTCTCGGGTGCGCAAGGACACTCGGTTTTCAAGGACGTGATTGTCCACCCAGCCGTGGCTGTGGCACGCCTCGAGCACGTGCTCGTCCTCATCGGCGACAAACACGGCGAGACTGGGTCGGCGGTCGCGCCCGAGTGAAGGATGTGATCGACATGAAGGCGAAGTTCAATCGAGTGCCGCCGCCGTGAACGCTCTCAGGATCGCCGCGACACTGGCCGTGGCCCTCATCATCGACTCTCTGATCGGCCACTACTCGAGCCAGGGACGCATCTACCTCGATCCCCTCACAGTCGTGGTCGTCTACGTCGCATTGAAACGCTCACCCACGGCCGGGATGCTCTCGGGAAGTGTCGCGGGCCTCATGCAGGACGCCTTCTCGGCGCAGCTTCTAGGAGTCTCCTCTCTGGGCAAGACGATCGTCGGCTACGCCGTGGGAGAATTGAGCATCAAGCTGGATGTGCGGAGCACCGTGTTTCTCTTTCCGCTGATCCTGGTCGTCTCCCTGGCTGAAAACGGGCTCGCCATCCTCCTGGACCGGATCCTGGGGATTCCCCCCATTTTCCCAGCTAGGACGGCCCTCTTCATTTCGATAGGCAACGCGGGGGCAGGAACGGCTATAATCAAGCTCGTGGAGCGCCTGCGACCGCGTCGAAGATGATTATGTTTGTCCATCAAGTCGTTCGCCCCCGGCGTGATGCTAGGTGGGGTCGCATCTCGCGTCCCGAGACGGGACGCGACACACTCGTGGCCCCAGATCGATCGAAAGGCGAAGATCGGCCTCCTCGATGAAGATTTACGACGATCTGAAGCCACTGGAATCGAGGCTCGCGGCCCTCGAGCTCATCATCGGCGTGTGCCTCAGCGTGCTGGCCATGACTTTCTGGTATTTGCAGATCCTGCGCACGGATCACTACAGGCAACTGAGCGAGGAGAACCGGATCCGGGAGGCGGTTGTCAAGGCGCCGCGCGGGCTGGTGCTCGACCGGAATCGTCGCATCCTGGCGGAGAACCGGCCGTCGTTCAGCATCATCGTGCGACGGGAAGGGATCACCGATCTCACAGCGACTCTCGAGAAGATCCGCCGGATCCCGTTTTTGAACATCGACACGGTGGTTACGGGACTGGCCAAGTACAAGTCCCTTCCGAGCCATGTTCCGATTGTCATCAAAGAGGACGCCGGGCCGGATGAGGTGGCGTTCATCGAGGCGAGGAGATTGGAGCTGCCTGAGCTCGCGGTGCAGGTCGAGTTCAAACGATACTACCCATCGCCTCAGGCCGTTTCGCCTGTCCTGGGGTATGTGAGCGAGGTGAGCGAGGCGCAGCTCCATCAGTCTTCATTCAAGACTCTCCGCGCCGGAGACCTCGTGGGTCAGGCGGGGCTCGAGCGCCGGTACGACGCGCTCCTGAGAGGTGTTGATGGACGCAGCCGGGAAGTTGTCAATTCCCGCGGGAGGAAGATCTCGGAACTGGATCGCATTGAGCCCACGCCGGGGCGCACTGTCATGCTCACGGTGGACATGCAGATCACCGAGGCTCTGAGGACCGCGTTTCAGGGGAAGGTCGGCAGCGCCGTGATGTTGGATGTCCGCACCGGAGAGATCCTGGCCCTGGTCTCCGAGCCTTCCTACGATTCCAACGTGCTCACGGGGCATTTCTCCCGTGAGGAATGGACGTCGATTCTGTCGAATCCGTATCATCCGCTCCAGAATCGTGCCATCAACAATGTCCACTCACCCGGCTCGACCTTCAAGCTCACCGTCGCCATCGGTGGGCTCGAAGAGGGCGTCATCACCCCTGGGACCACCTTCTTCTGCCCAGGCTCGGCGACGATCTATGGCCACACATTCAACTGCTGGAAGGCCGGTGGACACGGCACGATGAATCTCCACAGCGCCATCGTCAACTCATGCAACGTCTACTTCTACCAGGTCGGAAAGAAGCTCGGCATCGAAAGGATCGCCCGTTACGCTCGCATCCTCGGCTTCGGATCACCCACAGGCGTCGACCTGACGGGCGAACAATCCGGACTTGTTCCCGATCCTCAGTGGAAGAAGTCCGCGCGAGGAGCCGACTGGTATCCCGGCGAGACGATCTCGGTTGCGATCGGACAGGGATCGCTCCTGGTCAGTCCGTTGCAGATGGCCTACCACGCGGCACTCATCGCATCCTCCGGAAGCACCTTCCGGCCGCACGTTCTTCGCTCCTACTGGGACGCCACGGGACAGGTCTTTCCGAATGACCCTCGGGAGGGGGCGAGGGCCGTGGGGATCTCTGACGCCGTCTTCGAACAGGTTCGGGATGGGATGTGGGGCGTCGTGAATCAGGGCGGGACCGGACACCGCGCCGCTGTCGCGGGTCGGGATGTATGCGGCAAGACGGGCACGGTCCAAGTTGCCAGCAAGGCCAACCTGAAGAACCCGGGGGCTGTCAGCGAGGCGCTCAAGGTCCATTCCTGGTTCGTCGGCTTCGCGCCGCTGGACAAGCCCGAGGTGGCGGTGGCTGTTTTCGTTGAACACGGGGGAGCCGGGGGCGAGACTGCGGCGCCCATAGCCAAGACGGCGTTCGAAGCCTACTTCAGCCTACGCGATGATAGATCGAAGACTGCTAGTTAATCTGGACTGGGTCCTCCTGGGCTCCACCCTCCTCGTCTCTATCGTGGGTGTCATGCTCGTCTCCTCCGCCTCGCAGAGTCTTCAGACCGGCTTTGCGGAGAAACAGGCATCCTGGTGCGCGATCGGTCTGGTCGTCATGGTGATCGCGATGTCGATCGATTACCACCGTCTGGCGGACCAGGCACCGGTGTTCTACCTGCTCGTTATTCTCGCCCTCATGTACGTCCTATTTTTCGGACGGATCATTTCGGGGGCGAGGAGCTGGATCACGCTCGCCGGCTTCCGCGCGCAACCATCTGAGGTCGCCAAGATCGTGCTTGCCTTGATGCTGACCAAGTACTTTGCCGAATTCAGGCAAAACCGCGTTTCGGCTCGCGAGATCGGGGCGGTCGCGCTAATCGTCGGCATCCCCCTCCTCCTGACGGCAGCGCAGCCGGATCTCGGGACGGCGGTCACGTTTCTGCCGATCGCCGCCAGCGCGCTGATCCTCGCCGGCATGCCCACGCGATGGCTGGTGGGAATCATCTGCACCTTCCTCATGATATCGCTGTTTGCATGGTTCTTCCTGCTCAAGGATTACCAGAAAGACCGGCTGACGAGCTTCATCTCCCCGGAGGCCGATCCGAAGGGGAGCGGATACCATTCGATTCAGAGCCGGATCGCAGTCGGCAGCGGCGGCTTCACCGGTAAGGGTTACACACAAGGCACTCAGAGCCGACTCGAGTTCCTGCCGGCGCGACACACCGATTTCGTCTTCTCGGTGCTTGGAGAGGAAGAGGGGTTTGTGGGTACCCTCGCCGTCCTCGGTCTCTACATGCTGATAATCCAGCGCGGGTTCAGCGCAGCCCGGCATGCCCGTGACCGCGCCGGCCTTTTCCTGGCCGCCTGCCTGACGTCGCTCATCGCCTTCCACATCATCATCAACGTGGGAATGGTGGCCGGCGTCTTGCCCATCACCGGGATTCCGCTCCCATTCCTCAGCTACGGAGGCAGCTTCACAGCCGTGATGTTTGTGTCCGTCGGCCTGATCTTGAATGTCCGCATGAGGAAGACGGTGAACTAATGGCCAGGTTCGAAGACATCCTCCCGCTCGTCGAACGTCCTGCGCGATATGTCGGAGGCGAGGTCAACGCAGTCGTCAAACCGCAGGCCGCCGGCCGGATCGCTCTGTGCTTTCCGGATCTGTACGAAATCGGCATGAGCCACCTGGGGCTCAAAATCCTCTACTCCGTGGTGAACGCCGAGCCGGACCTGGCGGCTGAGAGGTGCTTCGCCCCATGGTCCGACTTGGCCGCCCAGCTCCGAAGCCACGGATTCCTGCTCCCGACCCTCGAGACACGCACGCCGCTTCGTGAGTGCGATGTCGTCGGCTTCTCGCTTCAGTATGAGCTCAGCTACACGAACGTGCTCGAAATGCTCGACCTCGGCGGTATCCCGATCCACCGTGAGGATCGGGGTGACCCGGATCCGCTCGTCCTCGCCGGGGGCCCGTGCGTGTTCAATCCAGAGTCCATGGCCGACTTCTTCGATGCATTCCTGATCGGAGATGCGGAAGACGCGCTGGTCGAGATCGTGCGAGTGGCCGCGCAGTCGAGGCGCAGGGGCGCACCTCGCAGCGAGCTGCTCGCCACCATTGCAGCGATGAGAGGCGTCTATGTCCCATCGGCGTTCGAGACGACCCAGGGTCGATTCGTGACGGTCGCCGGTGCGCGGGTCGCCAAGAGGACGATTCGCAAGCTCGATGCCTTCCCCTTCCCTGCCGAAACCGTGGTGCCGAACGTCCCGGCGACGCACGACCGAGTGGCGGTCGAGATCATGAGAGGCTGCCCGCAGCGATGTCGATTCTGCCAGGCGGGCGTCATCTACCGCCCCACCCGCTTCCGAGACCCGAACTCGGTCATCGAGACCGGGCTCGAGAGCCTCGCCTGCACCGGCCACGATGAGATCGGCCTCTCGTCGTTGAGCGCGGGCGATTACCCCTACCTCGAGGCGGTCTCCGAGATCCTCATGCACCACGTCGGCTCGAAGAAGACATCGCTCTCTCTCTCCTCCCTGCGGGCCTCGGCCGTCAACGAAAACCTATCGTTTCAGATTTCTCGCGGCAAGCGCACCGGATTCACGATCGCCCCCGAGGCCGGGTCGCAGCGCATGCGCGATTGCATTGCGAAGAACATCTCGGAAGAGATGATCATGAACGGCTGCCATGACGCATTCGCGATGGGCTGGCAGTCCCTCAAGTTGTATTTCATGATCGGGCTTCCGACCGAAACCATGGAAGATGTCGACGCCATCGTGACACTCGCGCAGAAGATCGTGCGAACCCACCCGGGCAAGGCCGTCACCGTCAGTGTGTCGTCGTTTGTCCCGAAACCCCACACTCCGTTCCAGTGGTGCGCACAGGATTCGATGGCGCTGCTCCGAGAGAAGCAGGAGAGGCTGCGGGAGGGGCTGAGGCGGGTCAGGGGGACGAGGTTCAAGTATCACCAGGTGGAGATGAGTCATCTGGAGGCGGTGATTTCGCGGGGGGATCGACGAGTCGGTCGGATGATCGAGCGCGCCTGGC
The DNA here is from genome assembly GCA_016191015.1 of Acidobacteriota bacterium. GTDB lineage: Bacteria > Acidobacteriota > CAIWXX01 > CAIWXX01 > CAIWXX01 > JACPPM01. The sequence goes on along the minus strand of JACPPM010000228.1, from coordinate 5,294 downwards.
GGCTCGGTCAGACCTTCGATGGCTGGACGGAGAAGTTCAACTATGAACGCTGGATGGACGCAGCGGCCTCGGCCGCCATCGATTGCTCCGTCTACACGGCTGAGATTGGTGGAGACGAGTCCTTGCCCTGGGACCATGTCGACACGACGATTACGAAGGCGGAGTTACGGAAAGAATGGGAGCGAGCGGTTGCGTCCACGACGACGCTGTCGTGTCTGGAGCTTCCGTGTCGAGAATGCCAGGCGTGCGGGACGCGCGAGGGGGATTTTCTTCGGTTGAAGCGAATCGAGCTGGTGCCGCCACCCGAACCGACTGTGGCGGCCGAGCCATCCGCTGCACCGCCCTCGGCCGGCGGGCCGCCGAAGGAGCCGCTGATCTACCGTGGGTTTTTCGAGAAGAAGGGGCCCGCCGCCTTTCTGTCGCACCTTGATCTGGGTCACGTCCTGAGGATGGCCTTCCGCAGAAGCGGCCTGAAGATCGCGTTCACACAGGGTTATAGCCCTCTGCCGAAGTTCAGCTATGGCCCGCCGCTGCCGGTCGGGGTCGAAGGTTTTCGCGAAGTGCTCGATTTCGGGCTCTCCGAGCCGGTCGATCCGATGGCAGCACTGAGCTCCCTGAACTGTCAGATGCCGGAAGGCCTGAAGTTCACCCGCGTTCATGCGGTCCCTGGTGTTAAGTCACACCTCGCGCGGGATCTGCTGGCCGCGGTTTATGAAACTGAGCCCGTTGTGATGCAGCTGCAAGTGAATATCGCCGGCCGGGCCGCCGGCGACCGGTGCGCGCTGCGGGCCGCCCATGAAGCGGGCGATCGACTGTTCCTCCTGGTTCATCCGGAAGCCAGGGTCGACGTTGTTCTCAAGGAGGCGTCGGGGGTGTCGCGGCCACGGGCCGCGTTCAAGCGGACGGCGATCGTGCTTCAGGGGGAGGATTGGATGTCTCTGGTGCCGGGAACGCACCCGACGTGCACCGCGTGCACCGTTTGAGAGGAAAGTTACCTGATTGAGCAAAGAACTGATCATTTCAAGCACGGCCGAGGAATCGATTGCCGCCATCGTGGAAGATGGGGAGGTTGTTGAGCTTTTTGTCGAACGAGAGAAGAACCGTTCGATGGTCGGCAATATATACAAAGGCAAAGTGAGGCGGGTTCTTCCCGGGATGCAGTCGGCATTTGTGGATTGCGGACTCGAACGGGATGGATTTCTTTACGTCAGCGATTTTCATGAAGAGCTGGAGGAGTACGAGAACGACGGCGACGCGCCCGAAGCGCACCCCCAGCCGCAACAACAGCCGACGACGATCGAGGAGATGTTACAGCCAGGCAAGGAGATTCTTGTACAGGTGGCCAAAGCCCCGATGGAGACCAAGGGGGCTCGGCTCACATGTCACATCACCTTGGCCGGCCGGTACATGGTCTACATGCCGACGGTGTCGCACATCGGCGTTTCGAGAAAAATCGACTCGGCTGAGGAGCGGAGGCGGCTCAGGTCGATTCTGAAGAAACATCGAGGGGAAGCGGCTGGCGGGTTTATTGTTCGCACGGCGGCGGACGGGCAGGCGGAGGAGGAGATCGTCGCTGACATGCAGTTCCTGGCGCGGACGTGGGAGGAGGCGCGGCGCAAGGGCGATGGCATCTCGGCCCCTGCGTGCGTGCATCGGGAGCTCTCACTCCCGCAGAAACTCATGCGAGACGTCGTGAGAGACGACCTCTCTGCGATCAGGATCGACAGTGAAGACGAATATCTGAGATGCGTGGAGCTGCTGGAAGAGGTCAACCCGCTCCTGGCGCGACGCGTGAGGCTGCACACACAAGAGACCGACATCCTGGACGACTACGCTGTCAGCCAGACCCTCGAGAACAGCCTCAAGAGCAAAGTGTGGCTGAAATCCGGCGGATACCTGGTCATCAATCAGACCGAGGCACTCGTGGCGATCGACGTCAACACCGGAAAGTTTATCGGCCGGAAGAACTTCGAAGAGACGATATGCCAGACAAACCTCGAGGCCACGCATGAGGTGGTCCGGCAGATGAGGCTCCGCAATCTCGGCGGGATCCTCGTCCTCGACCTGATCGACATGGAAGACCGCAAGAACAGGAACAAGGTCATGCGATCGCTCGAGGCTGAGATGAAAAAGGACCGGAATCCCAACGTGGTGCTGCCGATCAACGACTTCGGGCTTGCGCTCATCACCCGAAAGCGAGTCCAGTCGAGCCTGGAGAAATCACTCCTCACACCGTGCCCCTACTGCGCGGGTGTCGGACGCGTAAAATCAGTGGAGACTGTTTCGTACGCTCTGGCGCGTGAGGTCAGGCGCGTGCGGGAGAGTTTGGATGGTTCCGAAGTCATCATCCGCGTGCACCCCGACGTTGCACACGCACTCAAGACAGAGGAGAAGTCCGTGCTGCGATCGCTCGAGAGGGATCTCCGGAAGATCGTCACCGTGCGCCCCGACCCGGGGGTGCATCGCGAGCAGTACTTCATCTCTTCCGCATCGCAGCGGTGACGGACGGACAGTCCGGATTGCGCGATCGGCATTTCCTCGTTCGCACGCCCAACTGGCTCGGCGACGCGGTGATGTCGCTTCCTGCGGTCCGTGCGATCAAGGAGCGCGCCGGCCGGCTCACGATCATGGCGCCCAAGTTCCTCTGGGACCTGTACGAAGGGATTGCGGATGACTCCGCCGACGCAAAGGTCCCGCTTCGCGAGGCGATCGCTGCAATCAAGCAACGAATGCCCGACACCGTCGTTCTTTTCCAAAACTCGCTCTATTCCGCCATCGTGCAGCGCCTCGCCGGCTGCCGCGACATATGGGGATATCGGACTGGCGGGCGCGGGCCGCTACTCAGCCGTCCCGTCGCTCCCCCGCGCAACATCTATCAGTCCCATCAGGTCTACTATCACTGGAACCTGGCGGTGCGCTTGGGGATGGCCGGGGGCGAGCCGCGCATGCTCATCGAGCCCCGCGGCGAGAGCCTGCTCGATCGGAGCAGTGCGTGGATCGGGATGGGTCCCGGGGCACGCTATGGCGAAGCAAAACGATGGGCCGCCTCCAGCTATGCCGTCACCGGGCGCGCGCTGGCGGCGAAGGGGTTTCGTATAGCGCTCTTCGGCGCCGAGACGGAAGCGGGAAACTGTGATCGGGTCGCTCACGACATCGGCCCCGCGGCACTGAATCTTGCCGGCCGGACCACAATCCGGCAGCTCATCGCCTCGATCGCCCGCTGCCGCGTGTTCGTCTCGAACGACTCCGGCACGCAGCACATCGCGAGCGCGGCCGGCGTCCCGGTCGTAGCGATCTTCGGGAGCACCGAGCCTCGCTCGACCGCTCCATTCAATCGTCCCTCGACCGTGCTCCGTCGCGCCCTCCCCTGCTCACCCTGTCATCGCCGCGTCTGCCCGATCGATCACAGATGCATGACGCGAATTCACACCGAGGAGGTCGTCTCCGCTGCGATGCGGATGGCTGCGCTTTCACCGTTTCAGCCACCTGAGGCCTCCTCACAACAGGAGTAGCGAGAACATGCGTATCACAAGGCTTCTCCCCGTCTTCGCCTTGGTCTGCTTCGTATCTGACGCCGTCTCAGCCCCACAACTGCGGCCAGTACTCATCACGATCGACGACTTGCCCATCGCTTCCGGATCGCTCCATTCCGAACAGGTCGATCGCGAACGCATCACAACCGGGCTCTTGGCCGCGCTCCGCAAGCACGGGATCGAGGCCGTCGGCCTCGTGACGTGGGAGAAGGTCGCACAGGACTCCGACTTCCGGCTGCTGGAGAAATGGCTTTCGGACGGGCATGAGCTCGGGAACCACTCGTACGCGCACCCGGACTACGCCAAGACCGCGCAGGAACCGTACATTGCTGATCTGGAGAAGGCGTGGGCGGGACTGATGGCGTTTCTCGAGCCGCGCGGGAGATCGTTGCGATTCTTTCGATTTCCGTTCTTGTGCGAGGGAGAGACCGAGGCGAAACTGACTGCGATGCGTGAGTACCTCGCCCGGACGGGCCAGCGTAGTCTGCCGGTAACGATCGACAACCAGGACTGGTCTTTCGAAGAGCCGTGGGTGACGGCCGTGAGGGCGGGGGACAGGAAAGCACTCGATGAGATCCGCGACGACTACCTGGCGGCGCTGCGCCTGGCGTTCCGCCACCACGAAGAGCGCGGCGATGATCTCTTCGGCCGGCAGCTCCCCCAGATCCTGCTGCTCCATTCCAACGAAGTGGGTGCCTCGCTCTGGGACGATCTCTTCACCTCGCTCGAGCAGACTGGACACCGCTTCGCAACAGCGGATGAGGTGCTCGCGGATCCGGCATTCTCGGAGAAGTGCGAGTTCGTCGCTCCGTTCGGTTGCGGGCTCTGGGACCGGATCCGGCAGGCGCACAAGGAGGATCAGGCAAAGGCGGATGTCGCGGCGCTCCTGAAGGCGCAGGCGGAAGCATGGAGCGCAGGCGATCTCGCGAAGTTCTGCGAGGTCTACGCTGATGACGCGGTCTTCGTGTCTCCTTCGGGCGTCACACGCGGGCGGCAAGAGGTGCTCGACCGCTATCGACGGCGTTATCCCGATGCCAGGGCAATGGGCAAGCTCAGACTCGACATCATCGAAATGCGGCCCGCGTGGGGGATTGAAGTGACGCCACTGCTGGACGCCGTCCCGAGCCGCATCCACGCGCTCTCAGTGGTCGCGCGCTGGACGCTCTCTTACCCCGACAAGGACCCCGCCACCGGCCTGACCTTGCTGGTGCTGCAACGACCGGCTGGCACGTGGAAGATCGTGCAGGATGCATCGATGTGATGCAGGGGCGCAAGGAAGCTAGAGGCCGATTCTGGTGGCTTTGCGTCGTTGCGTTTGACCGGAACGAGACCTGCCCATTGTGTCTAAGAAGTGGAGTGCTGACACGGAATGGCAAAACTCTCGAGGGGGCGCGACCTTCCGGACTCCTCTCAGGAAAGCAGGAACGGAGGAATGCAGGAACGGACAAGGGCGATGGAATATGTAGTCAGCCTGGTTCGTATTGTAGGCGGGCAATGAATCTGGAGTGGGACGGAGGCGGGGGAGCACGGGGACGCACTCCAGGCGCTGGCCAGCTTTGATGCGACGAGCTATTTCCTTGTCAGGCCGTGCGGGGCTGAGCGAGAGCCGGGTGGCGAAGAGGTATCTGAGCTTCAGGCCAGCCACGACGACACGTCTCCCGAGCTCGGTGAGATAGTACTTGTAGTGTCTGAGAAGTTGAGTGTTGACACGAAATGGCAAGAAACCTGTTCACCGCAGAGACGCAGAGGTCGCGGAGAAAG
>JACPPM010000227.1 GCA_016191015.1 Acidobacteriota bacterium | reverse complement strand
CCGGGAGCAGAGCGAAGGGCGGCCCGAGAGCCCTGCGGATTGGGTCAGTCTCTGCAACGACATCGGATTCAGACGGAGAGCCTGTTACCCCAGGAGCCTCGTCCCGTACGGAGAGAGATGCGAAACCGTCCTCGTCGGCGGGAGGACATGTCGGGGGAGATGTGGAACGGCTTGCAACGGGTTGTGTACACTCGAAAGGTACACTCAGGATTGCTTCAATCATGACCGATGCGCCGACGTGTACGGGATAGTGAACCGGAGGTGCAACGCGATCTTTGCCTTCTGCGCCGATGACTGCTTCTCGGCACCCACCTGCAATGACATCCCGGGGGTCTGGAGGTCGACAATCGATTGGTGGAATGACGGAATTGTCGGAAACCATCTGCAGTACTATTACCCGGACGGCAGCTTCCGGACCAGCGATGGATTCAGGGGTGTTTGGTGGCGGGAGCTGAATACTGTGACATTCCAAATCCTCAATGGGGACTGCGAGCCCATCATCTACACCGCGCAGATCAGCGACACCGCTAGATTGATGCTGGACGGGACGATGAGCTGCACGGGTAACGGTGCCTATGGCTCCTGGTACGCGGACAAGACGAACTCCGCCCTTCCTGCGCAAGCGATGTTTCGAGATGGTGAGACACCGAAAAGCGGTCCGGCAGACGGATCCGGCTTGGCGACCGAGCGAGCGCCCCAGCCTGTCGATTCCAGCGTCAACCCTCCGCCGACAAAAGTGCAGAAGTGACTTCGGTGCCCTTACCCGTGGCGCGGTGACGAAGATCGCGCCATAACGGCCCACTCGGCCTCGCCCTCGATCGCCTTCGACGGGGGCGAGGCCCCCATGTCGGGCTCAGATACCCCGATAGATCCCGAACCGAAGCATGTGTTCGCCCCCACATTGCGTGGCGTCCCAGGACGCTGGCTCGCCCCGGGTCCCTGTCCTACCAGTCCGATGATGCACATTGCGCGCTGCGTCATATCTCTGCTCGCCTCGAACGACTAATGGTCTGAGCACCAAAGTGCGGTAAGCGCATAGTGACTGAATGGACGAGCCGGAGGTAAGGACACTATTGGAACGCCACCATGCGGAGAGTTCAGGCTGGGCCATGGCTTGCTGCCGCCGGGATTCCGCCGAGGCGGGAGCTTGCATGCGCGGTCCGACTCAGGACATGCCATCCAGGAGTGCGGGAATCTCCTGCCACGGCACGGCGGTGATCTTCGGTCCGAGCTTGAACCGCCGGGGCGTGCGGCAGACGACGGCGGCGGCGGAAGCCTGCCGATACTCGGAGAGGAACGTCTGGAGATGCCGCGTGTCCCTCTCGGTCGGCGCTTCGCTCCACTTCACTTCCACCGGCAGAAGGCGGTCGCCGGCCTCGACGATCCAATCGACCTCAGGCCCGTCGGGATCACGCCAGAATCGGAGGGCGAGCTTCCCTTCCCTCTGCCGAGTGCCGCGCAGCAGTTCCAGCCCGACGAACTGCTCGAACCAGGCTCCGAGCACCCGGGCGGACTGGCGCGGACCTTCCTCGGCTGCGGCGCGACGCACACCTAGGTCGAAGAACAAGTAGCGGGGCGACTTGGTAAGTCTCTTCCGGGTTCGGCTCTCGGACAGCGCATCAATTCGCTCAGCGATCAGACAGTCCTCCAAAATCTCGTAATACCCCGACACCGTTGTGTGAACCAGGCCAAGCTCCTGTGCGATGCCGCGGAAATGGACTATGCCGCCGGCCTCCAACGCAGCGAGCTGCAGAAAGCGTGAGAAACTACCGAGCTGTCGCACCAACGCCTCGGATCGCACCTCCTCTTCGAGGTACAGCGTTGTATAGGCACGCAGATCCACCTCCCGGGACGACTCATCCGGATCCAGGGCGATTCCGGGTAGGCTGCCGTGGACGAGGGCCTCTTCCAGTCTGGGTGGGATTCGCTCGGAAAGGGATAGCGGGTCCAGCCGCAATGGCACGAGGCGACCCGGCAGCAGATTAACGGCCGTGCCTCGGCGCAGCTTACGAGCAGAAGATCCCGTGAGAACGAACTGCGCCAGACGCCGATCGATGAGATCCTGGACCACATTGACGAGCTCCGGCACGCGCTGCACTTCGTCGAGGGCGACCAGAGGACGGCGGTCGCGCAAGCGCCCGGCGAGCACCTCCACCTCGGCGCCGAGCAGCTCGGGCGCCCGTTCATAGCGCTGCCGTACCTCAGGCCGAAGGAAATTCAACAGCAAGTCAAGTTGGAACCGCTCCAGCAAGGTCGTCTTGCCCGTCTGGCGCGGACCCAGCAACAGCACCGATTTCCTGCGTTCCAGTGCGAGGCGCAGCCGTGACTCGATGCTCCGGCTGATGGCCACCATAGACTCCATTTTAGGCGAAATTGGATCATTGTCAATCCGCAGTCTATGACTACCCGGGGGAACGTCAAAGTCGCACCGCGAAATCCGGGTGAAGTCGATCGGAGGAAACCGCAGATGACGCAGATTTCCGGAGGGATTACACAGATGGGATCATCACTCATCGCAGAACGCTCCTCAAAGCGAATCCCACCGGCCTCGCGAAGCCATCGGCGGAATCTGCACGAAGAATCTGCGAAATCTGCGGTTAGCTCGGGACTTTGACGAGGTCCTGATCCGCGAGTAGGCCATACAATTCGCGGAAGCTCGCATCGAGCACCCGTGAACGATCGCGATCCCGTTCCCGTTCCCGCCCCGAATTGACGGGCCTGGCACGGAAGTTCGGGAACGAGGGAGGAGAAGGTGAACGTCAAGCAACTGTCATCGTACTTTGGTACGATGACGTCCGATCCCCGACGGCCTATCTTTGAGTCAGGGCAAAAAACAAAGTGTGGCCGCAGGGGTCTGCCGATTGTCCGCGACCGGCCTCTTGCATGAGGGGGCGCCGGACGAGGAGGGCCTCTCGCGGTACCGGGACTCAAATGCTCGTTTCGTAATGGGGTGCCGTATGACGAAAATGCTTCGTGGGTTGGTGGTCGCGACGGCCGCCTTGAGCTCACTGTGCGCGCCGCTGAACAGTGTGGCAGAGTCCGTGCTCGAATTCTCGATTCGGAGCGAGAATCGCCTTGCTATGACGATGCTGAGCGACGCGTTTTCGGACTCGGAGGTTACGTTTTCCGCATCGCAGGAGAACGGAGTCACTGAGCTTCAGATCGATCTGGATGGCCAGACCATCTACGTTCGGAAGAGCGCGGGAGAGCTCTACATTCACTCAAGCAGGAATACCGACCGCACGTTCAGCACTCTCTCAGAGGATGAGAAGGTCGTTCTGGGGACGATGGCTGTTCTGATGGAGGAAAATCTCGAGCGGGACAATCGTTTCTACGCCGCCACCGTATGCATGATGATGCATTTCGCGGACTGGCCGTCAGAAATGCCGCTCATGGTGTCCCTCGATCCCGTGCACTTGACGGTCGGTGAGCTTCGCCTCGACAGAGAAGAGATGAAGGAAGCCCGCCGCCAGGCGCTCGCCGAAGCCGCCGCCCGGGAGCAGAGCGAAGGGCGGCCCGAGAGCCCTGCGGATTGGGTCAGTCTCTGCAACGACATCGGATTCAGACGGAGAGCCTGTTACCCCAGGAGCCTCGTCCCGTACGGAGAGAGATGCGAAACCGTCCTCGTCGGCGG
>JACPPM010000230.1 GCA_016191015.1 Acidobacteriota bacterium | reverse complement strand
GAACTGAGATTCGGAGTACACTTGGCCGCAGTACAGCCAGCATGTCATCCTGAGGCTCGGCGCAGCCGGGCCGAAGGATCTCCTGCGAGACCCGTAGCCCTTGGAGGAGATCCTTCGTCACCGGGCTTAGCCCGGCTCCTCAGGATGACGTTGCGCTCATGCCTGTGTGCGTCTACTCCGAATTTCAGGTGGGGAACGCAGGGTCCGTCCTCATCCGTCTGCGAAATCAGTGAAATCTGCGGTTATCTCCGGACTTCGACCGTGCGCGACACGGCATGAAATCCGAGGTCAACCCGCCGCTTATCGACGAGCGTGGCCGATCGCTTCCCTCGCCAGCCTGTCGCATTCTTCGTTCTCCCGGTGCCCCGAGTGTCCCTCGACCCACATGCAGCTCACCTGATGTATCGCCTTCAGCTCGACCAATCTCTGCCACAGGTCCCGGTTCTTCACGGGCGCACCTGTGGATGACTTCCACCCGCGGAGCAGCCAGCCGGCCAGCCACACGTCGAGCCCCTTCACGACATATTGAGAATCGGAGACGATCGTCGCCCGGCAGGGCTGCTTGAGTGCCTCGAGCCCACGAATCACCCCCATCAACTCCATCCGGTTATTCGTCGTCTCCCTCTCGCCCCCTGAGATCCGCTTCTCTTTGCCCGACGCCCCGTCTCGCAGAATCGCTGCCCAGCCCCCGGGTCCGGGATTCCCCGTGCATGCCCCATCAGAATAAATCATCACGTGCGGAAGCTTTTTCATCCTTCCCCCTTCTCCGCCAGCTCCTCCAGGCTTGGGCACCATGAGGGGCTGAGCGACATCCCCTTCACCTGCACAAGCACGGTGAAGCGATCCCCCATGCCTCCGGGCATGAGCAGCGTTTTCAGGCTCAGTCGCTCCTCCATCGTGACTCCTCGCATCATCTCCAGCGCCCCAAGTCCGAGAAGAAACTTCCCCTGTGAGATATTCCACTGTGTTTTGAAGCCGTATCGCGACGCCGTGAGCCGGAGGTGGGTCAGATCGACATGATAGGTCATGTCCTGCTCGCCCGGCCCTGCCAGCAGATCGTCGCTCTCCCTGTGCCGAAAGTAGCCCCTGATCGTGCCCCCATGACGGAGCGGCGAGTAGAGCTCCTCCGCCTCATATCCGTAGTCGACGGCGATCAGGACGCATCTCCGGAAGGCTCGCTCCACGGCCCTGTAAACACCGGCCGCTTCCAGGCACACTTCTGCCTTCTGACCGCGCCGCAGCCTGATTCCTTCGGCCCTGAGCTGTCGCTCCAGCTTCGAGGTCGAGGGTTTCCCGCGAACCCCGACGAATCGACCGTCCCGGCTTCGGCCCACGTACAGCTCGGCCAGCCCCGCCGACGTTCCAACCACGCGGTGGCATGGCAAGGCGTCGAACAGCTCGTTGGCGATCACGATGCCAGTGCCCCGGAAGGTGCGATCCGGGAACTTCACGCATACTTCCGCGCGCCGGCCAAACGGGCGCAGTCGGGCGCGCAGCTCGCTCCTCGCCGACGCACCCGGCTCGATCCCGAAGTATCTGAGCCGCTCGGGAAGCGCGGAGAGCATCGGCGCTGCGAGATGTCCGGACCCGGCTCCGAATTCCACTAGGGTCGTGACATCGCCACCGACGCGCCGTACCGCCTCGGCCATCAACTTCCCGAATAGCGGAGAGACGCGCGGAGCGGTATGGAAATCGCGTCCCACCGGTGTGCCCGATTGGTAGTATCCACCGGGCCCGTACAGGGCCTCGCGCATGAAGCGGGCGAACGTGATCGGTCCCCGTTTCTCGATGAGCCGGGTGATACGCGCTCCTGGGGTCATCCCGACGCCCATCTCGGCTATCAGGCCTTTCGCGCGGCCGGACTCATCACGACCAGAGCACTCCCGATCAGGATCATGGCGCCGCCGACCAGGTGGTTCCAACCGAGGCTTTCGTCCAGAAAGAAGTGCCCCTGGATGACGGTCAACACCGGCGCGACCAGGCCGATGGTCGTTGCTTTGACGGCCGTGGCGCGGTGCAGGAGCCAATAGTACAGCATGAAGGCGATCGCCGAGCCGAAGACGGAGAGGAACAGGAGCGACACGATCGCGGAGAGGTTCCACGTGTACTCCCTTCCCCGGTCGACAACCAGGCTCATCCCGAGCAGGCAGATCGTTCCGATAATCATCTGAACCGTGATGGCTATGCGCATGGAGATGTGCCTCTGGTCCCGCTGCACGAGCACGTTGGCGATGGCTGAGGCCATGGCCGCGACGAGCATGGCGACCCGGGGCAGAACGCGCTCGCCCATGCCCCCGACCCGGCCGGAGAAGAGGAAGACCATGCCGGCAATTCCGAGTCCGATGCCGGCCAGCTTTCGCGAATCCAGATGCTCATGGAGCATGAGTTGAGCGAGGATCGCGACAAAGAGCGGGATGCAGGCGAAGGAGATTGAGGCGAATCCGGCTGTGATCTCCTGTTCCGCCCAGAAGACGATGCCGTAGGAGACGCCGAACTGGAGCAGCCCCGTGAGCACCAGGCTCTTCCAGGGGAGAGCCGAATAGCCGCTCCGGGGTGAACGGGCAAGCAGCAACGCTCCGAGAATCAGGGTGGCCAGGAGGAAACGCAGCCCGGCAAAGCCGAATGGCGGCAGGTAGCGAACACCGACTCGGATGGCGAGCCACGTGGTGCTCCAGATGAGGCAGAGGGCGCCGTAGACGAGAAGCTCAGATCGGGTCATGTCATCCCAGGTCAGGCACTTTATAATGGCGATCGGGAGAGGTCAAAAGGGCGCCATGGCTTTGCCAATGTCCAAGAATCCACCCACCGCCATTCAGTACCTAGGCCCATACCCGTACCCCGACACGCGGTGCTTGATTCGGGTACGAGTACGCGTTGAACGGGATGTTTCGCGGCTGAGATTCGGAGTAGACGCACACGGGCATGAGCGCGACGTCATCCTGAGGAGCCGGGCGAAGCCCGGTGACGAAGGATCTCCTCCATAGGCTACGGGTCATGCAGGAGATCCTTCGGCCCGGCTGCGCCGAGCCTCAGGATGACATGCTGGCTATACTGCGGCCAAGTGTACTCCGAATCTCAGTTCGCGGATCTGGCTTTGCCGCGGCCTCGGGCGTGTGGTACTATGCGGGCTGCATAGCTCACACTCATGATTAAGTTTGGAACGAGTGGCTGGAGGGCGTTGATGGGTGATGAGTTCACCTTTCACAACGTCCGGATCGTAGTGCAGGCAATCTGCAATTCGCTCAAGGGCGAGGGCAGAAGCCAGCGCGGCGTGCTGGTGGGCTACGACACCCGCTTCCTATCGGACCGCTTCGCCCGCGAAGCGGCAAAGGTACTTTCCCACAACCGCATTACCTGCTACGTCTGCGATCGGGACGCGCCAACGCCAGCGATTTCCTATGAGATCATCCGGCGCAACCTGGACGGAGCCATCAATTTCACGGCGAGTCACAACCCGCCCGAGTACAACGGCCTCAAGTTCTCCACCGAGGATGGTGCCCCGGCGCTCCCGGAGATCACTCACCGCATCGAGCAGCAGATTCGGAAGCTCGAGCAGGAGAAGCAGCAGCCGTCCTACGACCCGATTGATGAGTACATCCACGAGGTGGACATTTCGGAGCCGTACCTGAAGCTGATTTCGTCAAAGATAGATTTCGAGAAGATCGCTCGATCGGGATTGCTGATCGCGGTGGATCCGCTTTACGGGACTGCCCGCGACTATCTCGATCGGATGCTGATCGAGAGCGGTTGCTCGTGCGAAGTCATCCACAATTTCAAGGATCCATACTTCGGGGGTTACTCACCGGAATGTTCGGAGCAGAACCTGGCCGAGCTGCGCGCGACGATGTTGCGGAAGGGGTGCCACCTCGCCCTCGCCACCGATGGCGATGCCGATCGGTTCGGTATCCTCGATCGGAGCGGCGACTTCGTGGCGCCGAACTACATCCTCGCGCTTCTCTTGCGCTACATCCAGAGGACGCGGCCACATCTGACAGGGGGAGTGGCGCGGAGCGTCGCGACGACTCACCTCCTGGACCGCCTGGCAGAACGGCAGGGCACGCCGCTCTACGAGACCCCGGTCGGCTTCAAGTTCATCAGCGAGCTTATGCTGGAAGGGAAGCTCATGATGGGCGGCGAGGAGAGCGCGGGGTTCACGATGAGCCAGCATTTGCCCGAGAAGGATGGAATCCTCGCCTGCCTGCTGGTCGCCGAGATGTCGGCTTCGACCACCCGAAGCCTTTCCGAGATGGTCACGGAGATGTTCTCCGAGACGGGGCCGCTGTTCAATCACCGCCTGAATCTGAAGGTCACGGCCGAGCACGCGGAGAGACTGAATGAGAAGCTCCAGGACCCGCCGGGAAACCTCGGTGGCAGAAAGGTCGCCACGGTGAACCGGATGGACGGGGTGAAGATGATCCTCGAAGACGGGAGCTGGCTGCTGCTGAGACCATCCGGGACCGAGCCGTTGATTCGGCTGTACGCCGAGGCGCCCACTCGCGAGGATCTGGCCGCGCTCCTCGACGCGGGCCGGAATTTCATAGCGCAGTTCCAATGAGCCGGCAGGCGAAGGGAAACCGACGGCAGGGGCTCTGGCGGAAAGTTTTCATTCTGCTGATCGCGGCGATGAGCCTCTCCTTCATCGTCAACTCCGTCCTCGGCCAGAAGGGTCTGCTGGACATCTATCGTGCGCGCCGTAATCTCGAGACCACCCGGTTGGAGATCCAGAAGCTGCGGCTGGAAAACGCGCAGCTTCGCAAGGAGATTGCGCGGCTGGAGATCGACCCGGCTGCCTCCGAAGAGGTTGCGAGGAGGGAGCTGGGGCTGATCCGCAAGGATGAGTATCTCATCGTGGTGGACGAGAAACGGGCGGGCGCGGCCCCGAGTCAGCCTCGTTGACTTCGCCTCCGAGGAAGTAACCGCCGGCGCGCTTCTAACGTCTGGGGTGAATCGCGCCGATACGCTATGGGAGAGGAGCTTGCCTCCCGGAGGTTCTGATGAAATCTGTTATCCCCCTACCGTCTCTCTTTTTCTTAGGTCTTTTCCATCTTTACGCCGGGGCGGCGCAGCCGCCTCGCGGGCTCTTCTCTGATGCGTCCCGGGTGGGAGTGGCCTGCCCGCAAGACCGGCCATTCGATCCGGTTGTAGTCCGAAGCCGGGACGTGATTGTCGATTTCGGAGCGCTCGGGGCCGACGGGGACGCCCGCGACGTGGTGCTGAACCTGTTCGACGACGTGGCTCGGACCGCCATTCGTGATCGCGTCGAAAGGCGGCCGGCCGGCTGCTATTCGTGGTTCGGGCACGTGCAGGGGAACACGCAGAGTCAGATCACGCTGGTCGTGGATGGCGATACGATCGTCGGAAACATCCGTGAAGATCTCAAGATGTACCAGATCCGGGTCGCCTGCGAGGGCGTGCACGCGGTCCGGGAGGTCGATGCGTCACGGTACCCGGACGAGGCTGAGCCGATCCGGGTCGAACACGGCGAGGATCCCGTAGATGTACGCTCGAACGCCCCGGCCGTCACCGGCAACCCCACGATCGACGTCCTGGTGCTTTACACAGCGGCGGCCGCGTCGACGTCAGGCAACATCGCCGCCGAGATCCAGCTCGGGATCGATGAGACCAATACTCAGTACGCGAACAGTGCGGTCAACCAGCGAGTCAATCTCGTCGCGACCTACCAGGTGAACTACGCGGAGAGTTACAACTCAAACACCGATTTGACCCGGGTCTCGTCGACTTCGGACGGGTATATCGATGAGATCCACAGTCTGCGGGATGCATTCGGCGCGGATGAGGTGAGCTTCTGGCTGGACAGCCTGGAACCCAATATCTGCGGGCGGGGCTATATCATGACCTCCGTTTCAACCGGGTTTGCGTCCTCCGCTTTCAACGTTGTTTGGCTGAACTGCGCGACCGGGTACTACTCCTTCGGCCACGAGATGGGACACAACATGGGTCTTCGCCACGATTGGTACGTGGATGGTAACGTAACGCCCTACGACTATGCCCATGGCTACGCATACCCGGCCGGCTCGTGGCGGACGGTCATGGCTTACAACAACGCGTGCACTGCGTCGGGGACGAGTTGTACGCGAGTCCCGTATTACTCCAATCCCTCCGTCAACTACAGTGGAGCCCCCACGGGCGTTGCCGGCGGTGGCAACCCTGCCGAGAATGCCCGGGCGCTCAACGATACTGCCGGGACGGTGGCTGCGTTCAGGTCCACGGTGGCTGGGTGCGTGTATTGGAGCTATCCGTCGAGCGCAGCGGTGGGATCGTCCGGCGGGACTGGGAGTGTACCCGTGGTGGCGACGGCCGGGTGCGCGTGGACGGCGGTGAGCAACGCGGCCTGGATCAGCGTAACGGGAGGCAGCAGCGGCTCGGGTAATGGCACAGTCAGCTACTCGGTCGAAGCGAACCCGGACCCGTCAGCTCGCGCCAGCACGATCACGATCGCCGGGCAGACATTCACGATCACGCAGAGCGCCGGGGCCTCGTGTGCGTACTCGATCGCACCATGGTCGCAGGCATTCGCGGCGAGCGGTGGACCGGCCAGCGTGGGTGTCACAACAACGAGCGGATGTGCCTGGACAGCGGTGAGCAACGCGGCGTGGATCATCGTGACCGGCGGGAGTAGCGGCAGCGGCAGCGGCACGGTGAGCTACTCGGTCGCCACAAACCTGGACGCGTCAGCTCGCACCAGCACGATCACGATCGCCGGGCAGACATTCACGATTTCGCAGAGCGGTGCCGGCGTCACATGTAGCTACCTCCTTTCAGCTGCAAGCCAGCCTTTCGTAGCGGCCGGGGGCACGGGCTCCGTCAATGTCACGGCGGATGCCGGCTGTGCCTGGAGCGCCGTCAGCAATGACGTCTGGATCACGGTGACGAGCGGTGCCGCCTCGAGCGGCACGGGGTCCGTCGGTTACTCGGTCGCAGCCAACTCCAGTACCTCCGCCCGCACGGGCACGATCACGATCGCCGAGCAGACGTTCACGGTGACCCAGGAAGGGGCGACAGGCGGGAGCACTCCCTCCATCACAGGGTACAAGAGCAAGCACAACGAACCGGGAAGCTCGGCCAAATTGACCGGGACCGGATTCAAGTCCACCGATACTGTGAAGGTGAAGTTCGGGAAGAAGTACGCGACAGTCAAGAAGGTGAGCAGCGACAGCTACGTGAAGTTCACGATCCCGTCGAGTTTGAAATCGGGGAAGACCTACGCGGTGTCTCTGCTTGTCAACGGGGTTTCGAGCAACGTGATCAACGTCAAGCTGGATTGAGACGCCCCAAATCCGCGGCTAAGCCGCGGATTTGGGCAATTCAAAATTCAAAATTCAAAATTCAAAAACCGGAAACTGCTCGGTCAATCGCCGGGCACGGCGTGCTCGGGTCGCTTATGAAAGCCGTCCCCCACACGAGTCGACAAG
Organism: Acidobacteriota bacterium; assembly: GCA_016191015.1. GTDB lineage: Bacteria > Acidobacteriota > CAIWXX01 > CAIWXX01 > CAIWXX01 > JACPPM01. The sequence goes on along the minus strand of JACPPM010000230.1, from coordinate 55 downwards.
GTCAAGCATCTCTTGACAGAAAGAGATCTCGACCGCTTCGGTGCCACGACGACCG
>JACPPM010000224.1 GCA_016191015.1 Acidobacteriota bacterium | reverse complement strand
GCGGCGAGTGGCCGGAACCGACGCTGCTTCGCCGCTCCGGCCTCACATCATCCGATCGACGTTCTACACGATCATTCGCATGGCTTGGCGGCAGTCGGCGCAGGAGGAGTCGATGGCGGCCAGGCGCTCGTCGACCTTTCCTTTTTCGACGACGGTGAAGATGATCGACGAGGGTTCGGGGAATGCCCGCGATCCGAGGCGCAGCCCCCGTCTGTCCGGCACCGTGGACCGTAGGGATCTCCATGTGGCCGAGCACGCGATGTTCCGTCAGCGCCGCTTCCAGCTTCTCCTTGTGAATGGTTAGATGACGCCGATCCTGTTGCCGCTGAACGAGCCGGCGACGATCCTGCTTCTGTCGTCCGGACGCAAGGTGGTGAATCCCCTCACTGGGCGGGGGAATGCCGGAGTGTGATCCGGAGAATCTCGCTTCGCTGCCAGAGTCGCATCCGTGGGCCCCACGTGCCGGTCCCGCGGCACACGAGGAGGTGCATAGCGCCGACCGTGTAGTGGCCGCTGACATGCAGGTACTGGGATTGGACGAAAAAGGTGAAGGGCCAGATCTGACCGTTGTGGGTGTGGCCGCTGATCATCAGGTCCACGCCCGCGGCTGCTGCTGCTTCTTCAGTCCACCGTGGAGTGTGGGGCAGGAAGACGGTGACCCCCGGTGGACGCCCCTCAAGTGCATCTGACCGGCTCGGAATGTTGAACAGACGGCGAGCGGTCATGTCATCGACGCCGGCCTTCTGGAGAAGCTCGACGCACCGTTCGACCCCGGCGTAGTATTCGTGATTTCATGTCACAGCCCACACGCCGAGAGGCGCATGCAGCCGTTTGAGCGCCGGCACGAGGGCCTCCGAATGCCGGGAGCTGCCGTCGAACACATCACTGCCTAGCGTGATGATGCTCGGGTCTTGCGCGTTGACCCGGTCGACGATCGCCGTCAGCCAGCGCTCACCGAGCAACGATCCCAGATGCAGATCCGAAATGTAGACAAGGACAACCCCGTCATGTTCGCGCGGGAGTCCTCTCAGCTCGATCTCGCGGCTGCTCAAGGGAGAAACGGCCGACGGCATTCGGCAGTGGCCATGGCGGTGCGAGCAGTTGAAGCCGATGCACGAACCGATACCGAGCTGGCCGAGCATCTGTCCGCGTTGACGTCGATGGTGCAAGAAAAGTGACGAGTGACGACACGGTCCGCACCACGGGCGGCCACGCCTCGTCTGGGTGAGGCGTGGCCTCGCCGGGTCATCCCTGACTGCTTGCCGCGACGGCGTTATGGAGCGATCGTGAAGTCCGAAGTCGTTGAGATGCCGGTGCCTGGGTCGGCGCGTTTGACCCGCACCAGCGGCGCCATTGCGCGAGACGAGGACCAGACTCCGCCCTTGTACACGACGTAGTCCCACTGGACGCTGGAATTCGTGAGTGCCCCAAAGTGTATCTTCAGTGCATTCGACGGCGCCACGCCCGGCGTGCCGCTTTGGGCGAGCTTGCCGTCGACGTACAGGTTCCAGGCGGTGTCTGTCAGGGTGAGACGCACGGTCAGGAACCTGAGCGGGGACTCAATCCCGAAGTCGATGACTACGCCATAGTTATTGCTGTTCACCAATTGCAGACGGCTCCACCCGGAGTTGACTTTCAATCGCGTTTCGAGCGTGATGCTGCTGAATGCAGGGTTTACGTAGTACCCTGACCAATCTCCTCCCGTAGACAGGCTGAGAATGCTCCCGGAGACACTTTGCGTCGCCGTGTTGAGATATGACGACCACGCAGGAGAACTGCTTCCTGGCACCGCGGTCGCTTCATAGTAGGTATCCCAGCTGTACGGCTGGGGGTAATTCACCTGCAGAGCACCGCTCTTATTGAACACGACACTGACCATCGGAATGCGGCTGACGGCTTTGCCCCAGGGATGAGTGGAATCGGTACCTTTATAGTTGTACTTCGCCAGGTCCACCTGGGCCGCCACACCGAGGAAGTTCCAGTCCTTGCCATTCGGCTGGGTCACGTTGATCACTGACTTGTCGTAGAGAACCGCCGTCGTGGACGTCGCATTCGTCACATTCGTCACGTGGACCTGACCCAAGAACGAATAGGTTCGCACGTAACTGCCGGAAGTGGAGGGTGGCAGCATATAAGACTGCAATGGATTCCCATCCTGATCGAGCACCCGTATGTCGGCCGCCGCTATGGCCAAATTGTCGAGGACCCACGGTTCCGCCCATGAAATGATCTCGCTCCATGGAATCTCGAAGCCTTTCGTGGCGCTCTTACCAAAGTACTTCAGAACCCACAAATACGAATTGATGTATCCCTTGGGGGCATTGACGGTTGCCTGTCCAACGGTAATTGTGGGCCCATTGAACTGAGAGCTTTGTACCCCGTCCTTCCAGGTGAAACCACACGTTTGGATGACTTCTCCCTCTTTGAACGCGTACTTCAAAACCCATTCGTTCGAGCTCGCTGTGGAATGGTAGATCCATCCCGAGCCAACCCAGCCTGTCCTGGGAGTATAGAAGTAGTGGTAGGTGTAGTAGTTGGTAGTGTAGTTGTCGACCAGGTTTACTCTGACGCTGATGTTATCGTCCTCGTTACACACGGCACCATTCGAATGCGTGTGGTTCCAACGACCATCGGGATTGATGACCACCCCGCCAACTGGCAGATGAGAGCTTGATATGCCTTTTGCCTCGACGCTCTTGATGGGCGCGCCCGCCGCCTGGGCCAGGCTTACCGGCAGGAGGGCCATTAGTAGGGCGAGTGCCGGAACCGTCGCACGGTGTCTCTGGGACATGGGTTCCTTCCTTTCTACCTTGCTATAAGGTCGTTAGAGAGACTCGTGGAATGCATCGCATTTCACGCCGCTGCACGAACACTGGCTTCACCCCTCTGAAATCACGGTGGAGGGAGGGGTGGTGGAACGGGGACAACGTGGAGCGTTGCCTGCGCAGTGGATTCACGGCCATCGGCGTCCTTCGCAGTGAAGGTATACGTAGTGGTGTTCTCCGGGTGGAGCACCAGTTCACCCATGGGGGACACGGTCCCGATGCCTTGATCGACCGTGACTTCCTGCGCGTTCCTGGCGTCCCAGGAAAGAATGGCTTCTTCACTTGGCGCCGAACCCGGTTCCTGGATGAAGAGCGTCTCCGGCGTTAGCTTGAGGGTGATCGAGAGGCCCTGCGGATCCTCGACCGTCACCGAAAGGCTCGCGGTGACGGAATCTCCGGCCCGGTTGGTAACGGTCAGAAGAAAGGAGGAATCTGCACTGAGGGGCCCGGTGAATCGTTCAACCCCATCGCCGGGAAGGACGCCGAGATCGCCCTCCACGACGCCGGTGCCGTTTTCGTAAACGGCATGCAACGTCGCCGCGTTATCCCGGACGACCCCTGGTGGGTCGGACCGGAAGGAGAGGATGCGCGGAGCGGGAACCACCTCCACGCGAAGGCTCCGGCGCAGCGGCTTCCCCTTCGCTGGCGTCAATTCCAGGGTGTACTTGGTAGTGGCCTCAGGGCCGACTGTGATGGGGACACCGCTCTGTTGTACCGCAAGTTTCCCTGGGTTCAGGAGCGCCACCCCGCCTTTGAAGCGAGCCATCAGTACTGCAACGTTCCCCTCGGTAATGACGGATTTGTCGGCGGAGAATTCGGTGATCTCCGGGGAGGGCGAGGCGTCTGGTCGCGAATGGTTGGTAGCTTGACTTGTGGCACCCTTTTGGGTGCGTCCCGGGGTTCCTTTGAAATTGCCATCTTCTGGTGTTATCGCGTCCAGACTGGTGCGTCCCAACAGAGCTCCGGACAGCATGAGGAGAACCCCGAGCGTCGACGGACGAAAGGCCGGGATTAGTGCCGGAACGATGGGATGGAACGCTCTGAACATGGATTCCTTCCTTTCAATGGGATCCTCTTGGATGGGCTCGCTGCGCCCTACCACAGCAAACGGCGTGCCAAGCCTTCGGGTTCGGCGCGGCTGGTGTTATCAACCAGTTTCGATCCTGCTGGTCGCCTGCTTCCCCGGTCAAATGCGGTACGTGGAAGCACCTACGGGCACCTGGGTCAAAGCTGCTTTGCCGTGATTCCTTAGCCGGTTACGGGCTGGACTCGCTCGAAGCCCCTGCCGGGCGCAATGGGAGACAGGTGTCGCGCGATGTCGAGCCGCTCCGAGTCATCGAATCTCGTTTCGACCGGCCGTCGCATCCAGTTTCCGTATCCTAGATACGGTTTTCGTATGTCTCCGTCCCTTCCGCCCCGTCGCGACCTCAGGCGAGTTGTCGCCGATAAATTCTCGTCGCCCGGGAAGTCCTGTTCGAAGGTCTGGAACCGGACCTCGGCCGGACGCGTTTCGATCATGAATGGGATGCCTCACGTCCATGGTCTCACGAGTCGGTGAATGTGGGGATGGATATTCAAAACTGTCCGAATGTCTGGATCGAGAGGATGGCGGCAGGCATGGAATCGGCCGAGAGCGAGGCACCAGCTGCAGGACCTCGGCTCGGATGATCTGACTCCACGGGACTGCACGCCTTGCGGAACATGAGGGGCAGAAACCTCTTCGTTTGCAGGAGAACGCCGGGAGTTTCTCCTCCCCAGAGGAATCACATTTGAGACGACAAAAGCCTCCGGTCAGGATGCCACAAGCGAGATACCGCTCGACGACTCGTTGGATGACCGATTTCCATCGGCCGTACTCTTTCTGGAATCGGTCATCGTACACGCGCATGAACACCTCAGAATGATGAAAGAGGACGGCGCAAAACGGGCTTTTTTCGGGATGACGCTCGCATCGAGAGCCCGTGAACGTTCCCGTTCCCCATCCCGTTCCCGACCCTAATTGGCGGGGCTGGCACGAATGTTCGGGACCGGGAACGAGGAACTACAAGGTCGACATCAAGCAACTCTTGATGTGTGGCAACTGCTTGGAGAGGCGCCCTGAGGAATAGCGGTGCCGAGGCCGACCGCTGTGGCGTTGGTGGGATCGGTGTTACGCGCGGATTTCGGGTCCACGACAGCGTGCCGTTTGATCACGCCGATCTTGATGCCGCTGAACGAGCCGGCCACGATCCTGCTTCTGTCGTCTGGACGCAAGGTGGTGAATCCCGTCACTGGGCTGGGGAAGGCCGCAACGTGATCCGGAGAATCTCGCTTCGCCGCCACAGGCGCATCCGCGGGCCCCACGTGCCGGTCCCGCGGCACACAAGGAGGTGCATGCCGCCGATTGTGTAGCGGCCGCTGACATACGGGTACTGGGTCTGGACGAAATAGGTGAACGGCCAGATCTGGCCATTGTGAGTGTGACCGCTGAGCATCAGGTCCACGCCGGCTGCCGCAACTTCTTCCGTCCCCCACGGGGTGTGGGACAGGAAGACTGTGATTCCTGGAGGCCGCCCGTCGAGCGCGCGTGACCGGCCTTGGATGTGGAACTGGCGGCGAGCGGTCATGTCGTCGACGCCGGCGATGATCACTCCGGGGATGACTTCTTCCCACCTGTCACGGAGCACCTTGACCTCGGCGTTCTGGAGAAGCTCTACGCAGCGTTCGACCCCCGCGTAGTATTCGTGGTTTCCTGTCACCGCCCACACACCGAGGGGGGCACGCAGCCGCTTGAGGGCCGGCACGAGGGCCTCCGAATGCCGGGAGCTGCTGTCGAACACGTCCCCACCCAGCACGATGATGCGCGGGTCTTGCGCGTTGACCCGGTCGACTATCGTGGTCAACCAGCGCTCACCAAGCAACGATCCCAGATGCAGATCCGAAAGGTAGACAAGCACAAGCCCGTCATGTTCGGTCGGGAGTCCCTCCACCTGGATCTCGTGGCTGCTCATGACCGGTTCGCGCATTCCCTGGACGATCGCAATGACCGAGAGCAGTCCCGCGATCAGAAGACCCCCCGTTCTCAGCGAAGTTGTCGCCCGGGGAAGGAGCCAGCCGAAACCCGTCACGACGTCCACGGCCAGAAGCGAGACGACGATCAGAAAGAGGACACCCATCCACTCGGCCCCGATGAATTCCAGCGGGCGCGCCGCCGTTCCCAACCGCGTCCGTTCAAGCAACCGAGCCGTGGGATAGCAGGCCCAGAGAAAGGCGAAAACACATACTATGCCGCGCGTCGAGACCCAGGCTCTCAGCCACGGCACCTGCGACAGGCGAACGCCGACGTAGAGGTGCATGGCCGTCCACGTGCCGAGCACGATCAGCAGAAACATCGCAATCCGCCCAGCCTGGTTCACGTCAGCATTCTATTCGATGGGCGACGGTGGAGCGGTGCTGTCGGAACAATGGTCACCTGATCTCGGCCAACAACAACCTCGTCATGTCCGACCGGCGGAGCTGGCACTGACTGCCTGTCCTGTCGTACTAGGTCGGACTTCCCCAGGTCACACGCCTCGCGATTACTTCGTGATGAGGCCACCAGGGTACTGAATAAACTCTCCGCTCTGCACCACAATGTCGCGATCGAATTCGCGAGGCACCGTCTCATTCTCCGTGTACCCTTGAAGGCTGGAAAACTCCCAATCGTGGTCCCGACCCGCGCTGGCCAGCACATAGGTCGTTGGTCCCGGTGCCAAATCGTCTTCGCTCCACGCCTCGTATTTGAAGTCGTGTCGCCATCCATCTTGCAGGGAGACTCTGGGCACATACTTGGGAGAGAGGAGAGTGCCGAGCTCCTGTATCGAGCTCGCCGCGGGATACGATAGGTGATCTGCGCCATACTTCTCCAGCGCAATCGCTAGGGTCCTCATCTCCATAACAGTCCTCTTCTGCTTGCCTCGCTGAATGGCGGTGATGAGATTCGGGATGGCGATCGCGGCGATGATGCCGATGAAGAAGACGGATGCCACCGCAACGACGGCAACCGCGATCACGGCGCCGCCACCACTTGGCAGCTGAGCGACGGCTCCCCTCTCAGCCGGGGTCAATTCGGCCCAGGTCTTTCCGGAGAAGAGGATCTTCGCGCCCGGCCTAAATAGGTAGATCAGAATGAGGACCGAGATGACTGTGCCGAGCGGGATCGCGAGCAGGCCGATGCAGGCCAGTACAATCTGAATCGAACGGCCGTGTGACTTCAGCTGCCAGAGGCCGTGGCCGCAGAGGATCTGCAGGGCCGCGGCTGCGAGCAAGGCAAAGAGAAAGATGAACGATCCAGCCCCAGCTTCCCTTGATGCGGCGGCCGCAAGGAGGGCCAACGCGCCAAGACCGAAAACGCCGCCACCAATGAACTGCAGAACGGCCAGGACCGTGACAATCGTGGGGCGCTCCAGTGTATTCGTCGGGATCGGAGGCGGAAGTGATGATCGCGCGCAATGAGGACAGATCGATACACCTTCCGGCAAGGTCTTTCCGCACCGCTGACAGTACATGAGCACTTCCTTTCTTGTGAGCCGGTGAAGCCGCAGTCGGCGGCGATCGGGGGCTGCGCTCCGTCGCCGTCACACCATCTTTGCCGAACTAACGAACGGATCGTGCACAGATGTCAAGCATCCGACGTGCCTGGCCAGGGCTGCGGCGAAGTCGAGGCGCCGACTCGGGCGAGGCCGTTCCGCGCGAAACCGCGGATGGCGCAGATTTCTGCGCAGATTACGCAGATTCTTCCAGCATTCAGCCGACGAGCAACTTGCTCCTCACTCTCGGGTCGGCGCGAAACAGTCGGCGGCATCTGCGAGTCAATCTGTGAAATCTGCGGTTTCCGGGACTTCGCCGCAGCCTTGCGTGCCTGGCATGTTATTTCTCGACCACGATAATGGCGGGGACGCCGATTTTCCGTACGCGGGCGGCGAGGATGCGCGCGTCGCGCTCGTTCTTGCACGGACCCAGGCGCACCTTATGGAATTCTCCTTCGGCCACGATCGTCGCCGGGTACATCTCGGCGAAACGATCCCGGAGGCGCTCGGCATTCCTTGTCTCGACAAACGCCCCGATCTGCACCCACATCGGCGTTCCGGGGGGCGGCGCGGATAAAACGTCGAGCCGCACCTTGGCTGTGCCGCTCCTGATCATGTCGACCGCACGTGCGCCGGCCAGAGTCAGGTCGATGATCCGGTCGTCGATGAACGGGCCGCGATCGTTGATTCGAACGACCACATCCCGACCATTGCCGAGATTTGTCACACGCACGACCGTCCCGAACACAAAGGTCCGGTGCGCGGCGGTCAGGAGGTCGCGATCCATGACCTCACCGTTCGCGGTTCTCCGGCCGACGAACTCGCCATCGTAGTACGAGGCAACCCCCTCCTCGCTCTGCCCGGGCTTCGGGTAGCGGACCCGCGGCCGGCCGCAGGAGACCGCGAGGAGGAGGCCGACGAGTACGATCGCTGCGAGAGCCGCCTGACGGGCGTACATCCGCTTCATCCTCGCTGCGTGCGCCTGGTCATCGTCCGGGTCCGATCCTCGGGGAGGCTGCGATGACGTGCGTGATCACTTCACGGACGCGATCCACTCATCGGCGAGCCGCTCCAGGACGGTCAGAGGCAGCGCACCGCTCCCGATCACGACTCGGTGGAAGGGGCGCGGATCGAACCTGGAGCCGAGGCGGTCCATGGCCTTCTGTCGAAGCTGGAGTATCTTGAGCTGCCCTACCTTGTACGCGCACGCCTGCCCCGGATCGACAATGTACCGTTCGATCTCGGCGATCACGTCCGTTTCGGCCATACCCGTGTTGGATCTCATGTACTCGATCGCCCGCTCACGGGTCCAGCGCTTGCTGTGAATCCCGGTGTCGACAACGAGGCGCACGGCGCGGAAGAGCTGTCCGGTCAGATAGCCGAGCCGGTCGAAGGGATCCTCTTCGAATCCATTCTCTGCCGCCAGCCGCTCAGCATACAGCGCCCACCCTTCCTGGAAGGCCGTGAACGGGATGATTTTGCGGAAAAACGGGACGCCGGTCTGCTCCTGCGCGATCGCGATCTGGAAGTGGTGCCCGGGAATCGCCTCATGATAGGCAAGCGTGCGCATTCCGAATTTGGGGTGCTCCTTGACGTTACGCAGATTGACGAAGAACACGCCCGGTTTCGAACTGTCAAACGGGGGCGAATCGTAGTAAGCCGCCGGGGAGTCGGCTTCTCGAAACTGCGGCATTCGCTTAACCGCGACACCCGACTTTGGCCGCAGATCAAAGAGACTGGCCAGGTGGCTATCGATGTCGTCGATGTATGCCTGGTATTCCGACAGGAGGCTCTGCCTGCCTTCGTCTGTATCCGGATAGAGGAAGCGAGCGTCCTCGCCGAGCCGCGCCATGGCCGCACCGACCTCACCAGCCTCCAGCCCCTCCCGCTCGAGAATGCTTCGCATCTCGGCCTGGATCTGCGCGACCTCGGTGAGGCCGAGCTCATGAATCTCGGCGGCCGTCATCTCGGTCGTCGTGTGGTGCCGCAGCAGCATCTGATAGGCAGCGTCACCGTCCGGGAGCTTCCAGAATCCGTCGTCGGTTGTGGCCACGGCGGCCAGTCGCGTCGATTCCGTGACCAGCCTCTGGTAGGCAGGGTAGACAGTCCGCTCGATCTCGCCACGGGCCTGCGCCAACAGAGCGCTCCGCTCGGCGGCATCCAGCGTGGTGAGCTTCTCCTCGAGGTGTGTGTAGAGAGGGTTCTTCTCCGGCGGCTGGGCGGAGAAGCTCTTCATCTGCGCGATCGACTTCTCGAGCACGAACTTGGGTGGAACGATTCCGTTCCTCTCTCTATGGCGAAGCCCCTCGATCGTCTGGTCGAAATAGGTCCCGAACCGTGAGAGGCGCTCGAGATAGTCCTCCGCATCATCCGCCTCGTTGATCTGATGCGTGGTGATCATGAAGTCGGGGAGTGTTGTTTGGAGACCGTAGAGCTGGTTGACCGGGTAGTTGTGAAAAAGGAAGCGTGACTGTTGTTCGGAATCGGTCATGTACCAGTCGAGCACGTCGTAGGACAGTTTCTCCTCGGGGGTCATCGCCGCCCGGTCGTAGCTGTGGAGGATACGGAGCTGCCTGGCCGCCCATTTCGTTTCCCTCAGGGCGAAGTCGACGGAGACGTCGTCGAGATCGTCGGAATGAAAACCGATCCCCAACGGTTCGAGTATCCGCAACTGCGACAACAGCATCGGGTGCCGGGCCGCGTATTGTATGAACACCCGCGCGTAGAAATGGTTGATCGACCAGGGCTTGAACCAGATCGTTGGGACGGCGAAAATGGCTGCGGCGATGATCGAGATCCGCAGAGCATACTTGACGGCTTTCTTCATGGAGTCACTCCCGCGATGATCTACGATAACAGGAATCGCAGGTTTTAGTGTCTAAGAATTTGAGTGCTGAGACGAAATGGCAAAACATTTGAGGGGGCAAGATCTTCCGATCTCCTCTCAGGAAGGCAGGAGGAGAGGAATGCGCGAACGGAGCGGTCGCCTCGGACGATCAGAGTGGCTCGGAAGAACGCTCTGACGCTCCACGCTCCAGGCCCGCGAAGCGGGCTGGACGCTCTCACGCGCGGCTCCGCCGCGTTAGTGTCTAAGAAGTTGAGTGTTGACACGAAATGGCAAAACGTTCGAGTGGGTGAGATCCTCCGAACCCCTCTCAGGAAAGCAG
>JACPPM010000223.1 GCA_016191015.1 Acidobacteriota bacterium | reverse complement strand
GCATCGAACAGACCCCTTCCTGCCTTCCTAACTTCCTGCTTTCCTGAGAGGTGCTCGGAAGGGTCTTGCAGCGTGCCTGGGTCTTGCCTGTTTGGTTGCGGCTCCGCCGCGTTAGGGTGGGCGCGTGAGCCGATCCAAGTGATTGATCGCAGACTTGCCGGCGTGTACTCCCGCACTCTTTCACTCTCTCACTCTCCCACTCTCCTACTCTTCCAAATCACCCCCACTCTCACGATCGCTCCAATCCCGACCCCGGATAAGACCGCGGGGCGGCTTGACACAATCGACTGATCCTAATAGAGTTTCCGCGCTTCGGAGGAGGACGGAGAGCAGTGGAGCTGAAAGTTTTCGCGGGGAGTGCCAACCAGGAGTTGGCCAAGGAGATCGCCGAGTACCTCGGCCTCCGGCTTGGCCAACAGCTGATGCGACGCTTCTCTGACGGTGAGATCCATTATCAGATCTCCGAAAACGTTCGGGGCGCCGATGTGTTCCTCCTCCAGCCGCTCTGCCAGGAGGTCAACACTCACATCATGGAGCTGTTGATCATGGCGGACGCGTTCAAGCGTTCCTCGGCCAAGCGGATCACGGCCGCCCTCCCCTACTATGGCTACGCCAGGCAGGACCGGAAGGACAAACCCCGCGTGCCGATCAGCGCGAAGCTCGTCGCCGACCTCATTTCCGCGGCCGGCGTCCACAGGGTCCTGACGATGGACCTGCACGCGCCTCAGATCCAGGGCTTCTTTAACGTGCCCGTGGATCATCTCTTCGCCGCCCCGGTCATGCTCGAGTACATCGAGAAGATGGGACTCGATAACGTCACGATCGTGTCGCCAGATATCGGCGGCGTGGAACGCGCGAGAGCCTACGCGAAGCGGCTCAACGCCAACCTCGCCATCGTCGACAAGCGGCGGATCGCACCGAATGTGGCTGAGGTCATGCACGTGATCGGTGACGTCAGGGACCGCAATACGATCATCGTCGACGATATCCTCGATACTGCCGGCACGATGACGCAGACGGCCGACGTCCTGGCGAAGCAGGGCGCCGCGCGTGTGTTCGCCTCGTGCACTCACCCGGTCCTGTCGGGGCCGGCCATCGAGCGCATCGAGAAGTCGGCGGTGGAGAAAGTCATCGTCACAAACTCTATACCGCTGACCGCGGAGAAGCAGAAATGCAAGAAGCTCGTCGTCCTCTCCGTGGCGGCTCTGCTCGGAGAAGCCATCAAGCGCATCCACGAGGAGACATCGGTCACGTCTCTTTTCGTGTGAGCACACCCTAAGGAGTTATCGCAATGCCGGACATCACAGTGGTTGCCGAAAGGCGCGAAGACAGAGGAAAAAACGCCGCGAGGCGCCATCGAGTCGGGGGCAGGATCCCGGGCGTCCTATACGGGGGGAAGAAGGAGACGACAGCGGTTTCCCTGAACCCGAAGGACATCATCTCGATCCTCAGATCCGCTCAGGGCGAGAACACGCTCTTTCAGGTGAAAGTCGGATCGGAGGGCGAGTCCGTGCAGGCGATGATTCGCGATTTCCAGCTCGAGCCGATTCATCACACTCTTCTGCACGCGGATCTCCTGCGAATCGCCGCCGATCAGCTGCTTCACCTCGATATCCCCGTCGTTCTGACAGGCGATGCTCCGGGCGTGAAGGAAGGCGGCCTGCTCGAGCCCGTGTGCCGCGAGATCAAGGTCGAGTGCCTGCCGGCAGCGATCCCCGAGCGCATCACGGTAGACGTTTCGGGCCTCTCTATCGGCGGCATTATCCGGCTGCGCGACATCCAGGCTCCGCAGGGAGTCGAGTTCCTGACCGAGGCGGATGTCGTTCTTGCGACGGTCGCGGCTCCGCGCAAGGAGGAAGAGGCGGCGCCGGTTGAGGTTGCGACGGAGGCGCCGGCCGAGCCTGAGGTCCTCAAGAAGGGCAAGGCTGCCACTGAGGGCGAGGAAGAGGGCAAGGAATAGACGCGGCGGCGTCCCGGATACCATCGGGAGGCCGAGTGCGAGGCGGCCCTGGGGCACACTGCGGGCCCAGGGGCCCCGCCTGGTTGGGCTGATCTATGGAACGACGGGCTATCCGGGCTGTGTGTGGGCTGGGAAACCCCGGCGAGGAGTACGCTCAGACGCGCCACAACCTTGGATTCATGGTCCTCGAGCGAGTGGCGGCGGAGGTCGGCGCGCGTGTGTCGCGGAAGGAGGCACAGGCGCGCACATCTGGAATCGCGAACGCATGGGGCAGCGAGGTACTTCTGTTCAAGCCGCAGACATTCATGAACCTGAGCGGCGCCTCGGTCAAGCTCATCGCCGCCAAATACGAGATCGACCCGGTCGAGATCCTCATCGTCTGCGATGACGCTGACCTGCCCTTTGGCAGGTTGCGCATCCGCGGGAGCGGAGGCGCGGGCGGCCACCGTGGACTGGAGTCTATCATTGCCGCGATCGGGAAAGATTTCCCTCGTCTGCGTCTCGGAATGTCCAACGAATACCGTGAAAGGCGCATCCGCGACTTCGTGCTCGACCGCTTTACCAAAGAAGAACAGACTGCACTGGAAGCATTCCTGAGCACGGCCGTGGATGCGGTGCACTCGATCGTGAAGGACGGTCTCCACGCCGCGATGAACCGCTTCAACCGCCCCGCACCCGTGCAGGATGCACCGCCGCCCGACGTGACGCCCGGCACTTGAGGAGTGCGACAGCGCCGCCCGACGGGGCATTGGTGCTTACGTCTCGGAAACTCTATGACCAATTGAAAATCAATGGCTCGCTGCGAGGCTATGAACGGTTCGAGAGGAACAATGGAATGTTGGAATGATGGGTGCTGCGGCCGAGCCATAGTGGCATAACGCGGACCAGCCGCAACCAAACAGGGCGGCGGTGCCCCGCGGTCTGGCCGCTCCGGACTCCTCTCAGG
>JACPPM010000232.1 GCA_016191015.1 Acidobacteriota bacterium | reverse complement strand
CTTCCTAACTTCCTGCTTTCCTGAGAGGTGCTCGGGAGGGTCTTGCAGCGTGCATGGGTCTTGCCTGTTTGGTTGCGGCTCCGCCGCGTTAGGCACCTTAGCGCGCATTCTTTACCAACATGTTGTCAGCGATGGGTCAGGCATCCGGCGTCCAAACCACCAAGACGCCAAGGCACCAAGCCGCACCAACGGGCAAAGCGATCCGCTTGGTGGGACCTGGTGTCTTGGTGACTTGGTGGTGTTACGGATCTCGGCTGCGAGCGGAGCGAGCCTCTCATTCGAGGCGCAGCCGTCGAATGAGCATAGTGTCTACGAAGTTGAGTGCTTGCACGAAATGGCAAGAAGTTTGAGGCGGCTAGATCTTCCGCGCTCCGCCTATCTGATCCGGTACGAGCTCCTCAGAAAGAAAGTGGTGTATTTCGAATCGGCTCCACTTGCCCGCTGCACTTCAGCCACGACGCTCAGACCGTTCGTCAACCTGTATGCCCCCGTGAGCTCCACGATGCGATACCCCGGAACCAACGTCGGCTGGAGGACGGTGCCGGTTTCGACGAGGGCGATGGCGTCACCGTAGTTCGAGTACGAGACATCCACTGACAGATCGCCGAACGAACGGCTCGCGGTTACGGACAGCACTCCGCGGCCGCCCGAGTCGTCGAATGAACGCGCGTAGTTTCCGCTGAAGGAGATTCCTGCCAGCGCTTCGCCCGAGACACCCATTCGCACCTGCCGGACGAGAACCCCGCTCTGACTCCTCCTGAATAAGGCGAAGCCTCCGAGAATGCGCCAGCTTGGAGTCACCCGATAGCGCATACTCACGGTGGCATTCTCGTAGTAGAAGGCCCCCACGATCCCGGGGTCCGTGATGACCTCGCCGGCGCTCCCCGCGAGTGCGATCCTCTGATAGTCGATCGCACGCCCGAAGCTAAATGATCCCGACACCGATGCACGGCCTGTCAGCGCTGCGCTGCCGGAAGCGAGGAACCGCGCAAGCCTGTTGCCGGCAGGAATCCCGTTGCCAAGCTCATACTCCGCGCTCTGGTACAGCGAGGTTCCGGGTTTGACATAAAGAAAGTTTTGGACGGAGACCCATCTCCGCTCGGTCTGCCCGAACCGCCTGAGCTCGGCGAACGCCATATCCGATCGTGAACCGTTCTGAAAAGTCCGCGTGGCGTAACCGCCAAAAGTCTGTGAATCTGAGCTGAACGCAGCCGTCTGAAGATCCGGAACGTAGCCACCAAACCCGCCGACGACCCAGGAGCCCAGTGGAAGGTCCACGCGCCCGCCATCGAAGGTGCCGATACTACCAATGTCGTAGACAGACATCCGCCCCACTACGGCGCCGACCGAGTCGGTCCGGTACGCGGCCTTGGCGTCGTAAACGTACCGCGTCGATCGGCGAAGCCCGTCCAGATGATGCCTGCTTCGCAGATTCAGATCGAATGTCCATTTGGACCCGGCCGCGGGCACGTAGTGCGTAACGATCTGATAGGAGACGGCCGAAGACGGATCTGATTCCTGGCTGGCGAGGGTGAAATAGTCGGCGGAGAGATAGCCGGTGATCGGACGAAATGTCGGGGTGTCGGAGGCAGCAGTGCAAGCCCCCGCCGTGCTCAGAATCGCAATCAGGGCCAGTGATGTGGCTCTCATGTGTCGCTCCTCGTATTCATCAATCGTCGCCTTTACCGTCAGGATGGCAGGCATAACATGCCTGGGAGGTGTATTGGAATCCGCCGACTTCTTTGTGCTTCTCCTGGGTGGTTGCCTGGGTGTGGCAGCCGAGGCAGTCAAAGAGGTGGTAGTTCAACGGCGTCGTGTGGCATACCGTGCAGGCAACATCATGCTTGCCCTTGAGAGGGAAGTTGTGAGTGAACCTGCCCTGGCTCCAGCTCGTGTCGGTCCGGTAGTGGCACGCCACGCAGTCCGTCGGAAAGCCGGACGCCTGGTGATTCGGATTAGTCGTGGCCTCGTAGTTGGACTTGTGGCAGGAGTAACAGTCGCCACTCAGCCCGGTGAAGACCCCCCCGGAGTGGCAGCGGGCACAATCGAGGCTCGTGTGAGCGCCCTGCAAAGGGAAGCCCGTGTTGTTGTGGTCGAATCGGCCCTGCTGCCAACTGGTGTCCGTCGCCCGATGGCAGACCAGGCACGTGGTGGGGAAGCCGGATGCCTTATGGTTCGGCTGGGTTGTCGCATCGTAGTCGGGTTTGTGACAGGAATAGCAGTCACTGGAGAGCCCCGTGTAGACACCGCCCGAGTGGCACCGGGCGCAGGCGAGCTTCGTGTGCGCTCCCTGCAGCGGGAAGTCGGTGCTGCCATGGTCGAATCGGCCCTGCTGCCAACCGGTGTCCGTCGCCCGATGGCAGACCAGGCACGTGGTGGGGAAGCCGGAGGCCTTATGGTTCGGCCGGGTTGTCGCATCGTAGTCGGGTTTGTGACAGGAATAGCAGTCACTGGAGAGCCCGGTGTAGACACCGCCCGAGTGGCATCGGGCGCAGGCGAGCTTCGTGTGCGCTCCCTGCAGCGGGAAGTCGGTGCTGCCATGGTCGAATCGGCCCTGCTGCCAACTGTTGTCCGTCGCCCGATGGCAGACGAGGCACGTGGTCGGGAAGCCGGAGGCCTTATGATCCGGCTGGGTTGTCGCATCGTAGTCGGGTTTGTGACAGGAATAGCACTCGGCCGAAAGCCCCGTGTAGACCCCTCCCTTGTGGCATTTTGCGCACTCGACGCCGGCGTGCGCTCCCTGGAGCGGAAAGTCAGTATTGGAGTGGTCGAAGCTCCCCTGCTGCCACTTGGCGTCCGTCGCCTTATGGCACACCAGACAGTCCGTGGAGAAGCCCGATTTCTTGTGGTCTGGGTTTGTGGTCGCGTCGTAGTCGGCCTTGTGGCACGAGTAGCAGGACGATGCCAGCCCCGAGTAGACCCCGGTGCGATGACACCCGTCGCACGCAAGCTTCGTGTGAGCACCCTGCAGGGGGAAGTCGGTCTTTTCGTGATCGAACCGGCCCTTCTGCCATGAAACGTCCGCCGCGACATGGCAGAGCGTGCAGTCCGTCGGGAACTTGGCCTGACGGTGGTCGGGTGAGGTCGCGGTGTTGTAGTCGGCCCTGTGGCACGAGAAGCAGTCCGGTGCGAGACCCGAGTAGACGCCCTTTCGGTGGCAGGCCGCGCAGTCCGCCGTCCGGTGCTTGCCCTCCGGGCTATAGATGCGATGCGTGTACCGGCCAGCAGCCCACGTGCCGTCACCGGGATAGTGACAACGTGCGCAATCGGTCGAGAGCCCCGCCGCCTTGTGCGGCGGCGCCGTCGTCCGTTCGTAGTCGTCCGCGTGGCAACCGGTGCAGTCAGGAGGCGCTTTCCCGAGCTTGCCTCCATGGCATGCGGCGCACTGGAGGTTGGCATGCTCGGCCGCGAGCGCGAATCCCGTTGCAACACCGTGGTCGAAACTCGCGGGACTCCACGCCGTCGTGTTATGGCACTGCCCGCAAGTGGACCCCAGCCGCGTCTCGTACGGGTCGTCTCTGCGCCTCTGCCAGTGACAGGTCTCGCATGCCGTCGGAGTCGAACCAGCCTGCAGGTGGCACTCCGTGCACGGCACAGTGAGATGCCGGCCCGTCAGTGGAAACGTCGTCGCCCGATGGAACGCGACGTCGACGGCCTGCCAACCCCTGGAGTTGTGACACTTTTGACAGTCGTTGCCGAGCGTGGCCGAGTGCGGATCCTTGTGACACCCCTGGCACTCCCGCGGCAGCGGCCGGTAGCGCGTCAGATCCGCGGGCGGCGGAGGTGCCGGGAATCGGTCGACCTTGTGACATTTCTCGCAGACGATCGAAGCATGCGCACCGACCAATTCGTAGTCGCTCGACGCGTGGGCGAAAGTCGATGGCTTGAACGTGACATCCGTGTGGCATGCGGCGCAGTCCTTCTTGAACTGGCCGCGGTGATAGTCCGCGTGGCAGCTCGCGCATGTCTTGCCAAGCGGCTTGTACCTGACGGCCTCGCCCACACCGGATGCGAATGTGCCCTTCTCGCGGCGGTGGCACTTCTCGCAAGGCACTGTGATGTGCTTGCCTGCGAGCTTGAAAGCGGAGGCGTTGTGATCGAATCGCAATTGACCCGTCGCCAGGTGGCAGCTGTCGCAGTCACGTCCAAGCTGTCCGAGGTGAACGTCTTTGTGACACGCACCACACGTGAACGGGAGGGGCTTGTAGAGGATTGCATTCGACCGGGGGTCACGTTTGTGACACTTCTCGCACGCAACCTTGGCATGCTTGGCGTCCAGCGGATACCGGGTCTTCGTGTGGTCGAGTCCAGCGATCTTGAACGATGCCGTGGTATGACACGACTCGCACCGCGAACCCAGTTGTGCCGCGTGCGGATCGCGATGGCAGGATGCGCAGTCGCTTTTCAGAGGTCGGTATCGCACGGCCGTCGCTGGCCCCGACGGGAAGATGCCCTTCTCCTTCTTGTGACACTTGGCGCATTCGACTGCCGAATGTTTGCCGTCCAACTTGTAGACTCCGTGGTCAAACTTGGCCGGCTTGAAAGTCGTGGCGGTGTGACAAGCCTGGCATGCTTGGGTGAACTGGCCGAAGTGGATATCCCGATGGCAGTCGCTGCATTTTGCGAAAGCGGTCAGCTTCCACTTGCCGGCCGGATGGCATTTTGCGCAGGCCAAGGCGGCATGCTTGCCGGTGAGGGGGAACTGCCTGTGCGTGACCGACACGCCCTTCCAGGCTTCGACGGTGTGACAGCGCGTGCAGTCGGGACCGAGGCCCCCCTGGTGGGGATCACGATGGCAGGAGGAGCAGGCGGCGAAGGCGAGTCCCTTGTAGGCCTCGTTCTTGTGGCAAGCCGCGCAGGCCACACGGGTGTGTGCTCCGGCAAGCGGGTAGCGCGTGGCCGAATGATCGAAGGTGACCTGCTTCATGGGCTTGTCGACCGAGTGACACCGACTGCAATCGGGCAGCCGTCCCTGGTGGCGATCCTTGTGGCACGCCTCGCAGGCCGTAGCGGTCCCGACGAACGACCGCGTGCGGTGGCACGCGACGCAGCTCTTCACCGAGGCATGCAGGCCGTCGAGTCGATACCCTGTCTCGGCATGGTTGAACTTTTTCTCGTCAAGCCCTCGAACGTCGAACCCGCGCCCGAGATGCTCTGTGTGACAACGGATGCACCCGCTCCCCTTGCCGGCGTGATAGCCCTTGCCAGCGGCGATGCGACCGGCAAGAGCCTTGTGACATTCTAAACATTTGGAGTCCAGGACGCCCTTATCGCTTCCGTGACACGAGTTACAGCCGGCGATGCCCGACTGTTTTGCGTGGGCCTGAGAAAGCTCCCCCGGTGAAACAAGCTCGTCCAACGACTGGGCTTCTCCGCCACGCGGCAAACTCAGCAGCATGACCATCGCGGCAATGTGGAACGACTGTGATGATCTCATCTCAGAGGTACCCCGTCATGAGCGCCACGCCGATGTGAAGGGACATGGTGATGTACATTGTCTGAGCCAGCGGCACGTGGATGATGTGCCAGTACTTGAACAGATCTCTGCTGGCATTCAGGAGCGCGATCCGCCGCAACAGCAGCTCGCGCTCCCGGGCCGCATTCCAGATCGCGTCATGCTCATCCTTGCCGAGTCCCGGCACACCGGCCAGAATCCTTCGGAGCAGCCGACGCCTCGAGTACGCCCGCGCGTCGTCGCGGATCATCAGAAACACCGCGAGCAGAGCAAACCGAGGAGGATTCGGGCTGAAGTCAGTGATCTCGAGAACCCGCCGAAGCCGGAACGGATCCAGACGTTCGGAGAGGACGGAATGCATTCGCTCGAGCTCCTGCTGAATGCTCTTGAACTTTTACTCCTTGCCCGAGAGTGCTCGGGGGATCTGCGCGTACAAATACCTGCCAAAGACTCCGCTCGCCGCCACCGCAATCATGCTCCAGTAACTGATCGCGACGATTCCCCTCACCTTGAATGACGTGTGGAACGTGATCAGGATCGGACCGGCAATACCACAGAAAATGTGGAACTTGAGCCACCCGGACAGCGGACCCCAGTCGCTTATGACCCGAGTCCTCTTTCCGAAGGAGTATGGCAGAAGCCCGACGAGGAGGACGCTCCCAACCGACCCAAGCAGGTGTCCTATCCTCCCGCTTGGCTTCAAGTCAGCGTGAAGCGGTGAGCGGAATCGTTGCTCCAGGGGCAGCCCGTAGTAGGACCAGCCGTACATCAGCAAGCCGATTACCACCATTACGAGGGCTGCAACGATGACGACGAGCAAGCCGCGGAGAATGGTCGGGGCAACGGCTGTTCGTTTGGCTGGAACGCACTGCCGCTCCCGCGTTGCACTGGCCCGGCGACGCGCAGTGAGGAGTTGATCTGCCATTCAGTAGTACCCGGCTGGACTTAATGCAACTTGCGTACCAGAAGATACCTTTTTCCAAACAAGTATTTATCAATGAGTTAGTGCTGACACTCTTCAGCGCGAAAGAAAAGTTTTTCCGAAAACGAAAATCTCTTCCACCGCGCCCTCGCCCGCACACGCCCCCTCGACGTGCAGAGTAGTGAACGGTACTATGGCCACTCATTCAAGCCGGAGCCGCTGAATACCATAGCACCTCCTCTTCCCGATCTGCTAGAATCACGATCATCACAAGGAGGCGCCGTGTACCGGGAACGCCACCGTTGGTTTTCGGCTAATCTTCAGCGCGACATGGAGGTCCTTGTCTACGGATCCTATGGCAAGCCGATGCTGGTTTTTCCGACAGCCGCGGCCAACTGCTACGAGTATGAGGATTTCGGCATGATCGCCGCGATCGCACACCGGATCGACGAAGGAAAGGTGAAGGTCTTCTGCGTCGACAGCGTGAACGGCGAGAGCTGGATGAACCAGGAGGCTCCGCTGCAGTGGCGATCACTACGCCAGGCCCAGTACGACGGATACGTCAGAAACGAAATCGTGCCGTTCATACACGACGCCTGCAAGACAGCCGGAATCCCTATCATTACGACAGGATCCAGCTTCGGCGCATACCATGCCGCCAACTCGCTGTTCAAGCATCCCGACGTCATCAAGTGTTGCGTCGCCATGAGCGGGCTCTACGACCTGCGTCGCTGCGTCAACGACCCACGCGGTTATGATGACAACTTCTACTTCAACAACCCCGTTGATTATCTCGCCAATATGAACGACGACTACCATCTCCCCCTCCTGCAACATACGTGCGATATCAACATCGTCTGCGGAACGGGCCCGTGGGAGAACCCGGATTTCTCGCGCCAGATCTCAAACGTGCTCGCCCGGAAGAATATCCCCCACAAGCTTGACCTCTGGGGCTCCGAAGCGGCACACGATTGGCCATGGTGGATGAAAGAGATTAATCACTATCTGGACATCAAGGTCTGAGAGTTCAAAGTTCAAAGTTCAAAGTTCAAACATGCGTCAAACCCGATCCGAGGGAGATACCTGGGATCGTCGCTGATTGCTGACCCGGGGAATTCCAACTCGGGGGTTCGGCCGGTCCGCCCCGTGTCGCACCTCCTCACGGACCGACGAGCTCACCCTAATCCCCGGTTCCTTGAACTTGAAACTTTGAACTCTGAACTTTGAATCTGTAGACTCTGATCACACTCCATCTTCATCGACAATCGTGACCGGGCAGGGCGCGCGTTTCTTGAGCTCGGCGACTGCCGAGCCGAAGAGAAACCGCGAGAGGTTCGACCTCTTTCGGCGATTCACGAAAACCTCAGTGATTCCTTCAGCCTTGATGAGGTCCATCGCCTTCTCGACGAAGTTGCCCCTGTGGATCTGGGTGTTGATCGGCAGATCGGCGTTGTTCGCCTGGGAGTGGACTTCATCGAGCTTGAGGCGTGCCTGCGTCGTGTACTCCCTCAAGATCGCCGCATAGAGCTCATCCGATGGCTTCCCCCCGATCCAGCCTTCATCGGTAAGTTTTTGCAGAATATGTCCCGGGAGCTCGTCGTCGAGGACATAGACCACCAGCAACTCGCACCCTTCAGCGCTCGCTGCCTTGATGGCCGCAGCGATCCCTTTCGACGACTCGCGGGTCGTGGAGAGCAGCAGGAGTATCTTCGCCATGGCCCTCCCCTGCTTCCTACCCCTCGATCTCCTTCTTCCACGCAGGAAGCGTATCGAGCTCGAGCGGCCGCTCGGTTTCCATCGCCTCGAACTTGCATATCTCCATGAGCTCATCGTCGGTCAGAATGCGATTCCGCTCCTTCGCGGCGCGGAATATCTCTTCCACAAGATGGTCGTTCGGCTGGATCCCGTGCTCGTGGAGCCAGTAAACTATGTTGGACACGCCCGACATGAAGCCGACCTCGATCTTCTGGTGCAGGGCCACCATCCCGGCGGGCACGCCCGAATAGACGCGATCGGCGAGCCACTCCTCCCCTTTCTTCTTGGCCTTGATGACCGCCGCCGCGTGGACGCCGGTGGCGGTGCGAAACGCGTCCTTGCCGAAGACAGGATAGTTGATCGGCACGGGGACCCCGGTCCCCTCGCTCGCGACGCGTGTGTATTCCTCCAGCGGAGTCAAGTCCGTGTGGATGTACTCCATGAGCTTCAGGTTGATGAGGAGTTGATCCATCGAGCAGTTGCCGACTCTCTCGCCCATCCCGAGCGCCGTCGCGTGCACTCGATCGACCCCTGATGTGATTGCCGTGATCGTGTTGATAGAGGCCAATCCTCGGTCGTTGTGCCCGTGCCAATCGATCTTGATGTCGTCGCCGGTCTCCTTGATGAGCTGACGCACGTATGGGATGAGATTGCGCACGCCGCGCGGAGTGATGTGCCCCACGGTATCGCAGACACAGATGCGCTTTGCACCCGCCCCGATCGCGGCTTTGTAAAGGCGCCTGATCGTGTCAGGCGTGGCTCGACACGTGTCCTCGGTCACATACATCACCGGGAGTCCATGCTGCACAGCGTATGAAACCGATTCTTCGGTCAGCTTCAACATGTGATCCAGCGTCCACTCCTCGGCATACTGCCGGATCGGCGAGGAACCGATGAATGTGCATGCCTCGACCGGGATTCCGACCTTCTGCGAAATCTCGATCAGCGGCGTGATGTCCGAGATCACGGTCCGCACGGCGCAGTTGGGCGTGATGTTGAGCCGCGAGTCGACGATCTCCTTGCACAGCGCCATGATGTCGGCCCTCGCCCTGGGCCCGGCTCCCGGTAAGCCCACGTCAGCCGTGTGAATGCCGAGCCGAGCCATGAGATGGAGCAGTCGGATCTTGGTCTCGATGTCCGGATCGCGCACGGATGGCGATTGCAGGCCGTCCCGCAACGTCTCATCATCGAGCTCAATTGGCGTCGAACGGTGCGGATAGCCATTGCCGGCCGTGTTCCAGTCGTAAATCAAACCCGAGACGGGCGGATGATCCTGCATATCAATATTCCTCCGATGAAACCTGGATTCGAAATATCTATCCGGCGTTACTAATTGTCAAGCCACCAGCCGGGACATAAATCCTGCCGCGTGGTCCGCGCGTTGATTCTGTGTGGTAGATGAATGACAAGGCGCCCCCGGGGGCCAGGCGGCTCTGGCATGCTGGATTGCCGCACGCATCGCCGCAGCGCGGTTCGGGCCAGTCGCTGTAAGATAGAACTTCAACGTGGAGGACGCGAAATGAGAATCTGGCGGAACCCGGGGCTACCGGTCGCTCTTGTTGTTCTTATGATCTGGACGGGAGCCCGGCTGCGCGATACTCTGAACGTGCATGCCGGCGGTGCTGCACGCCCGTCGCCCGCTCCGGTGACGGAGGCCGGCGTGGAAGCAGCGGCGACCTGGAAGGAGGCCGATCGTCTTGTTTCCGAGCAGAAGTTTCAGGAGGCGTTGAGCATCGTCGAGCGAATCCGGCGCGCTGCCCAGGAGGCCCAAGACCAGGACGAATGGACACGTGCTCTCATTCGCGAGGTTCAACTGCGCTCGGGGCTGCACGAGTACGAGACGTCGGTGCGCTTCCTGAAAGAACAACGGTGGCCGGAAGGCCAGTACGCCCACGCCACGCTCAACCTCTTCTACGCTGAGCTCCTCCTCAACTACTACCGAGGCTATGCCTGGGAAGTCAACCAGCGTGAAGCCGTTGTGTCGCAGACAGCGGTGGATCTGAAGGCCTGGACTCGGGGGCAGATCCTGGCCGAGGCCGAGAAGGCGCACCGTGAAGTCTGGCAGCGCCGTGCGGATTTGGGCAATACGCCCGTCACGAGGCTCGCCGAGTACGTCCAACCCAATGACTACCCGCCAGAGATCCGTGCTTCACTCCGCGACGCCGTCTCGTACCTCTACGCCGCGCTGCTCTCGCAGCGCGATCTCTGGTCGAGTGAGCAACAGGACGAGATCTACAGGCTGGATCTCGCAGGTCTCCTCGCGGAACCGGCCGGCCAGGCGGTCGATCCCGCCGAGCATCCCTTGCTGAGAGCCTGCACGGTGCTCGAAGATCTGGAGGCGTGGCACATCGCGAGCGGGCGGCGTGAGGCGGCACTTGAGGCGCGGCTCGAGCGCCTGCGGCGACTCCACGAGGCCTTCACCCAGGAGGAGGATCGCTCCAGGATCACTCGGGCACTGACTTCGATCCTTCCCGCCTTTAGACCGCTCCCGTGGTGGGCCATGGGACAGGAGCTTCTCGCAGGCTTCGTCCGCGAAGAGTCGTCGCCGGACGCACTCGTACGGGCGCGCGCAGAGGCCGAAAAGGGGTGGCGGGCATTCCCAGACTCCGTCGGCGGACGCCGATGCCTCTCGATCATGAAATCGATCGAGGCCCCCGGGTACAACATCCAGTCTATGTCATCCGATGGTCCGGGTCGACGTTCGATTCTCGTCACGGCCCGCAACCTCCGCAAGCTCTATTTCCGCGCCTACTCCGTAGACCTCCTCGACTTCATCCGGTCGGCCAAAGACTACAACATCCTCCCCGCTTGGCAGGAAATCGAGAAGATCCTGCGCGAACGGCCGCCCGTGGCCGAATGGCCCGTCGATCTTCCGGACACGCCGGACTACCGCGACCACAAGACGTTCGTCACACCTCCGATGACCGCTCCGGGTGCGTACGTGATCGCCGCATCGGCCCGGCCGGCCTTCGGTCCCGAGCGCAATCACATCGGAGCGCTCAACTTCATCGTCTCAGATCTCGTGCTCATGGTGCGGCATGAGACGGACGGCGGGTGTGAAGTCCGGACGCTCTCGGGGCGAGATGGGAGCCCCGTATCCGGAGCCGAAGTGCGGCTCTATCGGTACGACTGGCAGTCCGCGCACGCCGTTGATGAGACGAAGACATCCAACGCCGGGGGGAGCGCCATGTTCGCTCCACGGAACAACAACGACGGTAATCCTCGATTCCTCCTCGCGCGCAGCGG
This sequence comes from Acidobacteriota bacterium, assembly GCA_016191015.1. Lineage (GTDB taxonomy): Bacteria > Acidobacteriota > CAIWXX01 > CAIWXX01 > CAIWXX01 > JACPPM01. The sequence goes on along the minus strand of JACPPM010000232.1, from coordinate 16,257 downwards.
AGCGAATCTCGCGATCGACCCGGACTACCTCTTCCTCTTCCGACAAGGTCTGAGCCCGGATGTCTCCGGAGCGCTCGTCTACACGGATCGATCGGTCTACAGGCCGTTGCAGAAACTATTCTGGAAGGTCGTTATCTACAAAGGTAGTACGGACAGCGGCCGCTATCGCACGGTCCCTGCACATGCGGTCAACGTCGTTCTCCTGGATGCGAACAACCAGGAGGTCGAATCGAAACAGGTGACGACAAACGCCGCCGGCAGCATCTCGGGCGAGTTCGTTGTCCCCTCGGGCCGGCTCCTGGGCCGGTGGTACGTCCGGACCTCCGCCGGAGGCCAGTCAGCGATCTCGGTCGAAGAATACAAGCGACCGACTTTCGAAGTCACCCTGAGGGACCCACAAGAGCCGCTGCGCTTGAACCGCCCCGCGACGCTCACCGGCGAGGCGAAGTACTATTTCGGCCTCCCCGTGGTGACCGGTGATGTGAGATGGCGCGTGATGCGCGAGGCGGTCTATCCGTGGTGGTGGTCGTGGTACTGGGGCGCAGACCGCACGCCACCTCGCACAATCGGCGCCGGCACGTCGTCGCTGCGACCCGATGGCACATTCACTCTGACCTTCACGCCGGCCGCCGATGAGCGTGAGGCGATCCGGAGCAAGGAGATCACCTATCGCTACTCGCTGACCGCGGATGTCACAGACGAAGGAGGTGAGACACGCACGGGAACACGCTCCTTCACCCTTGGGTTTGTGTCCGTGCGCGCGCAAATCGACTCCGATGCTTCGTTCTTCCGCGCGGGCGCCAACGGCATGCTTCGGATTCTCCGGACCGATCTGAACGGCACTCCACGCCCCGGGAACGGTGCGTGGCGAATCACAGCTCTTCGCCAACCAGACGCTTCCCTGCTTCCGTCCGAACAGCCGCAGCCAAAGAAGGATGGCGAGTACCTGACACCGGGGGACGGACTGCGCCCACGGTGGGATCCCGCCTACTCGCCTGAGGCCGTCATGCGGAGCTGGGCCGATGGCGAGGTGGTGGCAAGGGGCGAGCTCACCCACAAGCAGGACGGGAGCGCGGCTGTGGCCCTGCCGGACCTTCACGCCGGCCCCTACCGGCTCAAGTACGAGACGACCGACGACTTTGGAGCATCGAGCACGGCGGCGAAGGAATTCGTGATAGCCGGCCACGACATGCGCCTCGCTCTCCCCGGCCTTCTCCTCGCCGAGTCTTCATCGGTCCCCACGGGCGGGACGGCGCGCTTCCTCGCTCACAGCGGCATCCCCGCTCAGAGAATGTACGTCGAGATTTACAGGAGTGGCCGATTGGTCGAGCGGCGGACGCATGTGTCCGGACGCGAACCGTCGCTGATCGAGATCCCCGTGGGAGAAACGGACCGCGGAGGCTTCGCCGTCCGCATGGTCCTCCTGAACGACCACCAGCTCATCGACTTCTCTCAGTCGGTCTTCGTGCCGTGGGATGACAAGGAGCTGAAAGTCGAATTCGCGACGTTCCGTGACAAGCTTCGACCGGGTGCATCGGAAACATGGCGGGTCACTGTGAAAGATCACACGGGGGCACCGGCTGGCCTCGAGGTGGCCGAGTTGCTCGCGTACATGTACGACCGCAGCCTCGATATCTTCGCGCTGCACTCCCCTCCGGATCCGCGCAGCGTGTACCCAACCAAAACTCAGGCCGGATGGTGGAAGGCGAGCCTGGGGGTGAGCTCTCCTGTGTATACGTCTGGGTATGCGCTTGATGAGGTTCCCGGCTACCCCTCGCTCACCGGGGACCAGCTCCGTTTCTATGGCAGCTACGCGATCGGTGGACCGGGCAAGAGAAACGGCTTCGCTGTGGAAGAGTCGCAGATGGCCAGGCAGGTAGGCGCACCCGCCAGTGCCGCGGTCGTCGGCGGTCTTGCCGGCGGAAAGGACGAGGAGCAGCGGCAGAGCACAGCCAAGTCGAAAAGCGACGCGCCATCGTCGCCGGAGCCGAGTGCTTCGGGCACGGATCGCGGAAGCACGCCGATGCGGAGCGAATTCGCAGAGACTGCTTTCTGGATGCCGCACCTGCTCACGAACGCCGACGGCTCAGCATCGTTCGAGTTCAAGGTCCCCGATTCTGTGACGTCCTGGAACGTCTGGGTGCACGCGGTCACGCAGGACTTGCATGGAGGCTCGGTCCACAAAGAGACGAAGAGCGTGAAAGAGCTGATGGTGCGGCCGTATGTTCCGCGGTTCCTGCGTGAGGGGGACTTGGCTGAGCTGAAAGTGGTCGTCAACAACGCGTCCGAGGCGTCGATGAACGGTCGCGTGACACTCGATATCGTGGACCCGGATACGAACCGCAGCCTGCTGCGGGACTTCGGGTTCTCGAGCGAGCGGGCCGCCTCGAAACCGTTCGCCGTGAACGCCGGCGGCGGTGCCAATGTCGTCTTCACAGTCGCGGCGCCGGCACGGGTTGGACCCGTCGCGTTCAAGGTGGTCGCAACGGCGGGAGATCTGAGCGACGGCGAGCTGAGACCGGTGCCCATCCTGCCCGGCCGGATGCATCTGGCGCAGTCGCGATTCGTCACGCTCAAAGGCGCCTCTCGTAGAGAAATGGTATTCGAAGATCTGCGGCGCGGCGGCGATCCGACGCGCATCGACGAGCAGATGGTCGTCACAGTCGATGCGCAGCTTTTCTACGGCGTTCTCTCTGCGATGCCGTATCTCGTGAACTATCCCTACGAGTGCACCGAACAGACACTCAATCGTTTCCTCTCGACGGGAATCCTCTCGAGTCTATACGGCCAGTATCCGGCCGTCGCTCGGATGGCGAAAGAGCTCTCGGGGCGCGACACACAGTTCGAGACCTGGGATTCACAGGACCCTAATCGGAAGATGGGACTCGAAGAAACTCCGTGGGTTCAGGAAGCTCAAGGCGGCGACCTGCCATCGAAAGACCTGATCAAGGTGCTTGATCCGCGCATCTCGCGCGCGCAGCGGGACGAGTCGCTGGCGAAGCTGCGCAAGGCGCAGACGTCGCTCGGGGCTTTCCCCTGGTGGCCGGGCGGCCCGCCGTCGCCGTACATGACGCTGTACCTGCTCGACGGCTTTTCAAAGGGGCTCGAGTTCGGCGTCGAAGTACCGAAGGAGACGATCGTGCGCGCGTGGGCGTACATGCACCGGCACTATATCGACACGGTCGTTCAGATGATGATGGGCCTCGACTGCTGCTGGGAGTTCGTGACGTATCTCAACTATGTCCTCTCGAGCTACCCGGATTCATCATGGACCGGCGGCGTTTTCACCGATCAGGACCGCTCGACAATGCTCGACTTCTCCTTCCGCCACTGGAAAGATCACGCACCCTATTCAAAGTGCCAGCTCGCGCTGACCCTTCAGCGCATGAAACGCGCGCGCGACGCGAAGCTCGTATTCGATTCCGTGATGGACTCGTCGCACACGACCGAGGATGAGGGCACCTTCTGGGCACCCGAGGACCGCGCGTGGCTCTGGTACAACGACACGATCGAGACGCACGCCTTCGCCCTGCGCACGCTGATGGAGCTCAATCCCAAGGACGCGCGCACCGATGGCTTGGTGCAGTGGCTCTTCCTCAACAAGAAGCTCAACCACTGGAAGTCGACGAAGGCCACGGCCGAAGTGAGCTACTCGCTCGTGCACTATCTCAAACAGACCGGCGCCCTCGGCGCCCGCGAATCCGCCACCGTCGAAGCCGGCAAGCAGCGCGTGACGTGGGTCTTCGAACCCGATCGCTACACCGGCAAGAAAAACCAGCTCGTGATTCCGGGTGACAAGATCGACCCGGAGTCCAGCTCGACCGTGGTCGTCACAAAGGAAGGTCCCGGCATGGCCTTCGCCTCAGCCACATGGCAGTTCTCGACTGAGAAGCTCCCAGATGAGGCACGCGGCGATTTTTTCTCGGTCACGAGGCAGTACTTCAAGCGCGAAAACACCGGCAAGGGGTTCGTCTTGACCCCGCTTGCTCAGGGCACGCCGATCCGAGTCGGCGACGAAGTCGAAGTCCAACTCTCGATCCGCACCAAGCATGCCGCCGAGTACGTTCACCTGCGCGACCCCCGCGCCGCAGGCTACGAACCCGTCTCCCTCCACTCCGGCTACAGGTGGGACCTCGGCGTCGTCACCTACGAAGAAGTCCGCGACAGCGGCGAGAACTTCTTCTTCGAGAACCTTCCGGCCGGCGAGTACACCTTCAAGTACCGAATCCGAGCAACAATGGCCGGCACCTTCAAAGTCGCCCCCGCCACGATCCAGTCGATGTACGCCCCTGAGTTCAATGCCTACTCGTCGGGCGTCGCGTTGGTGATCAGGCCGTAACGCGATCTCCGATCCGAAATCGGTTACTTGCCAATAGCCTATCGCGGTGGTTCAATGGTGGCTGAGGCCGCACACACACGGCTCGGTGAGAGCAGCGCCACGGGGAAGGAGAAGAGGGATTCGCATGCATGGCACGAAGGAGATCATTGAGGAGGCACAGGCACTGCCTGTTGAACAGCGCGCGATGGTTGTCGACTCGCTGCTCCGGACGCTGAACCCACCGGATGCGGAGATGGACAAGGAGTGGATTTCAGTCGCGAAACGCAGGCTTTCGGAGTTGCGATCAGGTCGCGTGAACCCCGTGTCGGGGGAGGAGGTGTTCGCAAAGGCGCGTGAGCGGCTGGGGAAATGAGGTTCTCGTCTCATCCGGAGGCCGAAGCCGAATTCTACGCAGCGGTTGACTACTACGAGCACTGTGAGGCGGGGCTCGGTTACGATTTCTTTGTCGAGGTCTATTCGACTATCAGCCAGATCCTTAACCATCCGGCGGCGTGGCCGGTGGTGGACGAAGACATCCGCCGTTGTCTGACGAATCGCTTCCCATAGGGCGTCCTCTATGCCCTTGAGCCGGACCACATCCTGGTTCTCGCGGTTATGCACCTTCATCGCGACCCTGACTACTGGAAGGAAAGACGGTAAGCAGATCCAGGGCGGAGCCACGCGAAGTGTGCGAGCTGGTACGCGAGTACGGCAGCAGGGACGAAGCAGAGGCGCCATATCGCAAGATCCAGGCTACTCCAAGGCTACGGCAAAGTCCCACAATGCGCAGATTTCACAGATTGACTTGCAGATGAGGCAGATAGCTTCGCGGCGATCCGGGAGTCATGAGAGGTTGCTCGTCGATTGCATGCTGGGAGAATCTGCGCAATCTGTGCGGAGATCTGCGCCATCTGCGGTTTCGTACGGAACGGCCTCGCCCGAGTCGGCGCCTCGACTTTGCCGCAGCCCTGGGCTACTCGCAGCCGCTTGACACCGTCAACGCCACGTGCGCTACAATGCCGGCACGGGCAAGACGTATTTGATCGAGTCGGCGCCACAACCAGGAGGAAAACCGTGAAATGGAATCGTTGCCTCACATCTGCGATCGCGATGCTGCTTGCTGCGGCCCCGGCGATCTTCGCTCAGCGAGTCACCGGGAGCCTGCGCGGCACAATCACCGACGAGACGGACGCGGCTTTGCCCGGCGTCTCGGTCGATCTCGAATCGCCCGAGCTGATCGGCGGTGTGCACACAGAGGTCTCGGATATTGATGGCATATATCATTTCGCAGCGTTGGCTCCAGGCACCTACAAGATCACGGCCTCACTCGACGGATTTCAGACCGTCATCCTCGAGGGGATCCGTATCAGTGTGGGCACAACCACCACGGAGGATGTGACGCTGGGGATTGCCAAGATCCAGGAGAGCGTGACAGTCACCTCCGAAGCGCCCGTTGTCGACGTGACGCGATCGGGGTTCAAGACCAACTTCGCCAGCGAAATGGTGAAGAAGCTTCCGATCGCCCGCAACACGTATTTCGACCTCGTGCAATCCGCGCCCGGTATCCAAAGCAACGATGACAACAACTCGGTGTACAGCTCGGCATTCGGATCGGGCGAGGAGGGCAACTCATACCAGCTCGACGGCGTCCTCGTGACAGGCGTCCAGACTGGGGAAGGCTGGCCGTATCCGAACTATGACGTCATCAAAGAGGTCGAGTTCATCGGCCTCGGAGCGCCGGCCGAATACGGCAACTACCAAGGTGCCGTGATCAACGTCGTGACCCGGTCGGGCGGCAACGAGTTTCACGGAGACACGAGCTTCTATTTCCAGCACGACGCGTTGACCTCCAGCAACACTCCCGGGGTGGATCTGCCGTTCAAGCGGGATCAGTATGTGGACACATCGTTCCAGCTTGGCGGACCGATCAAAAAGGACCGCATCTGGTTCTTCGCCTCGTACGGCTACCGCAAGGATGCGTCATCGCAGATCGGCACGGATCCCGCCTATCCGGCCACGAATCGCGCGCACCGCATGTTCGGCAAGCTGGATGCGCAGATCAGCGAGGCCCACAAGCTGTCGATCACGTATCACGACGATTTCTACAAGATCCCGTTCGAGGTCAGCGAGTCGAAGCCGTTTTTCGCGTCCTTGCTCGAAAGCGGTCACAACCCGACGATCAATGTCCTCCTCACATCGGTGATCAACTCGAACACGTTCGTCGAGGTCAAGTACGGAGGGTTCTTTTCCCAGGACAAGGGACTGCCGGCGACTGGGAGCTATGAGCCCAGCCACTATGACACAGGAACGGGGTTCTACACGTCGGGGTCGACGCCCTACTGGTGGGACCTCGACCAGAGCAGAAACCAGATCAACGTCTCGCTGTCCCATTTCGCCGACGAGTTCATCGGAGGCAATCATGACTTCAAGTTCGGTGTGCAGTACCAGCGCGCGAAGCTCGACGAGATCACCGGCTACTCCGGCGGCATAGCGTACTATGACTACCTGGGCGACCCATATGCCGCCTACATGCAGACACCCTACCACTACGGTGGCGATGTCAACGGCATCGGCGTTTTCATGGACGACACGTGGTCTGTGAACAACCGCCTGACACTCAACCTCGGCGTCCGACTGGACCACAATACCGGGTCGATACCGGACTTTCCGGAGCTCGACAACGCCGGCAACGAGACCGGGCGCACGATCGCCGGCCTTGGGGAAGTCATCTCGTTTACGAACGTCTCGCCTCGCCTCGGCGCCACATTCAAGCTGGACGACGAGGGCAGGACGGTCCTTCGCGCCAACTATGGCCGTTACTACGAACCGCTGATCACAGGCTTTTTCGACTCGGCCACCCCGGCCATCTCCACTCTCTACGGGTATCTCTATAACGCCGACACGGGCGAGTACGATGATCTTTTCTATGTGAAAAACGCCGCCGAGCAGGTGCGGGTCGACCAGGATCTGAAGAATCAGTACCTGGACCAGTTCTCCGCGGGGTTCGAACGGCAGGTCATGCCCAACTTCGGCATCGGCTTCACCTTCGTCTACAAGAAGACCCATGACATCATCGGTCAGGTGAACGCCGGCGCAACATACGATCCGATTGCGTACACAGATCCGGAGACAGGCCAGACCCTAACTGTCTACAACCAGACCAATGACCCCACCACCGACAATCTGTACCTCATCACGAATCCCGACGGATACCGGCAGGAGTACAGGTCCTTCATCATCACGGCGAACAAGAGGATGAGCGACAAGTGGCAGATGATCGCGTCGTACCAGTATGAGAAGAGCCGTGGGACGAGCACCCTGGACAACCTGCGCCAGCTCAACTCGCTCGTCTTCCGTGGCGACTTCGGACAGGATCGCAACGACTTGCTCTTCGCCTACGGCAGCATGCAAAACGAAAAACCGCACGTATTCAAACTCCAGTCCACCTACACCTTCCCCTACGACATCCTCTTCGGCGCGAACTTCATCAGCAGCTCCGGGCGCCCCTACGCTCGCAAGTTCCGCATCGCCGATCTGGATCAGGGAGCGCGCGTGGAACGCGCCGAGGAGCGAGGCAGCCGTCGCCTGAACCGCCTCAATGAGCTCGATATTCGAATCGAGAAATCGTTCGAGATCGGTGCGGGCCGCCATTTCACGGCCCTCCTCGAGGTGTTCAATCTGTTCAACATCGGCCTGGAAGGCGGCAAAGGGGTCACCGACGTGATCGATAACGCAGGCGAGACCTTCGGAGATCCCCAGCGCGTCGTTCTCCCGAGGCGTGCGCAGATAGGGTTTACCTTCGAGTTCTAGCTCCGACGTTCCACTGACCGGTCCGCGGGAACTTGGCTCGTGTCGCTCGCGGTCATTGGCGGGGCCGCTGGTCGACCCCTTGAACTTCGGCCGCGCGCCCCATAGATTAAGGACTGGGCAGATTCGACAGACACCGAGGTAACGCCCGTGGTGCCTACCTCGGAAGAAGGAGGAAGAATGAACCAGTATCTTCTGATCGAGTCCCGCGATTGCTTCGAAAGCAAAGACGTCGAATATTGCTACGATCTGGCAAAAGATCTCGCCTCGTCCGGCAACAAGGTGACCCTCTACCTGATACAAAACGGCGTTCTCCCCACACGACGCACCTCTATGATAAACGGGCGGCTCTCAGATCTCGCCAAGTCGCACGTCGACGTCTATGCGGACGATTTTTCGTTGCGGGAGCGGGCCATCCCCTCTTCCGCGCTCGCCGATGGGATACGCGTTTCCAACATCGATACTCTCGTCGATCTCCTGATGTCGGATGGCACGAAGGCCATCTGGCACTGAGAAGTTGAAGAGGAGGAATCACATATGGGCAAGAATCTGACAATGCTCGTCATGGACGCGCCCTACGAGTCCGCCAACTCCACGACCGCTCTGCGCATCGTGCAGTCGGCACTCCACAAGGGGCACAACGTCCACGTATTCGCATATGAGGGCGCCGTGACCCTGACCCTCAAAAGCCAACAACCCCACGCGAACCCAGCGAAAGGCACGACGGCCGAACAGGAGCAGCACCCGACCACGAAAGATTGGATCAAGGCGCTCTTCGAGATGTCGAAAGGAAACGGCGCCAAACTGGAGTGGACCAATTGCGGCCTCTGCGTCGATGAACGCGGCCCTGCCGAATGGATCGACGGACCCAAGCGCGGCGGTCCCCCTGAGTTCGCCAGATCGGTCATTGCGAGCGATACGACGCTTGTCGTGCCGACGAAACGCAACTGCTAGGAGGCAGAATCATGGGCAGGGTTTTGAACATCGTGGAAACCGCCTACAGAGGGACACTCGAAGAGCAGGATGACACCGTCATCTGGCTCTCGACAATGCTCAAGAACAACGGCCTCGAGATGAGTCTCCTGTTGCGCGGGAATGCAGTCAATTACGCGGTCAAGGGGCAGGATGCGTCCGGCCTCGCCTTCGGCGCGCTCAAGCAGGTCCATCCGCCTGAGATCGACAAGGATATCGCAAAGCTGGTCTCCAAGGACGTCCCCGTGTACGTGGTGAAGGAGGACGCGGACGATCGTGGTTTGGCCGGGTCGGAATTCGTGAAGGGGATCAAAGCGATCCCACGCGCCCGGATTTCAGGACTCGTCGTCGACCACGACCAGGTGTGGCACTGGTAGCCCGAGGATTACCGTAGTCGGGGTGGGGTCTCGGCGGACCGCCCGCCGGGACCCTGTCAGCTCCATCAGCGCCGGCCGGTGGGACGCGTCCGGTCCGCCGTCCGGGAATACCCCTCCGACAGGAGAAGGATGTCACTGACGTGATCCTCAACCAGTACTATCTCGGCTGCCTCGCGCAGGCATCGTATCTGATCGCGGACGAGATGACCGGCGACGCCGTGGTTGTGGACCCCCGTCGGGATATCGGCCAGTACCTCGACGATGCCGGCAAGCTCGGTCTCCACATCCGCTACGCGATCCTCACTCACTTTCACGCCGACTTCGTGGCGGGCCACATCGAGCTGAAGGAGGCGGTAGGAGCGCGAATCGGGCTCGGTCGCCTCGCGCAGGCCGACTACGAATTCGTCCCCCTCGCCGATGGGCAGACGATCGATCTGGGATCCGTCCGACTCCGCGTGCTGGAGACTCCGGGCCATACGCCTGAATCGATCTCGATCTTGGTCTACGACCTGGGCAGAAGCCGGTCCGTGCCGCATGCAGTGTTGACCGGGGACACTCTCTTCATCGGCGATGTCGGCCGGCCGGATCTCATGGCGGCAGCGGGAGTATCAGCGACGGATCTCGCCGGCGCTCTCTACGACTCTCTCCATCGGAAGCTCCTGACGCTTCCCGACGAGACACTCGTCTATCCGGCCCACGGGGCGGGATCGATGTGTGGCAAGAACCTGGGCAAAGAAACTGTCTCGACGATGGGGGCTCAGAGGAGGTTCAACTATGCCCTCCAACCCCTCCGCCGCGACGAGTTCGTCCGCCTCGTGACTGCCGACCAGCCGGATGCACCACAATACTTCGCGCACGACGCGGAGCTCAATCGGCGCAAACGACCCACCCTTGGTGCGGTCCTGGACCGGACCCTACGCCCGCTCGCCCTCGGAGATCTCCTCCGGCTCAAAGACACCGGAGGCCAACTGCTCGACGTGAGGGAAGCGGTGGAATTCGAAGGCGCTCACATGACAGGGGCCGTCAACGTCGGGCTGCATGGCACCTTCGCGTCCTGGTGCGGAACGGTTCTTGACCATGAAAGGCCGATCGCGATCATCGCAGCTCCGGAGAGACAGCAGGAGGCTGCGCTGCGGCTCGGGCGAATCGGGCTCGACCAGGTGGCCGGGTACCTCGACGGCGGCATGCAAGCGCTTGAATCGCGCCCGGACCTCGTACGACACACCGAGCGGGTGACGGCCGTCGAGCTTTCCGACGAGCTCGCCTCAGGCACCCGCCCATTCATCTTGGATGTCCGCACCGCCGGGGAATATGAAGAGAAGCGAATCGAGCGCGGCGTCAACATTCCGCTGAATCACCTGGCCGAGCACGTCGATCGACTCCCCAGCAATCAGCGGATTGTCGTGCACTGCGCCGCCGGGTACAGGTCCGCGATCGCGGTCAGCATGCTTGAATGTCGAGGATTCGAGAGGCTTGCGGATCTGATAGGGGGCATGGCTGCATGGGAATCCGCAAAACTTCCGACGGCGGTTCGAAGCTGAGAACCGCTGAGGCTACGGCGAAGTGCCGGAAACCGAAATGTAACCAAGTCGCCAAGGCACCACGAAGAGTACTCCGTCGCCCCTCGGCACGTGGTGTCTTCGTGTCTTGCTGCTTTGGACGCCGGGACCTGCCCCAATCCCGATCCGGTCAGTTGCCGTCCCCGCCGAGGTACCCGAGCGCCTCGAGCTGGCGGATCGTATCCGGATCAAGTTCCTTGTGCAGCTCCTCGCGTGATAGCTTGAGCTTTCCCGTAACCGCTTCCTGGTGCCTCCAGATCAGGTTCGCCATATAGGCTCCTCGAATCGGCTCCTCCCGGATCCGGTTCTGCCTCTCCTGCGCGTCGGCCGACATGTCGTACAGCTTCAGCCCATCGGCGAGGCCTCGCAACTTGCGATCCATAATGACCATCTTCCATCGCCCGATCACGACTGAGCGGTAGTCTGTCTGAAGGTCAGTCTCGCTGAAGACCGGATAATCAGCGTCAAGAGCGACGTCGGAGTTGTAGAGCACTGAGGTGAGATCCCGCCCTGTCAGGTCGGCCCGAGCGGCACCTGCAAGCGACGCGATGGTCGGATAGATGTCGATCGTCTGCACCGGCTCTTTCAGATGGGAGCTGACAAACGGAGTCGGGGGTTTGATCACCATCGCCACCCGCGTCTGTTCATTGAACAACGTGTGTCCGTGATAGTAGCTGCCATGCTCGTTGAACTCCTCACCATGATCCGAGATGAACACGATCATCGTGTTGTCGAACAGCTTGCGGTCCTTCAGGAGCTGCACGAGCCGACCGAAGTTGTGATCGACATAAGCGATCTCGGAGTCATAGACCGACCGCATGTACTCGAGCTCGATCTCACTCGGCACATACTCCCCTCCTCTCAGCTTTGTCATCGACAGCATCTTTGGTCTGATGACGGCGCCCGGGGGTACTCGCACGAGGGCGTCGAACGGAGCTTCGGCCACATGATAGGGATAGTGCGAATCCATCACGTGCACGTAGAGGAAGAAGGGACTCTCTCCCAGGAGCGGCGCGGCCGCGTCGACAAGCTCGCGCGCGTTCTTTCGCTGCATGTAGAGAAACGTGTCGAAGCCTTGCTCATAGCCGCGCCTGTCTCCAATCCCTGTATTCGCCACGACAGCCCGCGTCTTGTAGTTCCTGGACTTGAGGTGCTCTGCGATCGTGGTGAAGTCCGCATGAAGCTGCTCCTCGTGCGTCACGACTCCGTGCGCGCTGGGGTATTCTCCCGTGAAGAGCGAGGCGACGGTTGGACTGGTCCACGAACACTGCGACCAGGCCTGGTCGCAGACCACGGCTTCGCGGCCGAAACTGGCGAGCTGTGGTGAGGTGGGATACTTGTAGCCATAGAGCGAGAGGTGGTCGCGCCGCAGAGTGTCGACGAGAAAGATGATGACGTTGGGAGGGGCGGTCGTGGTGGGCCGAGCGGCTATCACAGGCTGAGGGCGGGGAGGCAGGCGCTTGAGCGCGAGTCGGTTCCACGTGAGGCGGGCGCCCGGATGACGAGAGTGAAAGACGGTGGTGATCCGCGCCGGGACACCCGATACCCCGCTCAGCTCGATCACCCCGCTCAGCTCGCGTTGCTCCCCGACCTTCACCGACGACTGCCAGATCGTCTTTCGCGGGAGATGGTCGCTTTCCAGCGTGATCTCGGCCCCGCACTCGGCCGGCTCCGGGGCCGTCAGCGTGCAGCTGAATTCGAGCCGATCCTCGCGCGGCAGGACCAGCCAGCTCACTTCAGAGCCATCGGCCTGCTGAACCGTGGGCGTGGGATCGGACGTGACTCGCACAGGAGCTCCAGCACGGCCCACGGTGATCGAATCGAAAACCGCGCGAAGGTTCTTCTTGTCCACCGGCGGGCACATGAAGTGCAAGAGGCCCTCATTCGGTCCCACCTTGAGAAACTGTGCGGAGACGTTGACGAAATAGTTCTGTTTCTGCGGCCCGATGAGCATCTTCCCGACGGCCTTTCCGTTCACCTTGAGTGCCACCTGGCATTCCGGCATCGCGTTGCCGAAAAACACCAACTCCGTCGGCCCGGTCTTCGTCAGATAGAACCCGAAACTCACCGCAGGCGTGTTGCCGGGAACCATCAAAAGCCCGTTTTCGGCGACGGAGAACCCGCCGTAGAGAAGTTGCCGCTGGGACTCGTCCTTCCCCTTGATCACCATCGTAGGGCTGACATACTCGGGCCTTTCCCTGATCAAATCCACCGCCACCACACGCGCCTGTCGGCCGCATCCGACGCCCGTCAGCAGCAGCCATATGCCGATCAGAACAGCGACGCCTCCGCACCTGCACCGCCCCAGCATGGACAACAATCTTTCCGATTCGTTCACCGGCCCGTCCTCCCCAACCCAAAATTCCCGACGACCAACCACGCATGATACCGCGGACGGCGGCAAAAGGTAAATTCCACGTAACTACTAACTCGGGGCTGCGGCAAAGTCGAGTCGCCAACTCGGGCGAGGCCGTTCCGGAGGAAACCGTAGATGGCGCAGATCTCCGCGCAGATTACGTGGCCCGCGAGCCGCCGGGAGCGAGTGCCACCTCGTCGCCTCCGGCGCGCTTGGCGACGTAGAGAGCCTTGTCAGCGGCCACACCCAGACTGTTGGCATCGCCAAACGTGGGGAAGTCAGCAATGCCGCAACTCAAGGTCACGTGGAACGCGCCCTCAGGCGACTGGTGCCGCACCTGCGCGAATCCCTGCCGTGCCTCCTCGAGCACCCGGCGCGCCGTCAGGCCGTCGGTGTCAGGCAAAATCACCGCGAACTCGTCTCCACCCCATCGGCCGATGATGTCGGTCTTCCGCAGACGCTGTTTGAGCAACCTCCCGATGGTCTTGATGACACGATCGCCGACCAGATGGCCGTGAGTGTCGTTCACGGCCTTGAAGTTGTCGGCATCGATCATGGCGAAAACGAGGCGGGTCCGCTGCCTCTGGGCGCGCGCCACCTGGACGTCCAGTTGCTCCTCGATCTTGCTGTGGTTGAGCAGACCGGTGAGGCTGTCGCGGACCATGAACGATCGGAGAGTCCGCGCACGCTCAACCCGACTCGCCACCGCCGACACCAGGTGCTCCGTCGTGATCGGCTTGGTCAGGAACCCGTCCGCACCCGATCCCATCGCCTGTACCTGCCGGTCGAGATCCGATTCGCTGGAGAGGAACACGATCGGAATGCCGACATAGTTCTCCTGCTGCCGGACAACTCGGGCCAGCTCCAGCCCGGTGCAAGTGGGCATGTAGATGTCCATGAGAATCATGTCGGGATTGAACTCGCTGAGCGGCTCGAGAACCTTTGTTGGATCATTCACGACCGCTGTCTCGAATCCGGCCCCGCTCAGCACCTGCCTGTAGAATTCCGAAAGCTCCGGCTCGTCTTCCACGATCAGCACCCTGCCCGGTTCCTGGACGTTCCGCGCCGTCAGGTGATCGATCTTGTCGATCAGCTCCCGGACATCGGCGGGCTTGATCAAATACGCGCCCCCCCCGGCACGCACCGCCCAGAGCCTGCTTTCGAGGTCCGAACGAGACGAGAGGAACATCACCGGGATGGGCAGCTGCTGAGTCTCCTGAATCGCGAGGATCTCAGTGACGACATCGAGATCGTCCTCAGGACTCGCCACATCGATGACGATTGCAGACGGTGTTTCGGCGGCGACCGCATCCTTCAACCCGGCCGCTCGTGGGAACGTACGAACCGAATAGCCGAACCACCCGACCTGCAGAGCCAGATCCTGCGCCTGTGCCGGATCGCGCTCAATCAGGTATATCTGCCGGGCATCCGCCTCGATTCTCGGGGAGGGATCGATCGGAGCCAGGCTCAGATCTGGGTGAAAACCATCTGAGTCCTGAACGACTCGCGCCGCTGCCTTTCCGAGGTTTCTGATTGCCGCATCGATCTGTCGAATCCATTCGGCGGCCGGCTTGCCCGGAGTGTCCAACACTGAGCTCATCACCCCCTCGGCTCCCCGCGCTGCGTCGCTCAGCTCACCGTATCCGAACGTGGCGCCGGATCCGGCGAGGCCATGGACACCCCTGTGAAGGCTCTTGAACACCTCCGGGTCCCACATCCCCGCTGTCAGGCCAGCCCAGATCGCCTGTATCCCCGCAACCCTTTCGGGCAACTTGCTTGCGTACTCCTGGCGCAGCGCTTTGAGCTGCTTCGCCACCGCCTCGCTCGCGAGCGCGGCCGGCTGCGTCGCCTTTGCCTGCACAAACCTGCCCACCCGCACAAGCAGGTCCCCGTGCTCCAGCGGCTTGATGACGAAGTCGTTGGCTCCATATCGGACCGCCTCACCCTTGTACTTGGTCGTCTTGTAGACGGCAGTCATCAGGATCACCGGCGTGCCGTTAATGCCCTCCGTCTCACGGATTCTCTTGCAGAGCTCAAACCCGTGAAGCCTCGGAAGCAGCAAATCGCTGAGAACCAATTCCGGCTTCTCTTTCACGATCATGTCGTAGGCTGCGAGCCCATCATGCGAGACTAGAACCTGATAGCCATGCTGCTCCAACAGGATCTGGAGCATCCTCGTGATTTTTTCCTCGTCGTCAACCACTACGATCTTGTTGCCCATATGCTCCTGAGGGTCTCCGACAGTGACATCGGATCGAATGGTTTCCTGATCACATCCACTGCCCCCAGCTCGCGATAGTGGGCCACCTCCTTCGGGTGCACCTTCGCGGTCAGGAAGACCACCGGTGTCGTGGCGACCGACTCGATGCCCCGCAGCGCCCGAAGGGTCGTGGGGCCGTCCATGCCGGGCATCATCACGTCGAGCAGGATCATGTCCGGTGCGAAGACCGGAGCCTTCTGAATCGCCTCGGCGCCGGTCGAGCAGATCTCGACTGTGAACCCGCCGATTCCCTCGAGCGCGAGCCTGGCTATCGCCTGAATGTCAGGCTCGTCTTCGATCAACAGAATACGCAGCAGTGGCCTCGTCACCACGCGTCACCCCAATCGCCGGGCAGCCCCAACCACAGAGATCGCGCTTCCGCCGTCCGCGACGTGGCTCCCGGGGCATCGGACCAGAAGTCGCTTCGCGCACTGCCACTTCGCCTCCTGCTCATATGCTACCAACAGTATCACACCGCCAGGTCCGCTTAAATGGGCGGGCCGGACGCACCAAGGCTACGGCAAAGTCCCGGAAACCGCAGATTTCACAGATTGACTCGCAGATGTCGCCGATTGCTTCGCGCCGACCCGAGAGTGAGGAGCAAGTTG
>JACPPM010000214.1 GCA_016191015.1 Acidobacteriota bacterium | reverse complement strand
GGCAGGAAGGGGTCTGTTCGATGCCACCCTGCGCTCCGGAGATGACTGCTCCGCTCCTGCATTCCTCCCTTCCTGCTTTCCTGAGAGGGGTTCGGAGGATCTCACCCACTCGAACGTTTTGCCATTTCGTGTCAACACTCAACTTCATAGACACTAAAGGGGTTCGACACGGAGAATGTGGCGCGGTCAGGCAGCGCCGCGGAGCTGCGTGGTGAGGGACGCTGCCTTGAGCACAGCGACGATCAGGGCCGTTCCTGCCAGTCCCAGAAGCGGCACGAGGAGGACTCCGGTGGCGAGCGCGCCGAGGGCGGCGCCGAGGTGATCGGCGGCATCTACGGCCCCGGCTGCGACACGAACGTCGCCGGCAAGATGCTGGTAGAGCGAAGACGCCGCGGCAAACTGCGCGCCGGTCGTCACGCCAGCGAGGAGAAGGAGAGTTGCAATCGCGGCCCAGGCCGGCCACCCGGAGCCGGCCTTCACAAGCAGCGGGAGTGTGGTCAGCAGGACGCACGAAAACACGAAGGATGCGATGTCGCTGTGTCGGAGAGCTCTCCAGCGCACCGTCAGATCCTCAGTCCCAGCCCTGTGTCTGCGAGCCACCTCGGCGCCGGTTGCGAGCCCCGACATGAAGAGAGCCACCAGGAGCGCGACCTCCTGGTAGAGGTAGCCGAAGATGTCTTGAAACACGAGCAAGAGCAGCAGGCTCCAAGCGATGCTGGCGCTCCCTGTTGAGCCGATGGCCGTGAGTGTCTGCAGCCGGAGCCTTCGCGGTCTGGCGCGTGTGAGGACGAAAGCCGCCCAGGCGGCGCACGGGAGCGCCAGGGCAAGAACCCAGTGAGAGAGCGGCCTCTCGGCCAACCTGCCGAGAGAGTATCCATACTCCCCACCGGAGAAACGATCCCACAGGAGAAGCCCGTAGAAGTAGCTCACGGGACGAAGGTCCGTGTTTCTCGGGGTGTCGGCCGCCGACTCGAGCGCGCTACGCACAAATGCAACTCGATCCTCTGGAAATAGCACTTCCAGAAGCTCGGGTTGGAACATCGGCGTTTCGATATTCCGCTCGCGGTGCCGTGACGAGAGCACATTGGGATCGAGCGATGGGGCGCCGGCCGGACCGGATGCGACGAGGTAACACTCCTCCCCGGGAGTGGCCAGAACGTTGGCAAAAACATCCCGAAGGCTCCAGTAGATCGAGGCGGGCAGACCAAGGGCGGCGCCACCGAGGTAGTTCGAGGATGAGGTGACCCGGGTGATCAGGATGCCGCGCTTGTCGAGGAGCATCCTGCACGCGCAGAAGAACTCACGCGTGTAAAAGCGGTTGAGTGCGGCGGTCGTGGGGTCCGGAAAGCTCAGGATGATGATGTCATACGTGCCGGTGGAATCGGCCACGAACCGTCTCGGGTCCACAGAATGAAGCGCCACTCTCGGGTCGCGTAGCGCGTCGCGATCATCTGGAGGGAGGAACCGTTCGAGCACGCCGGGCAACCACGGATCCGCCTCGGCGATATCGAGTCTCCGGACAGGATGTCGCAGGATCTCACGCGCCATGCCCGTCATGCCGCCGCCGAGGAGGAGGATCGCTTCGGGATGCGGATGCTGAAGCATGAGGGGGTGCACGCGTGTCGCATATCCATACGGATCGGGGAATGTCCCTGCGACCTGGCCGTTCAGGAAGAGGTGAACCGGCCCGTCCCCGGCGACAGCGATGTTCTCGTACGGCGAATCGAGGGAGAGGACCAGGGGGAGCGTGTTCCGGTACGACTGCCACCGCACCCCGGCCATCCACTCATCCAGGGACCGCGGCCATCCTGCGCACAGTGCGACGAAGAGGAGGATCGTCATGAGGGCGGAGATCATCCACCCTCGATGCCGTTCGACCCGGAGAAGCAGCGTGATCGACGCGAGTGCAACCGATGCAAAGACCCCCACGGCTACCATCGCCGGGAAACGTGGGAGAAAGAGAGCCGTGAACGCCACACCGCCGATCAGTCCGCCGCCGGACTCCAACACATACACCCACCCGATCGCACCGCGCCCGCTCCACCGGGTCGCAGCCGCGACCGCCGAGGCTGCCGGAAAGAGCCAGCCGACCAGAAACGAGGACGATGTGATCGTGAGAAGGCAGACAAGCGAGACGCGGCCCAGGGGAACGAGCTCACCGCCGGGCACGCCGAGGAAGAGACGTGAGGCGCGCAGAGCCAGCAGCCCAAGAGGAAAGGACACGATCAGCAGGACGAACGGGATCGCGAACGCGGCCGCACGTCTGGCGGGAGGTGCGGACCGGGGCGGCCGGAACCCCGCGCACGCAGCCCCGGCGAAGATGCCGAGAAACCAGGAAGCGAGCGCGACGCCGAGCGCCAGCTCATTTCCAAAGAAGACGATCAGCGATTCACGGAGGAAGAGTGCCTGGGCGAGGATCGCCCACGCTCCGAACGCGATGAAGCACGCCCCTGTTATCACTTCATGCTACGCACCTTAGGGCGCATTCCGTACCAACATGTTGTCAGGTCAAACGAGGCCGAACGTCGGGAAACCGCAGATTTCGCTGATTTCACAGATTCAACATCGGAGTATTGGCGGCCGCGGGATCGTTGCTCGGGGGAATCTGCGTAATCTGCGCAATCTGCGGTTTCGCTTCCGGTCTTCCGCTGCCGCAACGCGGACTCTCGTCGCAGGCGCAGTCCTGCGACGAGCATGGTGTCTTGGAAGTTGAGTGTTGACACGAAATGGCAAGACATTTGAGGCGGCTAGATCTTCCGAGCTCCTCTCAGGAAAGCGGGAGGGGAGGAAGGCTGGAACGGGGCTGTCGTCTCGGACGATCCGGGTGGCTCCGAAGAACGCTCTCACACTCCACGCTCCACGCTCTCACGCGCGGCGGAGACGCAACCTCTTTGGTTGCGCCTCCGCCGCGTTGGGTGTCGGAGCGGAGGCTCGCCGGCGCGCGGCGGTGTGTGCATGGCACAGATCGTCCTTGGGCGACTATAGCACGCACCGTACGCGGGAGTCGACGTCGTCGGTCAGGCTGTATGCCCATGTCGGAGTTCCGAGCAGGCCGCAGATTGCGCAGATCTCGTAGAGACTGGTAGAGACTGCCGAGAGGAACAGTGTGGAGCTGCGAAACCAGAGCTGCACCGATCGCGGCAAAGTCTCAACGAGTATCTCGCCGTTGTATCTGAGCACCGCGGCGACGAATACGACGAAGCGGATGCCCCTTATCGCCGGATCGGGTCACGCCGTTCGATTGATCCTTGGGCACGAGGCATCATATAATGCCGCCGATGGGATCACGCGTCCTGATATGGCTGGCCCTTACCAACCTCGTTTTACCCGGCATCGCCCAGCCGCAGCAGCAGGACGCGTTGGCCGAGAAGATGTTCCTGAGCGGCCGCAATCTGATGCGGGACAAGTACTACCAGCAGGCTATCCAGGACTTCAAGTCGCTCATATCCTCGTACCCGGCCTCTAACTTCACTGACAACGCGCTGCTGGAGCTCGGTCGGTACTACTACCACGTCGAACGCAACTCCCAGGAGGCCCTCAGGTTCTTCCAGCAGATTATCGACGGCTACCAGGGGCGGGATACCACCGCGGATGCTTATTACTACAAAGGACTCCTGCTGAGCGAAGGCGCGGGCAGCGATCAACAGCTGCAGGACGGGCTGGCCAACTTCTTGCGAACCGTGCAGTTCTATCCCAACAGCCTGGTCGTCGAGGACTCGCTCTACCACGCCGGCCTCGTCGAACAGCGGCTACAGCATTACGAGCAAGCGGCCGAGTACTTCGAGCGTTGCGCCACCGAGTATCCTTCCGGAGTCGCCGCACCCTCCGCTCAGCTCGCCCTCGGTGACGCGCTCTTCTACATGGGCAAGACCGATCGGTCGATGCAGGAGATTCAGCGGGTGCGAGACCTGTACGCGGAGCGCCCCGACGCATCGGCGGCGCTCCGGTCACTCGCCCTCCTCTGGCGCTTCTACTACCAGCTGAAGATCGATCCGGGCAGCTTGTATAAGAGTCAGGAGCTCGTTGTCCCGAAGGGTCCCGCCCTCATCCAGGAGTGCGGCGGGATGGTGTTCGATCCCAACCAGGTGCTCTTGTTCTCTGATCCGAAGAATGCTCGCATTCACATCATCGGGTCCGATTTGCGCGTGACTGGGGGACTCGGGGCACGTCGCCCGGCCGGAGTCTTCGCCGACTCCGATGGAGGCGTTGTCGCCGCCGACGAGACGGGGCTGACGACCCGCGAACGCTTTTATCCGCTCACATGGACGAAGCCCGAGAAGCACGAAAGCCAACCGGTGGGCGACGCCGAGGACGTGATCCGCACCTCTTTCGGTGACTACTACGTGCTCGAGAGCGGCCGGGTCCTCCACTTCTCCCGCACGCTGGTTTTCGACTCCGTGTACGCCCCCGGCAGCGGTGGTGGTGTCGAGTCGATTTCGGTCGATGCCCAGGATCGCATTGCGCTCCTCTTCAAAGATAAGAAGGTCAATATCTATGACAGGCGTGGGAAACTGGTCGTGAGCATCCCCGCTGCGGGACCGGGCTATGCGTTCCAGGACCCGACGCAGATCAGATTCGACAGCTACGCACATCTGTATGTCCTCGATCGAGCCCTCCATGCCATCCACATCTTCGATCGCCAGGGGAAGCTGATCTACCAATCAGTCGTCACCGGGATGCGATCGCCCAAGCGGCTGGCGGTCAACGGCTCAGGAGACATCTATGTCTGGGATGACAAGGCCCCGGGGATCTGGGTCCTGAAATGAGAGCAGGGAAGGGCATCGAATCCATGGCGGCAACCCTTGACGTGAAAGAGCCCGACGATGGCGTGCGGTAGGCGCACGCTGTAGTCGTGGCAGATGAAAAATGCAAAGTGCAGAATGCACAACGCAAAGTGACGAAGCGAGACGAGAGTTTCGTACCATGCAATCGCTCAGTCGTCACGGGCGACATCCTCGCGCCAGCGTGATGCGCACGATCCTGGTCGCGGCGTTTCTTTCCCTTGCCGCATTTGTGCGCGCGCAGGAGAGCGACATGGACATCGCGGCGCTGCAAGGGATCTTCTCCGCGGCGATGGATTCCTTCGATTCGCCGAATCAGCCGGCGTCGATCGCCGAGTTCACGAAGATCGTGGAAGCGCTCAGGGGGAGATCCGGGCTGAGCCCGGAAACCGCGATCCTCCTCAAGAAGGCCCTCGAGTATCGCGCTCGGGCGTTGTACAACAAGGGAGACGACGCAGCCTGCGACGCGGACCTGCGTGAGCTCGTCGCGCTCGACCCTGCCTACGAAGTCAAGCGCGAGGAGGTCTCCCCGAAGTTCTACAAACTCTACGACGGCATCCGCGGTAACCTCATCGGATTCCTGCGTGTCGCGTCGGTACCCGCCGGCGCCACTGTCTACCTCGACGGCACATCGATCGGCAGCACCGATCTGGCCGATCGGCCCGCAGTGGCGGGCCCACACAGGATTCGGCTGAGTCGCAAGGGGTTCGAAGAAGTGGTCCAGGAGATCATGGTCGAGCCGCGCCAGACGCTCACGCTGAACTACCCGCTGACGCGGACCGCCGCGTCCCTCAGCGTCACGACCGTGCCCGCCGGAGTTCTGATTGCAGTCGACGGACAGCCCGCTGGGAGGACGCCGGAAAGCGAGAGCGAGACATCGTCGCCATTGCTGATCGATGGTCTGAATTTGGGCCAACACGTCCTCGAATTCTCCCGTCCCTGCTATGAGACGCTGAGGAGATCGGTGACGATTGAAGCCGTGCAGGACCTCGAAATCCCGACTGTGCTGCTCGAGAACAGCACCGCGACCCTCACGATCACCTCGTCACTCACCGGCGGCGAAGCGTTCATCGACGGGCAGAGATCGCTTGGGCCATTGCCGATCGAAACGTCCACCGTCTGCTCGGGTGATCACGTCGTGGACGTCACATTCCCAGCCGGCAAATTCTCGCAAGCCATTTCCTTGAAGAAGGGCGAAGCGGTAAGGCTGAAGGCCGAGCCTCGCCCGACACTCGTTTTCCTGGGAATCGCCTCCGACCCCGAACTGGCGCCGCAGGCCCGTGAGCGCGAGAAGCAGCTCGACGCCTCCCTCCGTGGCGTGACAACCCTCAACGTCGTCGCCATCGGATATGCCGACGGTCAGAAACTCATCCGGAAGGTTGGTCTCAGCTCAAACAGCTTCCTCGCCCAGAACAAGCCTCAGACCGAAGAGCAGAAGAAGCTGTTCGTCGAAAGCTTGAAGCGACTCTGCGGAGAGGCTAAGGGCGAGATGGTCGCCCTCGGGTTCCTCTCCAGGGAGAGGATTCAGGAGTTCTTCTTCTTGAACTTTGCCGCCCCGCCCTCCTCCTCGGTAGAGTCGATCTATATCAACCCGGCGACCGACGAGCTGAGCAAGCTGATTGCCACCCTCAACCAGCCGTTTTCGATCCACCGGAGCTGGATTGGCTGCCGTACGATCGATCTTCGAGGCAGCGCCGGACCTGTCGTCCTGTCGGTGGCTCCTGAGGGACCAGCGGCAGCGGCTCGCATGAGTGTCGGACAGGTGGTGCTCGAGGTCGCAGGGAAACCGGTGACCATGACGGCGCAGCTCCAGCAGGCGATCCAGGAGGTCAAGCCGGGTGAGAAGCTGCTGCTGAAAATCCGAGGTCCGAAGAAGGAATCCCCGCCGCAGACGATCGAGCTCACCGTGGGTGCCTCACCTCAGGAAATCCCCCTGGCCACGGGCTCCCTGCTCGTTTCGCGGATCGTCGCCGAGCTCGGGATCCTGATCAAGGGAGGGAGCGGGGGTCTGGCCCGCTTCCTGCTGGGACAGTGCTTCATGCGCACGGGAGAATACCAGTCTGCCTATGAAGAGATGCAGATGGCGCAGATGGGCCAGACGTGGGGGATCTCCGATGGCACAGTGGCCTACTACAAAGGTAGAGTGCTGCTGCAGCTCGGCTACAAGCCCGAGGCGGCAGCCGCCTTCAGACAGGCACTTTCCTTTCCCCGCGCAACCGTTTACGATAATGATGGGAAACCGGTCGCCGATCTCGCGCAGCGTTACCTGCGCGATCTGGCGCCGTGAAATCATGAGAGACATCCGAAGTCCGAGGTCCGAGGTCGGGGGAGTACACCCAGGGCCTCGTCAAAGTACCGAGCTAACCGCAGCGTCCGCCGATGGGTTCGCGAGGCCGGTGGAATTCGCTTTGAGGAGCGCTCTGCGATGAGTCATGATC
>JACPPM010000213.1 GCA_016191015.1 Acidobacteriota bacterium | reverse complement strand
TCTTACGCGCGGATTCAGGTCTCACGGATCAAGGCAACGGTGAAGTCCCGGAAACCGCAGATTTCACCGATTGACTCGCAGATATCTCAGATCGCTTCGCGCCGACCCGTGTGCAATGAGAAGTTTCTCGTCGGTTGAAAGCTGGAAGAATCGGCGCAATCTGCGCGGCGATCTGCGCCATCTGCGGTTCCGCACGGAACGGCCTCGCCCGAGTCGGCGCCTCGACTTTGCCGCGGGTCGTGTCTCTCGGACCGGGGGAGCGTGGGCTTTTGATCCACTCAGACACATCTTCACCTCGTGCGTGGGCTTCCATTCACGGGCTGAAAGCCTCTCTGGTAGGATCTGTGGTTGGCGAACAGAGGAGGATCCAGATGGACCAGGACTACGCCACTGTCAGATGCCTGATCACGGAGCAGGAGTTGGCAGAGCAGCTTGTCGCGTCGTTTGAGGGCGGGTACCTGCCGGAGAAATTCTTCTACTGGACGCCGCTCTCGGTGAAGGCCTGGCTCGATCTCTGCACCGACGGCGCGTATCGCAACTATATCCGTTCGTTGTCGCTGATCGAACGATGCGCGTCGCGCTGGTTCAGGTCGCATCTGGAGCCGGCCGGGGAGATCGTGCTCGTGAGTCTGGGGTCGGGCCAGGGTGATAAGGATCTGGTGCTGCTCAATGCGCTCCGGGAAATGGGGCGCTCCGCTCACTACATGGCCGTCGACACAAGTCAGTCGCTTCTGGAGATCGCGCTCAACCGCGCCATCGCGAATGGGTTTCCGGCCCGCGGGGTGAAGGCGGATCTCGGCGCCGACGCGACATGGGGTGTTCTTGAGAGCGAAGCACGGGGCGTGCGCCGGATCTTCTGTCTGCTCGGCAACACGATCGGCGCATTTGGACCGGAATCCCTCATCCGATCACTCTCGGCGACCGCCCGTGCCGGCGACCTGGTTCTCGTGGACGGCGAGATCATCCGCGATCAGACGATGTCCGGCTACGACAACCCCCTGAATCGCCGCTTCGCGTTCGCTCCGCTCGCAGCAGCCGGCATCAACGAGCAGGACGGAACAGTGGTATTCCACCTGTCCAGAAGTGAGGAGCTGACCGGCGTGTGGAGGCTGTCGAAATACTTCGAGCCTACTCGGGATGTGACGTTGAGCATCGGAGGGGTTCACCTCGCGATGCGTGCCGGCAGCAGACTCCAGATGAGCTGCTCGCTGAAGTTCGAGCCCGCGGCCCTCGGCAACACGATCCGCACCGCCCTGTTCGAAATCGAGGAAACAGCAACGAGCGACGATGGTGGGTTCGAGATGCTCCTGGTCCGGCGGTGCGAGAGGACCCGCGGGGCATTCTGATCAACCGGTATTCTCACCGTTCATGTGGACAGGAGCAGAATACAGACTGACCAGAATGACTCGCGTGTCCGTTTGAGGGCGGCCCGGAAGTTACTTCAATACCCTGACGTCGCGAGCGAAGAAGGACTTGCCGCCCTTCTTGTAGAGGACGCGAACCTGCATTCCGACCCTCAGGTCGGAGGGCTTGAGCGTGTGGCCTGACCGATCGCGGATCTTCGTGCTCTTCAGCAAACCGTAGACCCGCTTTCCAATCCTGATGGAGGTCGCTGTGGTCGCGGTCAACCGGCCCGTTGCGGAAAGGCCCGGCGACGACGTGTCCGCCTCGATCTTGTTTGCGAGCACCGAGCCATCATCCTGGACGATTCCTTCAACCTCGACCTTCATTCCCGGTTTCAGATCGCCGAAGTGAATCGGCATGTCATCGTCGCCCTCGAGAATCGTCGCGGCATCGACGTGCACGACTTGCGCCGCGACGACAATGAGCATGTCCCCGATCGCCTGGATCGTGCCCTCGAGCTTGATCGCTTGATTGACCTCCTTGATCTCGATCTTCGAGGCGAGGATACTGCCATCCGGCTGAGGCGTCCCTTTCACTTCGACTCGCTGTCCGACCTGCAGGCTCGAGAAGCTCGAGGGGTTGTGATTCTCATCCTCGATGATCGTGAAGGAATCCACGACAACAGTGATGCCCGCGACGACTATGGAGTCGGTGCCGACAGACTGGATTGTCCCTTCAATCTCCACCTGCTCGACAACTGCCTCCCCCTCGATCTCGACTTCATCCGCCAAAATCTGGCCGTCCGGTAGGAACGACCCTTCCACATCGACCATGTCGCCCACCTGGAGCGCACTAAACGGAAGGTTGTCGTCTCCCCCGTGGGCGATCCTATCGTCATCCTCGTCGTCATCGTCGTCCCGTCTGATTCTCGTATCCGGGCCGACGACGATTGTCTGGCCGATAACCGTGAAGCTGGATGTGCTCTCGGATATCGCCTGGATCTCACCTCGAAGCTCCGCGCGCGTCCCACCTCCCGGGCCATCGTGTGCCAGGAGGCCGCCCGCGAAGATCAGAGCGATCGACACCGGTAGCATCGCGACCAGCCTCCGCATCTTCGTACCAACGTTTATGTCAAACATTGTCTCCGTCTACTCCTTTCATCCGAAACTCGCCCTCATCTTAGAACTAGCTCTCGTGAGGACGGGGGATTGTGATCTGGCTCACACCGCATTGGACAAGGCGAGGGGAGAGGGCGGCACGCCGCCTCTCCCCTCCTCATGCCATTAACGCCGCGCCCTGCGAATCCTGAGACCGCCCCAGAACTGGTAGTTGTTCTCGATGTCGTCGAATTGGTCGAATGGGATGCGGCCTTCCAGTGTGAGCTGGAGAGCGCCGCTGCTCGTGATGTCGAAGCCGCCCTGAATCAGCAACGATGCCGCGCGAGTTTCCTCGTGGGTCAGATCCCACAAGCTCACGCCACCTCCGAGGAATCCTCTCCCCATGAGGCCGTTCAGTGCGAGATCGACGAACAAACTCGAATTCCCGGTATCATCGACGTCGAGCTTGCCACCAACTGACGCCTCGAGCTCGACGCTCTCTCCCAGTTGTGGGAGGAATCCGAGCTTCGCGCCGACGAGTGGCGCGCAGTGCCCCCCGCCGAACTCTTCGCGGACAAGCCGCTCCTTGCCCACGAATCCGGCGACGAAGAGAGGAAATGCCGATGTCACCTCGAGAGCCGCCTCGCACGGGTTCGTCGAGCTCTGGCCCACCTCGTCGATTGCAACGGCCCGGATCGCGTAGCTGCCAGCTTTCTTCAGGATCACATCGTCACGGCGGAAAGATGGCGGCGTCAGGTCGAAGTGGTCAACGACGGTGCCGTCGAGAAGGATGTCAACCGACACCGACCGCAGCCCGACCGTCACCCCGGGGGCAACGCTCGAACCCGACGCGTCGATGGTGAACGGCGAGCCGCGCCGAATCTCCGTGGGTGTGACCGAGAGGCTGCAGGTGGGCGGGCATGGGTTGACCGTCACTGTTCCGCTGCCCTCGACTCCCTCGACGAGCGCAGTAATCGTGTATCGCCCCGGTAGATTGAATCCGGGAAGCGTGGCTTGGAAAGAACCGGCCGACAGTGCACCCGAGATGGGCGGCTGGGTTCCGACCGTGAGAGTCACCTGTGCGGACGGCGCGGCGTTCCGCGCGCTCACTTTCACGTCCACGGGCTGGGTGACGCACACGTCGCCCGATACCGTGACCGCCACAGCGACCCCTTGCGGTTGGATCTGAGCCGGCCCAGGTTCCTGATCCGGCAACGCCTCGATCCAAAAGTTACCGCAATCTTTCGGAGCGAACAGCCGGTATCTGTGCCCGGTCGAATAGAAGTCGATCGTGTAGGCGCCGAACGGCTCATCGCCCGCCCAGACGACGTTGTCGATGACGCCCGGAACCCCGCCACGCCTCATCGCCATGTATGGCATCGTTGCACCGACCTGTATCGTCGTCTCACCGATCACGGTCGTCGGATCCATGGCGGCACGGTCGATGTCTTCGACGCTTCCGGACCACCCCGCCTTCTGAAGAGCAAGCTCGACGTCGGCCTTCTTGTTGTGGAGCATCGAGCGCAGATCGGCCGGCTTCCTCAGCGGCGCTCGATTGAAGCAGCTTTTCGGATCACCGAGGCGATTGACCATGTGCTGCTCGGCACGCACCGAAACGGGAGCACATATGGTGATCGCCCAGGCCAAGGAAAACACGAATGTTCTTATCTGTGTCATGGGTCATTCCAACCTTTCTCGCGAACTCAGATGTCATCCAGATGGATGCGTTTCTCGCCCCGTCTTCCTCACCGGTATCGGGGCCCGACCGAGAAAAAGCAGCTGCGGTTTCTTCCTCGCTGCTCGACCAAGATTGCAATATCGAAACGCCGTGCACATCTGTCAAGCCTGTCTCGGGCGTGACTTTCTCCTGGCAAGTTAGTTGCAAAGCTGCGGCGGATGTAGCGTGAGAAGAAATAAGACGCACATCGTGAGGTTGACACGTAACGCGCACGATCCGTCGGAGGATTGTGCGAGCATGTGGCGTCCGTACGCGCGTGATAGGCCTCACCGTCCATCCGGCCTCGGATAGCAGGCACGCATACTCTCGCGAGCTGCCCACATGGGCGCGCGATCATTCCCGCTCGCCATTATTCCGGCCTGAGACACGATCGAGAGATCTCGGCGCATTCGAAGCGACTACGGGTAGACCTGCGAGGCTCGCCTGGATTATTCTCTTCCCGACTTCCTTTTCTTGAATTGGCGACATGCGGTGCAGGAGGTGACCGAGGTCATGCAGAAAGAGTCTGGGGCCTCGCACGCACTGCGGGTATTTATCTCCTCTCGACCTTCGCATTGCGACGAGTGCCGGGAGGATCTCGGTTCGGGCGCATGGATTCTGCTTGCGGGCGAGCGCGGGGCGTTGTGCCTCGCCTGTGCAGATTTGGATCATCTCGTTTTCCTTCCGCCCGGCAATGCAACGCTCACGCGGCGCGCGGGCAAATACTCGCCGCTCCACGCAGTTGTCCTGGAATGGAGCCGGTCGCAACAGCGGTATGAACGTCAGGGGTTGCTCGTGCAGGAGGATGCGCTGAAGCGGGCCGAGGCCGAATGTCTGGCGGACGCGGAGATCAGGGAGCGCCGCCGGCAGCGCGAGGTCTTCCGGCGCGCGGAGCTGGACCAGGAGCTCGTCCATCAGTTCGCCCGGCGCATTCGAGACATATTCCCCGGCTGTCCGCCGGAACGCTGCCAGTCGATTGCCGAGCATGCCTGCGCGAAGTACAGCGGACGCGTGGGACGCTCAGCGGGCGGCAAACGGCTGGAAGATGAAGCGATCCGCCTGGCAGTCATCGCGCACATTCGCCACACCGAAACCGAATACGACGACCTGCTTTCGCAAGGGACGGAGCGGTTCCGTGCACGCGAGCAGGTGCGGGCCCGCGTGGCACAGGTTCTCAGTGAGTGGGAGGATCTCGATCAGAACATGGTTCTTGATCCCGACCACGATTCTTAGCCCGTACTAGCTTCTGCGGTGCCCGCCTGCATCCTGGACCGAGCCCTAGTCGGAGGAGTTGATCGTGCCGCCGGCCAACCTGGCATCAGCGTCCGCGACCACTGTCTGAACGTCGGCTGCGTGGCAGAAGCGTTGCTGGACCTGCTGCCGGTTGCGAGGACGATCACGCCAAGGTCAGCCAGTTCACACTGCAGCAGCTCGTTGCCGATTCGCTCCGGCAGTGGGCTGCCGTCTCCGGTGCACACCACGGAAAGATCAAGGGCGATCGCCTTCAGCCAATTGCAGAAAACAATCATGCGGCCTGGGCCGCTGAATGCAGAGCTTTGATAGACGAAGTGACGCTCATTTTCGGACCTTTACCTACGGAACAGGGTGACGAGGCGGCACTGTGGATGACCGCCGGGCTGACTACCGTAGCCGACTGGATTGGGTCGGACGAGACTCTGTTTGGACAGACGTGGACCGGCAGTATCGATGAACGCCGACAGCGGGCACGTGACGCGTTGGCGGCGGTGCGGTGGGAGTCATCGTCAGCCAAGGCGGGACTTGGCTTCGAGGATCTCTTCCCATCCTTTAAAGCCAACGCTCTGCAGGCCGTAGCGTGGGAAAACATCGTGGCACCCGGCTTGTACGTGATCGAAGGGCCGATGGGATGCGGCAAGACGGAGGCCGCGCTCGGTTTCCCCACGCGTGTGGGGATGGTCCGGCTAGGGGACCGCTGTGCGATTGCACATATTCCGTTAAAGCGTTAAAATGCCGTTGTGGTAGTCAGCTTCGCCGACGTCACAACGGCGGATATTTATCATGGCGAGGACACGAAGGCGGCCAGGAGAGTCCCGAAGGATATCTGGCCTGTGGCGCAAAGGAAGCTCGACATGTTGAATACGGCCCGCACCCTGAACGATTTCAGGAGCCCGCCTGGAAACAGACTCGAACGGCACAGGAAGAGTTTGGCCGGGCTGTACTCGATCCGGATCAACGATCAATGGCGAATCATTTTTCGATTCGAGGACGGAAACGCCTTCGATGTGCGCATCGCCGACTATCATTGAAGGAGGACTATGCTCCCAAAGAACCGACCCCCGACCCCGCCGGGTGAGATCCTGCTCGAGGAATTCCTCAAGCCCCTGGGCATGACCCAGGTCGAGCTCGCCAGGAGAATGGGCGTACCGATCCAACGCGTGAACACCCTGATCAAGGGGAAGCGGGCCGTGACCGCCGAGACTGCGATCCTTCTGGCACGTGTCTTCAAGACATCCCCGGAGCTCTGGATGAATCTCCAGACTCAATGCGATCTCTGGGAGGCGGCGCGAAGGCTCGCGATCGCCTAACGCCGCCCACAAGACCCACGAGGCCAGGCTGGGGCGTCCCGCGAGCCGGGAATCTCGATCAAGACGTGATTCTTTATCCCGAAGACGACGCGCGCCACACCGGTCTGTGGGAATGTGAGCGTGAGCGACTTCGAGTCCTCCAGCAGCTCGGTCGCCGTCGCGCTCGTGGCCGAGAACCCGTCGGGGAGACGGATGTCGAGGGTGACGCCGGAATCGGGTACGGGCTTCTCCTGGGGGCCTTTGATGTTCTTGTAGTTCGAGACATGGAGCACGATTTTACTATCACTGTAGAATGGGTCGACTGCGATCCATTCCCGTCCGGTCAGGGAGACGATCGGTTGAAGGCTGGTCTTATCCCATAGCCCCGAGATGAACTCGGCTCGGATCTTTTTCTCTTTCGATGTGACGGTGTTGGGCGAGCCCGGCTTGACTGCGGCGAAGTAGTCCTGGCCGAACCTGCGCGGAGTGAAGATCGAGCGACCGGAGCCGAAGTTGTTCACGACGGTTCCCGTTGCCGGGTAGCTCGCGCCGAACACGGCGCTCAGCCCGTAGTTGCTCCTGCGCTGCCCACTGGCGTCGTAGAGTGAGGTCTCGGCGGTAGAGACGAGTGTGCCGCCGCCGCGGACATACGCCGTGAACGCAGCGAGCTCGGCATCGGACATCGTCGCGGCGTTTGGCAGGACGATCGCGTCGAAGGAATCCAGTGAGGTGAGCTGGTCCGGGGTGAGGACGACATAGGTGACATGCATCTCACCCAACAGGATCCCCAACCCCTGAAACTCCTCGTACACGTCGTCATTGCCGCGCGACGGCGCGTCGATCCAGTGAATCGACGGCTCGCTGTAGTACACGCCGACATTCGCGTACGGGGTGAGATCGCCGGAGTAGTAGCCGGCTTCGTTGTCCCTGATCCAGGCAAACACCTTCGTCCGGAAGGTCTTGTCGATGGAGGGCACCATCTGGTAGTACTTGACCTCGTAGAAGTTGCAGCCTGCCTGGAGTTGAGTCGAGGCGAGCGTTTTCGCCGCTTCGACCGATTGCGAGTACGCGAGCACCCACGACGGGCGTTCGCGGTCAAAGCCGCGGTAGCTCCGATACGTAAACAGATCGCTCTTCCAGTCGAAATATTTCATCTTGTTCGGCGGCGTGCGCACCTCCCACTCGTGCGCCACGCCGTCGTTGGAGGACCGCGATCGGAGGCTGGAGAACCCGGCTTCGGTCGAATACCAGTCGGCGCGCTCGTAAAACTCGTTGAAGATGACGAAGCCGGGGCTCTTCCGCCTTGCCGCCGCTCGGCAATCCGAAATGAGCTTGCCCATCTTGGCGAATCGCCATTCGATCCAACTGCGCCATGTTGAGTCGGCGAAATCCACAGTGCCGGGAATCTCGGCGCCCTTCTCCTGCTGGAACAATGCCTTGCAGTCGCTGCAGTGGCACGCCCACTGGTCGCGCCACTTCGGCGTCCCGAGATCGCTCAGGAATTCAGGTCGGTCCCACCACACGCCGTCGATGCCCGTGGCGCCGACCTTGGCAAATGCCGCGATCTCGAGACCGCGCCACTCAGGATCGTTGGGGCAGACCCAGGCATCCTCGTCGTGGGGTCCGAGCCAAAACGCGTACGAGCCGTAGAATACCGCCGGCCTCCCGTCGATCCCAACCTGGACCCAGCCCGGGTGGTCGGAGTAAACCGAGTGCTTCCCGGGGTCGACCTGCCCGTTCTTGTCCATATCGACGTCGACACTGACTTGTTCGAGGGGGGCGAGGTAGACGATCACACTCATTGGCGGATCGAGGGCGTGAGCCTTCTGAGCAACCTTCCTCAGGTACTCGAGCTCAGCGGAGGTCAGCACGTACGCCTGCTCGGCATCGGCCCAGATCAGGAGCACCGAGATGTTCTGTGCGTGGTGCTCGGCAATGAACGCGTCGAGCTGAGAATCCGTGAGCCACCAGCCGAGAGTCTCGCTGCCGGCGAGGCGGGCGGTCCGTGCCCATTCGGGCGGCTGGTTGGTGGAGGCTGGATGAGCGATCAAACCGGTGAGTGAGATGGCGAACGTGAAAGAGTGGAAAAGCGAGAGAGTGGAGAAGTTCCGGATCGTGCCGTCTGGTTTCATAATACCCCCGCGAGGAGCGCCTCCATAGCCTCAACGCCGCTGGATGGACGCATCCCTCACCGTGTGGCCGTCTCTTGCGTTCATCGGGTCCCCTTGAAAACGTCAAGTATCCGCGGCGAGATGAAGCGGGTGTCGTAGCGGAGGGTGGGGTTGAGCTGCCGGGCGCGACGGAATGCATCCCGGGCCTTCTGCAACAGTGAGTCGCGCTTATCTTGTGCACGGAATGCCATACCCGCATACGCGCACCCTACGTAGAAGTGGGCTTTGGCCGAGTCCTGACCGCCGGCAACGACTCTCTCGAGGTAGGTCAGGCTCTGCTGGTACTCCCCGCTGTAAAACGCGACCAACCCTTCTTCCTGCAGCTGTTGTGTCGCCATCCCGCCGATGCCCTTCTGGATTTCAGCCTCCATGGCCTTCAGGTCTAAATTCGAGGGATCCAGCGCGGTAAGCTCCTGGGCCAGCCGCTGGGCTTCAGCCCATTTGCTCGACCCCACAGCGCCGCGCAGCGCCTCAACCTTCTCGGCGACGCTGATCCGCTTCAGCATCGCGTGCGCCGCCTGGTTGTCCCAACCTGTCGCCAGGGCAGCCTCGGCCTGCTGCCTCGCGGCGGGGTAGGCCTTCGTGCGCAGCGACTGATCGGCCTGGCTCATCGCCCCCTGAAACTGCCCTCGCTTCTTCTCCAGCTCCGCCTTCCGTGCCTCCTCTCCCCGCCCCGCCTCGAGCTCGGCCTCCTTCCGCGCGATCTGCAGACCGAGATCGGAGACGGCCTTGCTGCCTGTGTCCTTGCGGCGGGCCCGATCGAGAGTTGCACGAGCCTCATCGAGATGTCCCTGATCCAACAGAGACTGGGCCTGCTTCACCAGCGCCGCCACATCGTCGGCGACCGTCGCCCCCTTCGGCGGTTCGATCTGAGGGGGCACCTTCGGCTCGGTCGCCGCAACCTGGGATGTCACCTGCCCCGTGCGCTCCTTCGCGATCTGAACCATCTTCGCCATCTGGATGAACTCTTTATCGCCTTTCTCCAGCACTCCTGATGCATCGGCTCTCTCAAACTGCTCGAGCGCCTCCTTGTACCTCCCGAGTTGGCAGTAGACGAGGCCGAGCTGGTACTGCGGGACGTACATGTTGAGGTAGCGCGTGCCGTACATCTTGACTTTGCGCCCGGCCGCCGGCCGTTCAGCCATCGCCTGCTTCAACCTCGCTTCGGCAGCGACATAGTTTTTCGCCGACATGGCCTTCAGCGCTTCATCGTAGTTCTCGTACCATGTTTGCGCGGCGTGAGTTGATCGGGGCAGCACGAGCATCAGGAGGACGGCACACAGAACACAATAAAGAGCAGATGGAGCCTGCGATGAGCAAGACCGCCTGTTCAATGCGAAATGCAAAATGAAAGCCGCAGCGGTCGGCGCCGGCTTGCTGACTCCCGTCCTGGGGTAGGGCACCTACTTGCTCCACTCTTTCGCAAGCCGACGCGGATCGAAGCCAGGCATCGGGAAGACGAAGGCGTTGGCCTGCCCCGATCGCACCTGGATCGTGGCGACGAGGGGCTGTGAAACACCGTCGTTGCTCAGTTCCAGCGCATAATCACCTTCCGGCAACGTGAAGCTGCACGGGGTTGTGAGCTCCGCCTCCGGGATCTGCGGCGCCGGCGCATCTGCGGAAACCGGCCTGATCACCACATAGGCCCACGGGATCGCGTCGATGCTGACAGAGGTCGGGGCGCCTGCGATGGGCGGAGGATTGACACTGGGTTGACCCCCCGGCACCTGCTCGCCTCCTCCCGGCACCGGGCCCACAGTCGGGCTGCGTGGCAGGTTGAGCCAAACCACCAGGACCGCCGTCACCGCAAGCACCGCGGCCGCGACCGGCCACCAGCGGCGGACCGGTGAGGGGATGGCCGCAGGGACAGGGACATCCGGGATTCTCTCGGGCTCCCAGCGCGCTTCCTCGGGAGCTTGCAAGACATCGGGACCCTGCGGAGCCTCGACAGCCTCTTGCTGCGGAGCCATCCTGCCTTCCAGATCTTTCACGTATTGCCCCAGCACGGCTCCGTGTGGACGCGCAAGAGGCAGGGGCATGATGCTCTGTTGGATCGTCCCCATCGCCCGATCGAAATCCCGCGATCCGATCTGTTGGGAAGCGGCAAGCATCGCGTCCCTGAAGCGGAGTGCATCGCGCTCGAATTCGGTCTTCGCCGCCGTCGCTGCGAGCTTCTCCAGGACCGGCCGCAGCGACCCTAGGTTTTCCTGCACCAGGAGATCGACGGCCGCCCCCACATGCTCGGATATCCTCGTCGACCGCGCTCTCACCTCCTTCGATCGGATCCCCTGCCTGTCTGCGTCCGTCAGAAATTCGGCGAACTCCTTGCCCTGTGCCGCGCTGCAGTGCCGAATGGCATCGTCCCATCGATTCTCGCGGAACGCCCCATCGATCTGTTCGAGGTGCGCCCCGAGCTGCGATCTCGTGCGCGCCACGCGCGCCGCGTTCTCGCGAGCAGCCTGAAGCTGATGCAGGACGTCGGCTTTTCCCGGCGCTATCTCCAGTGCACTCTCGTAAGCCTTGACCGCAAGATCCCACCTCTGTTCCCGAGAGCGCGATCGCGCCTCCTCGAGCGCCCGCTCCAGCCGGGCTTGGCTCTGCAGCCTCGCTGTCTCCTCATTCTGGCGCCTGAGCGTCTCCTGGCGAGACTGCTCCTCGAGCTCCTGCAACCGCGCCATGAGCGCGGCTGTCTGCGACTTCATGTTCTCGAGCCGCGGCTGCGGCCCCAGTGCCTCCTCGGCAAGAGAGAGGATCTTCCGCGCAGCTTCAATGTTCTTCGTCCCCAGCAACCGCTCACAGTCGGCCAGCAGGACGACAACCTGGGCGCGCGCACGATCTTCATTCTGCAACCGCGCCTCGACCTCGCGCAGGAGAGTCCTCGCCTCCTGTTCGTCGGGCTGCGCCGCGGTGGCATCGCGCCAGGCCGAGGCGGCATCCTCCCATCTGTGTTTCGCAAGAAGCTCCTTCCCCCTTGCGACCAATCCGCGGTAGCGTTCACGCGCGTCGATCGCCGCCCGCATTCGGGCTATGAGAGTCTCCAACGTCTTGCGATGCGGCTGGACGAGAGCTTCAGGATCCTCCTCAACCAACCCTCCGAGAACCGACTGGACTTTGGCAAAATCTTTGGAGGTGAGCGCCAGGTGCGCAGCTTGCAACCCGCCGGCGAGTCGCCTCAAATGCGGCCCAAGGCGGTGGGCCGCGGCCTCGGGCGCGAAAGCGGCCAGGATCGAGCCCGCCCCGCCAAGGTCCCCCGACTCGAGCATCCCCGCCACCGACGCGACCTTCTCTCTGATTCTCTGCTCAGTGACACGATCCGCCCGGATTGCCTCGATCTGCTTCTTCAGATCGAGTGCCGGGGCGAAGGCGGGGTCTGTCTTGAGAATTTGCTCGACCCGAACCAGCGCGCTCTCATCTTTCCCGCTCGCGAGCATCCCGGCGGCTTCCTCCGTGGCGGCCTCGCGCCGCTGCCGGACCCGCTCAAGCTGCAGCGCATCGATCCGGCCGCGCAGCTCCACGACACGCGGGTTGTCCTTCTGGATCCTGAGGGCCGGCTCCAGCCGCTTCAGCGCCTCGTCGATCTCCCCCCTCTCGAGGATGACCTCGACCTCACGCACGCACGCTGTCACCCGCGAGTCGACCTCGGCTGCATAGTCATCGCGTACCTTCGTGATCTGCATTTTCACGCGCGTGCTGTGTACGACGAGGCTGCTCAGGTGGGCGAGGATCGCGCTGGCCTGTTCCAGGTTGCCTTCCCTCATGAGGCGGCGGGCGCGGCGGACGTCCCTGAGCGCCTTTTCGGTCATCGCGGTCTGAAGGAGCTTCTTCCAGCGCGGGTTGCCCGGGTCCGTGCCCAGCATGGCCCCGAGCATCTTGATCGCCTGAGAGTACTTGCGCTCGATCATCATCCGGTGCACGAGCACTTCGCGGTTCACCTCGGTGGTCTCGGTCGGCGCCCAGGTCATCTCGAGAACCTGCAGGATCTCGCCCGCGGTCTGGAACCGGTCGGCCGGCTTCTTCTCGAGGAGCTTCAAGATGATGCGCTCGAGCTCCGGAGCGATATCCGGTGCGATCGAGGACGGCTTTGGGGGAGCTTCCATCATATGCATCATCAGGACCTGCACGGGTGTCTGGCCGACGAACGGCAATCGGCCCGTAAAGATCTCGAACATGATGACGCCGATCGCATAGAGGTCTGCCCTGTGGTCGATCTCATGATCCTCGTGCTGCTCGGGGGCCATGTACGACGGCGTGCCAACGACGGCGCCGACCTGCGTCAATCTCTCTACACCCGTAGTAATCGACAGTCCGAAGTCCATGATGTACGCGCGTTGGTTGTCATCGACCATGATGTTTTGCGGCTTGAGGTCGCGGTGGACGACGCCGACGCGATGCGCTTCCTGAAGGGCGCGAAGGACCTGCCTGACGATCGGGACGCCGGCCGAGGCAGGCAGGCGGCCCTCGGCGCGGAGCAGGGCCCAGAGGGTCCGGCCCTCCACGAACTCCATCGTGACGTAGTGGATTGCGCGATGCTCGCCGATGTCGAAGATGCGGCAGGCGTTGGGGTGAGCGACCTTGCGCGCGAGGATGACTTCGCGCTTGAGTCGTTCGAGCGATGTCGGGCTGCTCGCGATCTTGGCGCTCATGACTTTGATCGCAACCGGGACTCCGAGGATCTTGTCGATGGCCTGGTAGACGGTGCCCATCCCGCCGTGACCGATCTCACGCTCGATCTGAAACCGCCCGGCAAACACGCTTCCCGGTCGCGGCGCGGCCGACGGGGCCGACACCTTCGATATCACGGAGGTGGCATCGAGGCGTCGCGAGCCGGAGATGTCCTCGAGGTCTCGCAGGAATTCGTCCATCGATGCATGTCGGTCCTGGCGCCGCTTCGACAGGGCGCGCAGGATGAACGCGTCCAGGTCGGACGGGAATTGGCCCGGCAGGAAGTGACTGGAGGGCGGCGCGGGCGCTTCGCTGGCGTGCTTGAGCAGGTACCCCTGGGGAGTCGTCGCGTAGAACGGCAGCTTGCCGGTGACCATCTGGTAAAGGGTGACGCCCAGTGAATAGATGTCCGACCTGTGGTCGATGGTCTCGCCTGGTTCCAGCAGGCCGCACTGCTCCGGGCTGCTGTACTGTGGCTTCCCGATGAACATGGTTGTGGAGAGGGTGTGGACGTGGGCCTCGTCTGCCAGCGGTTTGGCGATGCCGAAGTCGATGACCTTCGTCACCTCGCGGCTGCCAGACGCCTTGACAAGCAGGAGGTTGTCGGGAGCGATGTCGCGGTGGACGACACCCTGCGCGTGCGCGGCGCCGAGGCCGAGGGCCGCTTCGCGGATGATGCTGATCGCCGCGTCGATGGGGATGCGCTTCATCCAGCCGATGCGCTGCAGCACGCTCTCGCCCCGGATCAGCTCCATGACCATGAAGAACGATCCGCCCTCGAGGGTGCC
Organism: Acidobacteriota bacterium; assembly: GCA_016191015.1. Taxonomy (GTDB): domain Bacteria; phylum Acidobacteriota; class CAIWXX01; order CAIWXX01; family CAIWXX01; genus JACPPM01. The sequence goes on along the minus strand of JACPPM010000213.1, from coordinate 2,369 downwards.
GAACTCGAAGAGCTGCACCAGGTTCGGATGGCGCAACTTCACCAAAATCCGGGCTTCGCGAATGAAGCGCTCGGTGGGATTCGCGCCTTCGGCGAGGCCCGGCCTGACGACCTTGATCGCTCGCTCTTCGTCCAGATACACATGGCGGACCCGGTACACTGCCCCCATGCCACCGCGGCCGAGAAGCTCCAGGATCTCGTACTCCCGGATGCGGCTCCCGACCGCGAAATCATTGCCTTGAGTCGACATCTGGCTGTTACCGGCTCCTGTAGTGGAAGGGAATCCATCCCCTGTGGACATTATAACCTGATTGCGTTTCGTGGAAATCGTACTACTCAGGACATGGAGTAGTGCCTCAGTGGAGCGGGCGATTCAGATTGCTAGGTCGCTTAGCGGTCCGTTCTTACCAACATGTTGTCAGCTCAAACGAGACCGAAAGCCGGGAAACCCCAGATTTCGCAGATTTCACAGATTCAACCTGGAGTATTGACGGCCGCGAGATCTTTGCCCGGGGGAATCTGCGTAATCGGCGCAATCTGCGCGGAAATCTGCGCCATCTGCGGTTTCGCACGGAAAGGCCTCGCCCGAGTCGGCGCCTCGACTTTGCCGCAGCCCTGGCCCGCCGCGGCCGCCCTTCCGATGTCACGCCTCAGAAATACACGACCGCCGAGACCACAAACCGGTCGCTCGTCTTCGAATGGTCGAAAGCCGCGTCAACGGCGAGCTTGTCGAGAACGATGCCACCGCCGAAGGAGACGTGGTTGGCATCCTCCTTGAACGAGCGGGAATGGAACGGCTCGGCGTGCACATCTGGACTGCTCTCATCCATCGCCGAGTCATCGAACTTGCGTACCATGCTATGGAACGGCTCGCGCCAGAAACCGCCCCGCAGAGCCAACGGACGTTCGCCGACCATGACGATGTACTCCGCCCCCATCCTGAGCTCGGTGCCGTCAGGCACCTCGAACGTCGTCTTGCCATAGGTGGGGGTGTTGAAGGGCGGCTGATTGGAGATACCCGGATACCAGAAAGTATTGTAGTACCCCTCCATGAGCTGTGAGTACATGATTCGGTTGATGTCCGCATTGAATGATATGGACTCCGTTGGTCGCAAGGAAACTCCGACGCCAAAACTGTCAGGTGCCTTGAATGACTGAGGTAGCGAAGCGAATTCAACGAGGGTGCCAAGCTCGTCCAGTGCGAAATAGCCGGAGGTCACATCGAACTTCGGTCTTCTCTTGTAGACGAAGCCGATCGAGGTCATTTCGGACAGCGACACGCGGGCACCGACAGCCATGCTGATCTTGCCGCTCTCTCCGACAAGCGATTCCTGGTTGCTAACCTTGTTGGTCGCCCGAGAGATCCGGCTGGTCAGGCTGTCGATGTCAAGCCTGGAGTATGCGAGCGTCACCCCTACACTCAACTTCTCAGCAGGCTGGAGTCCGATCGAGGCACCGATATTTCTGACGCTCATGGCGAGCGTATTGTCCGTGGCAAAGAAGATGGAGCCGATCGAAGCTCCGTCCTTCAGCAGTTGAAACCCCTGCGTCGCAAACTCCCTCTCGAACTTCGTCTGCTCATCAAAGAACCCCGCGATGACGATCTTGTGCGGAACCATGGGGTAGACAAAGCTGAGAAACGACAGATTGCTCGTGCGCTTGGGGAAGTCCTCCGGCTTGAAGACATACTCGAAACCGCCCGCCGACAGCTCGTTCTGCGTTCCCGACGTCCAGGGGATTGTGTTCTGGTTCGAATCAGACGAGAACTCGACACTCACCTCGGGCTTGATCAGATTCACCAGACCCGCTGGATTAGCGAGGGCCGTCGTGGCATCGTCGGCCATCCCCACGAACGCACCCCCCATGGCAAGCGAACGCGCGCCGGGATTCCCGAAGTTGAACTGAAGATTTGCCAGCCCCTCGTCATTCGTCTGGGCAAACGACATCGAACTGGCGACACCCAAGAGCACGATCATCCGGAAAAAAGCGGACTTTCGCATTTCTCTCCTCCCGAGGTTGTTCACGGTTCGACCGGTGCATGCATCATACTGCCGATCGCGGTCGAGGATCAATAGCCAGTCAAACGCCCAAATCCGCGGCTAAGCCGCGGATTTGGGCAATTCAAAATTCAAAATTCAAAATTAAAAAACCGGAAACTGCTCGGTCAATCGCCGGGCGCGGCGTGGTCGGGTCGCCTATGAAAGCCGTCCCACACACGAGTCAACAAGGTCAAGCATCTCTTGACAGAAAGAAATCTCGACCCCTTCGGTGCCACGATGAGCGTCGCATCTGCGCTGGGCCCGTCACTCAGGCTTTTACCGCTTTTGCGTTTTTAATTTTGCATTCTTAATTCCTGAATCCGCGCGTCTT
>JACPPM010000226.1 GCA_016191015.1 Acidobacteriota bacterium | reverse complement strand
GGCGAGGATGCCATAGGCCCTCACCAGATCCGCGAGAGTCACGTAGAGCCCACCGATCGACATGCCGAGCCCGTAGCGCGCCGGGTTTTCGCGCACGCGGATCAGGCCCAGATCGCAGAAGTGCCGGTATGCGACATCGATGCCGACGGCCTGCAGCACCTGCGCCGCAGGAATGTTGCGGCTGTTGCCGAGCGCGTTGCGATAGAGAATCGGCCCCTGAAACGACTCGTCGTAATTCTTGAACGTGTACGCACCCGCGTGGGCATCCAGCGCCAGACCCGTGTCAGTCAGCAGTGTCGCCGCGGTGTAGCCTTTGACCTGCATCCCGAGCCCGTAGATGAACGGCTTGAGCGTGCTGCCGCTCGACCTGGGCACATCGGCGTAGTCGATGGCTCCCTTGTTCTCCTTGTCGTAGTAATCCTCAGAGCCCAGGTAGGCAACGATGTTGCCGCTCGCTCGTTCCGCCACGATCACGGCGAGATTCCCGGCGCCGTCCCGGCGGAACCCCTGCATCATTTCCCAGGCCATGGAGCTGACTTCGTCCTGCAGATCGAGGTCGATCGATGTGCGCACGATCGGGCGCCGGGTAGGCTGATTCCACGCGGCCGGATGCGATTCGAGGTACTCCCGGATCTGCAGAATCGCATGCAGGCACGCAGGCGGACGCGTCTCCTTCACCGACGGCCGCAATTGCGGCAGGAGCATGATCGCCTCGGTGTACTCGCGATCGTCGATCACGTCGAGCTGCCAGAGGCGATCGAGCACGTACCGCGCGCGCTGTGTCGCCGCGTGCCAGCCATCGAACTTATACAGGTTCATCCGCCCGGGCAATTTTGGAAGGGCCGCCAGCAAAGCCGCCTCGGCCCAGGTCAGATCCGCGAGCGGCTTGGCAAAGTACCGCCTTGCCGCATACACGATTCCGTAGTTCTGGTTGCCGTACGGGGCAATCAGCAAGTAGTGCCGCAAGACTATGTCATGGCCGTACTTGCGAACGAGCCCACCGGCAACGACGGCCTCACTGAGCTTGTTCACGAGCGACCTTCGGCCGGGCCGTTCAATCCGAGCGACCTGCATCGCGATCGTCGAGGCACCCGAGACGATACGGCGATTGCTGACGTTCTGATAGAGCGCTCGCAGCACGGCGCGCGCGTCCACGCCTCCATGTTCGTAGTAGCGCGCGTCTTCAGCAGCCAGCGTCGCCGCCAGCACTTTCGGCGGGATCTCCTCGGGCACCGGCCAGTACCCATTGCGCCGTTCGTCCTGGCTGATCTCGGCCAAATATCGCCCGCGCACATCCTCGAACAGCAGCGTCGGCGCCGGCGCTTCCAGCGTCATCCCGACGCGCAAGCCCTGCCAGGTGGATGCGACCGCGATCAGGATCACGACCGATGCAACAACAAGACCCGAACGCCGCCAACCACCAAGACACCAAGGAGGCGAAGCCGCAACCACGCGGTTGCGGCTTCGCCGGGCGTGAGAGCGTCCAGCCCGCTTCGCGGGCCTGGAGCGTGGAGCGTGAGAGCGTTCCGTGCCACCCTGAGTATCAGAGATGTCGGATGCGTTCGTGCAGTCCTCCCTCCCTGCCGTTTTGAGAAGAGTCCGAAAAATGTCCCTGCTTCGAACTTTTCGCCATTTCCTGCAAACAACCACGAATCTAGACAACAAGGCCGGCGTCTTCCTTGTGCCTTGGTGTCTTGGTGGGTCAGTTCGTACGGTCACGATCAGTACCCCGGCGAATCACTGCTCCTTCGTCGCGTGGATCACGAACCGCGCGCCCACGGAGTTTCCCCGCACTGTCGGCTGATACATCATCTCGGCCCGTGCCGGCGGATGCACGAACGACCCCTCGGTGCTCGCTCGCACCCTGAAGTAGAAGTCGTACGTCCCCTTCGGCAGCGTTTCGAAGTAGAAACGGACTTCGTCATCGAGGTACATCGCGTATGTAGCCTCGAGCGTGTTCGTCCCGGCCGGTCTGGCCTCCTGAGGTGCGGTCGCCAGGTTCGGGTTCAGCGGTTCCATCCCCGCCGCGAACGGCCCCACGACCGCCACGTAGTTGCGGTCCTCGGGGTTCACGATCTGGATGTGTTCTTCGACCACATCACCCACGGTGTGCTCAAACGTCACCCCCGCCTTCTCGATCCACTCTTTGACTGATGGCGACGCATCGTGACTCACGCGGACGATCTCGCGGCGCACGACGAACCCGTCGCTTTTCGCAGCCACCGTCTCGCCTGTGGCCGCCGGCACATATGTCACCGTCATCCGCGCGAAGACATTGCCATGCCCCTGCGTCATTTCGATCGCCGCCGGCCGCGCGTCGCGTGTCGTGATGGAGGCGGTTGGCTGGTCTGGTCCGATGTGCAGGCTCTCCCTGCTGTCCCCGAACGACACCTTGAAGTCAGCGGGCTTCCGGTCGGTCTTCGTCGACATCAACACGTCGCGCAGAGCCAGCAGCGCCGCCGAGTTGGTGTTGGTGTTTCCCCACCCGTCCTTCTGGCCGCGTTCGATGAGATCGCTCAGCATGAGCTGCATCTTCGGGTTCTGCGCGTCAGTCGGATAGAGAGCGCGGATCATGGCCGCCTGCGTCTTGATCTCGGAGGTGAGCACGAGCCCTCCCCAGCTTTTGATGCGCGATTGCAAGCCGCCATAGACTTCGTGTCCATCCCTCAGCTTGATCACCGTGTTATCCCAGAGGTCCTTGCGCAGCCCATCGGTGACGCTCTTGCTCGCCTTCTGGCCGAACGTGAAGGCCGACAGCACCTTGGCCTCGCTGTAGAGGTCGAGGAAGCCGGCCTTCCGGCCGAGCTCACTGCCGTATGACGCGTCGAACTCGCCGGCCGCGCTGAGCGCCATCAGAGCCTCGGATCGCTCCATCCATGCCCATCCGTCGATGAAATACGCGTAGTCCGAGCGCAGCGCCTGCTTCAGCGCCGCCACGGGTCGCTCGAGCAGCTTTGGCTGGAACTGATAGCCGCTCCTCTTCGCCTCAGCCAGGAACTCGACCACCTGCGCCGTGAGCGTCACGTAGCCCTTGCCGCCGGGCCAATACGAGTACAGCCCGTTCGGTTGGAGCGTCTTGCCCAGGTAGTCGAACGTGTACGTCAGGAGCTCGTTGATTTTCTCTTCGGGCGCCCTGATCTTGAACGTGTCGTAGATACCCTTGAGCGCGATCGCCGGGTACGTCTGGCTGACTCGCTGCTCGGTGCACAGATGGGTGTAGCTATAGAGGTAATCGAGCCCGCTGATCATCCTCAACAGCGCCTCCTGATCCGTGATCAGCAGAGACTGGCTGAAGCTGCCCGGCCTCGTCTTCTCGGTCACCGCCGGGAACGAGGCGCTCTTTCCGAGCTCGAGTCGCTTGAAGATCTCCTGCCTCACCGGATCGCGGTCCGACAGTACAGGGATACTCACTTCGAAGGCGTCGGCCGCCCCATCGGAGTCTCGTTTGACGGCGAGCCGGAGTGTGAGATTGTCCTTCTTGCCGCCCGCCGGCACCCCGACTGTCATCGGGAAGTACAGTCGTTCCGGCTTGTCCTTGATCCACTGCAGGGAGCGGGTCGTGCCGCCGCCGAGCGTTGCGCCGTCGACCTGAACCTGGCAGCTCCCCGGCCCCCCTTCGCCTTCGACGATGCGTCCGATCCCACCCGCGACGAGCTCATCGCCGATCCGCACGAACCGCGGCAGCGCCGGTTGCACGATCACCGGCAGCCGCACCGCGATCGTGGACTTCGCAAACCCGAATCGGTCGGGTCCGCTGCAGGCCACCGCGCGCACCTTGAAGTTCGTGAGATCGTCCGAGAGCTTGATCTGGATCTCGACCACACCGGTCTTGTCCACCATGATGCGCGGGTTGTAGTAGGGGACGGTCTTGAACTCCTTGCGGATCGTGACCTTCCCGAGCAGGTCCGGTTCCTCTTCGGCCCCGCCGCCGCCCTCGCCTTCGACGGTGGCGATCTCACCGATGATCTTGTTGCGCGTGTCGCGCACGGAGATATGCGAGCCCACATCCTTGATGAAGGACGGCAGCGGATCGAGCCGCTTTTCCTTTCCGAGAGAGAGAACGGCCTGGTCCACAAGCCACAGCGTGACTTCACCCGGGAGCGGCTTGCCGCCCGGTGTTGCGAGCTTGATCTGCATTGTGATCGTCTGGCCGGGCATGGCTTTCTCGGGATGTTTGAGCTCGATATTCATCTTGTTGTCGGCGGGGTCGACCTTGAGCCATTGCGTGGCGGCCATCGTCTGAGGCTTCCCGAGATCCAGATTGCTGCCCGCCGCGAGCCCCGAAGAGATCCGGCCGCGCATGAGGACGAAGTGCACCGGAACGCGCGGGTTGTATTCGTTCTTGATCGGGAGCGTAAAGACCGCCTTGCCGCCCGTGACCTGGATTTCCTGGTAGATGTTGCCGTCGGGACCTTCGATGACGGCCAGGGCCGACGCTTGCTGGAAGGGGCTTTTCAGAAGGATCTGCGCCGTTTCGCCCGCCACGTATTCTTTCTTGTCGGTCGTCGTTTCGAAGACGTTGGCATCGGGTTTCTTCCAAGTCACAGGTTCGTCGCCGGCCACGTAGAGATCGGCGGTGACGAGCTGGAGCCGGCCGATCTTGTCGCGCGACGAGAGCTCGACGACGTAGATCCCGGCCTTGTCGACATTGAGATCGAGAGACACCGGCTTGTCTGTTGTTGAGATCGTTGTCGTCGAGACCTCGCGATCGACCATATCGGTGACATATTTCGGAATACCGTCGGCGAAGTCGGTCTCACGCAGGTGCGAATGCCACTCGCGAGCGAGCAGCCGCACGGAGACCTCCTGTCCTGCGAGCAGGTTGTTGTCGACGTCGATCGCGATAATCTTCGGGCTGATCGTTTTGCTGTTCTTGATGAAGCGGTCGACTTGGAGCCCGAGCACAAACGGCGGGAGAGCCAGGACCTGGCGTGTCTGGGAGACGGTCTGATCGTCGGCGCCGGTGATCGTGACCTCGAAGATGTACTGCCGTGGCCGCGCGTCGATTTCCAGCGCTGGATTCACCGAGATCTTCGTGGCGCCCGAGTCGTCGGTCTTGTCGCTTTTCTCGATCGCCCCCGTGCTGGTAAAGCGCCCCGGTCTGCTGAACCGCTCATCCGAAGAGAACAGATACCCCGCTCGCTGCTCGGGCACATACGCATACGGGAACTGCGTGACGCGCCACAGCACGGGTTGGCCGACGACTCTGCCACCCGCGTAGTAGCTGGCGGTGGCCGACATTTCGAGCTCGCGGTCCATCGGCACGCGATCCGGTCCGTGAATCAACACCTCAAAGCGCGGGATCTTGTAGGCCTCCATTTTCCAGTCTACCGATCCGTATTCCTCCTGATCCTCGATGTCCCTGAGAGTTGCCGTGTAGACGCCGGTCGGCAGCTCCTTCTCCTGAAACTTGAAATAAAAGCTCCCTTCAGCGGTGATCTCCACGGGAAATGTCCAGAGCTTCTCACCCGGCGCAGTGATCAGGATCTCGTACTTGCGGGACGCCGGGATTGTGAGCCGGCCCCGTTCGCGCAGGCGCAGGTAGCCCTTGATGTGGACCTCTTCCTCAGGCCGGTAGACCGGCCGTTCGGTGAGGATGTGGCACATGCGAGTCGACGCTTCCGGGTCTTTGTACGGATCATTCGTGATCCATTCGAGCCAGGTGCCGTGCGGGCCGTACCAATGATTGTCGGCGAACGAGTACGGCGGGTCATCCGGCATGAGGACGAGCGTATCCTTGCCGTTCCTCACGATGATCCGTCGGAGATCCGCCTTGATCCGGCCTTTGTGCTCCCAACGGAACAACCCGCGCTCGTCGGTGACACCGGTGATCAGAGCCTCGTACGCGTTGCTTTTCGATCCCTCCGGAATTCCTTCGACCAGCACCGTCGCGGTGGGGACGGGCGAGCCTGTTTTCAGCGAGGTCACCAGGAACTCGATCGCCCTTTCCTCCTCGACCGTGGTCAGGCTCAGATCCGTCACCTGGACGCGTACATAGGTGCGTTGCGATTCCTCGCTGAGCCGTCTCACACCGACAATGTACGTGCCGGGCTCAGCCGGACCGGAAATGGCCTGCAGGTGCTCCTTGAGCGCCAATCCGAACTGAGTCGTGCCGCCTTCCTTGCGCAGTGGAACCGTGACGATCTTCGAAACGGGCGGTGCGCCGATGTTTTTGAGGCGAAGGGCGAGCTGATCCGCGTGAAGGTAGTCGTGCAGCTTTTCGGCCGGCTCGGGCTCCTCACCCGGCCCCGGGGGCGCCTCCATCTCGTTCACAATCACGGCCTGTTCGGGGAACGGCCAGAAGTTGCGATCCAGCGGATCGACCTTGTAGATTCGCAGGTCGACGCGCGTGTCGCCGCGACCCGACATCGGAAACATCTGAGGCCCGTATCGCTCGATGATCCCCTGGCTCTGCGACCAGCGCAGGAATGGAGCCTGTGGCGGAAAATAGAAACAGAACTGCGAGGGGCCTTCGATTGTGAGCAACCTGCCGGTCTTGTCCTTGATCGGCGACGGCGAGATGGTGGCGGTGTAGACCGTCTCTTTCGCCATCTTGCCCGTGATGTAGAGATACGGACCTGATTGAGTGAAGCTCATCTCCGGGATCGTTGGCGAGAAGCGAACGAGCGACTTCACGGCCGACAGTGACAGCGGTGCGATTTCTGCCGAAAACTGGATGGCGATCTTCGGCGTACCGGTCCCGCCGTTGACGGCCTGCTCTTTCGTGTATTTCGTTCCCGAAGTCGTCAGTGGGAGGAGTATGTTCCGGCCGTATGATGGGCTGTAGTCGTACTCGGGTTGCTCTTCTTCTTCGTACTCCTCATCCTCGTCGTCGCCCTCATACTCTTCCTCCTCGTATTCCTCTTCCTCATAAGATGATGGCCGCTCTCTCCACGACTGCGGTGTCGATTCGGATTCGGCCACGCACCCCGCCGCCAGGATGCGAAACACCTCTTTTGTGGAGAATGAGTACTCGACGAGTGAATCCGGAGAGGTGTCGTCCAGCGAGAGCCGGATGTGGAGGACAGCTTTCATCCCGGCTTCGATCGGCCGTGTGAATCTGAAGACGTAGCTCGCCTGGTCTTTGAGCGACCCGCGTTCCACGGGTTTGATCGCGTAGTCCTCCGAGGTCAGCCACCGCGCATTCCCCTTCCCGACACCGGGCAATCTTCGGATCTCGAAGGTGACCATCTTCGCGAGATCCTTCACGTCGATCGGCTCGCGGAACGCAATCGTGAGCTCCTCGATGGGATCCAGACCCGTCGTCCCATCGGACGGTGTGATGGCCACGGGCTGGATCATCATGGTCGTCAGCGTTCTCGTCGTGCTCCCGGCCGTCCAGCGAAAGCGCATGAGCGGCGGCCAGGGGACAGCCGGCTTGAAGATCAGGGTGCTCGGGTCGATCCAGCGGAATTCGCCCGGGTGCGACGGAGAGACTTTCACGTATTTCTCAGGATGGTCCTCAGGCACGTCCGTGCCGGGACCGGTCGCGCCGGCGAAGAACACTGTCACGGGGTCGTACCCTCGCACGAAGGTCTCCGGAATGATCGTGAGCTTGCCGGGAGTCGGATTGACTGGGGTCGCGGCGCCGGCCAGAGCTGCCAGAAGGAGCGGCAGTGCGGTGATCATGATTGTGTCTCTGGTTGTGAGCGGGAAGCGGACGGTCATTGCGCACCTCCTTCAGTCAGGCCGATCTGGACAAAGAACTCCCGCAGGTAGTCTAGAGGAGGTCCGATGCCGGGCGGCTCGAGACCGAGAACGACGGGCTTGTAGTGGACGGGCGCTTCACCGGGCGGCAGTGTGAGGCGAAGCAGGTACGTGCCCGGATCGATCTGGACGAACTGCTGGATCCCCCGGCCGAGAAGCCGCTCCTCCTTCGTCAGGAGCGCGCAGTCAACGGCATCGCGATCGGCTTTCACTCCGATCCCGATCCAACTCTTCTCGTGCACCTCGAAGTAGAACGTCTCGGCCTCTCCGCCCGCGAGGATCCATTCGTCCGGGCCGATCGGGCGGATGGGCTGCGCCGAACAGGTGATCGTGCCCGAGAGCCTGCCGCCGCGTATGGCGCGGACACCGATCACGTAGTTGCCCGGGAGGAGGAAGTGGTCGACCGGAAGGGCCTCGACCACTCGCACGAACGGGTCGTTCCGGCCCGTCAATTGCAGAAAGGCGGAGACGCTCGCCGGCGGCGGGCCATTCTCGAGCCGCCGGCTGATGGCCACGACCGCCGGCTGCGTGCCGGCCAGATGGATGACCGACGGGTTCGAGAGGCTGATGCCGTACCAGTGGACGTCGGCGTCGAGCACAAGGGCGCTGTCGTTCTGCGCGGGAACAATGGGAGCTTCGGGCAGCGATCCCCAGCGGCCGCGCTGGTGCGCGCCTTTTTCTGCGATCCATGCCTTGACCAGACCCGGCGCGTGCGTGATCGTCACGAATCCCTGATGTCCGCCGACCTCGAACGTATCGCCGGTGTGCACGACGCCTTGTTCGTCGGTCCATTCGCCGACGACGCCGTTGCCCGCGACGGAGAGTACGGCTTCGGGGGTCTGCGAGAGAGTGGCGGGCAGCCGCAGCCGGAACGAGCCGGCGAGAGACGCGACGGTTTCGAACGGCTCCCCGGCAGCTAGCTCGAGCTCGAAGGACTGCGGGTCCCTCTTCAGGATCGTCACCTTGCAGGAGGCTGGATTCGGAGAAGTGTTGACGATACCGAGCTGCGCGGCGGTGGTGACGAAGGTGTGCTGTATGGAGGTGTCGCGAGCTGAGGCGACATCGGAGACGCCGCTCCCATCGAAGGTGAAGGCGACCAGGCCGGGGTCGAGAGTCACATCGATCTGCTTGCCGCCGGCGGGGAGCGTCCAGAGGCGCTGGTCGCTGCCGTTGAGCTTCTCGAGGATCTGACCTGGAGGGAGCGGTGCCGTGGGCTGACCCGGCTTGCCGAAGTTGTGCAGCCTGATTGTGAAGAGCGAGGAAGCCGGGCCGGTGGATGACGCGTCCCAGATTCTGGCCTTCAACGGCGTCCCGGCAGACGCTACGGACACGCAGGCGGTCTGAGTCATGGAATAGGCGCCGAGTCGATCGCCGGCGGCCGTGAACGCGCAAGCCGGGAGAGCGGTGACGGACTCAGCGGTGAGGACCGTCACGCCACCGAGGCCGTTCGCCAGATCGATCGATTGCGGCTGTGATCGCGAGATGGTGGTCCTGTAGCCGCCTGCCGGGGTACTATCCAGGACATACCTGCTCGCCTTGATCCGCACCGGGCTCGGGCCCTTGCAGTCCCATGCCAGCTTCACGAGTCCTGCGGGAAGCGCTATCAGGTCGCTCTCGGCAGGAGTCAGCGACGGATCGGATGAGGTGCCGTAGCGGAGATCGCCCGAGCGCTCGACGCGGAACGTCCCGGCGGCGGGCACGTCGAGCGTCACCGCCGCTACATGGGCGCCCGCGGACGTCTGCGGGACCAGCTCGACCGAACGCTCCAGATCGGCGAAGGGCACGACACCGGCTGCGAGGGCCTGAATCTGAAGTCTCGCCGTCTCGCTCTGATGGTCCGCCGACCACAACCTGATCTGGTAGGCGGCGGAAGCGTCGACCGCGGCCGTCAATCGGCATGCGCGGCCGATCTCCTGGGCCACGGGTGTGACATTGGCACCATCGACTCTCTCGAGAACACATCCGAGGAACGACGAGCCACTGGCTCGCACATCAAGCAGGTCGCGGCCTCCCAATGGCGGTATCGGGAGGATGTTGATCTTTCCTTCGAGCGCGATCGTCTGGTCTCCTGGAATCGCTGCGGCCTCGCGCCTGACCTCCGCCGGGATCCGCATCGCGACCGTCGTATCCCCACTCTGCTTCCCGACTGGATCAACTTGAAGCACGTACTTGCCGGCCGGGAGGCGGCGCGCGATCGTGAAGTTCCAATCGTTGAAAGAATCATCGTTTGTGTCGATCATGTCTCCGCCGGGGCCGGACAGCACGGCCCCGCGGACATCCAGCGTCCCCTCGGACGACAGCTCGACCGTCCCCTCCGTTCCGACACTGACCTCGATCGTTCCGGGCGCACTGATTGTCCGGGCGGAGCCGTCGACGAGCTGGGCGGCGCTCACGAGGACCGAGTACGAGAGATGATCGTTGGGCCGGCTGCATTCGACCTCGAGGCGATAGTCGCCCATGTCGAGCGCACCCGTCCACGCCTTGCCCGGCGGTGCGGTATCGACCATGACGTAATCTTCGCCGTTTTTCTTTTTCAGAAACCCCTGCATCTGATCGCTACCGAGCGTGATGGTGGCATCGAGCCGCGCGGGGATCGTGATGTCATAGAGATCGCGTTGTCTCGCGGAACCCGCAGGGCTCTCCCGCCATGTGTTCTCGAGTGGAACGTCGAGCTGTAGGGCGTGCGGGCCGTGTCCCTCGGCCTGCCGCGGCGGCACTACTTCCTCCAGCCTTGTCACCCGAAGCGTATCGACGTCCCACGGGAGGGTCATGTACCGATAGGTGCCTGGAGTGTAGTCGTCGGTGAAGCCGGTTGCGCCGTTGGGATCTCTCAGCGGCCAGTTGTCCTTGTCTTCGAGTCTGCAATGGTACGACTTGTTCTGGCCGATCGTGGTGATCTGGTAGCCGGCGATCTTGGGGATTTCGAAGGTGTATTGTACCGCCGAGCCAGCCGGAACCGCGTTCTTGGCCATCTTGCCGATGGTCAACGCGCCTCCGTCGACCACATCAGTCCGGACCAATCTGATGCCGGCGTGGCCCGCTGAGCGATCGAGCGTCTGCGCGGTGACCTGATATTCACCCTCTTTCAAATACTGCTGGACGAGCGCGTTGCGAGCGATGCCGTTGGCTTCCGCAGAGAACAGCTTGATCCTGGATCGGGTACGAACCGAGATCGCGGTTTTCAAAAGGCCCGTTGTTTCGATCTTGTAAAGAGCCGGCGAGGCAACGTTCAAGATGAAGGTCTTCTTCTCCGCGACGCCGAAGTCGGCGTACTGCGGCGACTGCTCCGCCAGCACCGGGAATTTGGGGAGAGCTTGCAGGGCCGTGCTGTCGAGGTAGCGGGGGCTGCTGTCCGGGAGCAGGCGCGTCGGAACGGTGCGGAGTGAGAACAGCCTGGTCTTCGTTCCGTTGTTCTTGAAGACGAGAGTGTGTGGACCTTGCGCCACGGGGCAGCTCTCCTGGCATCCGCGTCCGTCGACAGTCAGCGAGTAGACGGGCCTCGGACCGGTTGTGATGATGAGCTGGGAATCTTCGGCGGTGGTGAATTCGATCGTCTGCTCCTGACCCGGCCGCAGGACAACGGGAAGAGCGTCGGCGAGGCTGAGTGGGTACGGGCGCACGATCAACCCATGCTCGACGCCGAACTGCGTGTTGGTCCAGAGTGTGTACGTGAGCTTCGGATCATATTGGATCTTGTTCAACTGAACGTTGCCTTTGGCGGGCTGAAAGTCGGACGGCTCGTCGGATGAGAGCATCTCGAACAGGCGGCTCATGACGCCGCCTGCTTTCTGCACCGCCACCTTCAAGATGCCCTTCTGATCCGCGTGGATCTCGAGGAGCCACATGCCGCGGTCGAGCGAGAAGAGGCCGCCGCCCGCCTTCATCGCCGGCGCCTCGAACCCTTCCACGTGATGCTGGATCGCCGGGACGAAGCGGAATGAGGCGGCCGTCCCGGCGGATTTCACTTCGTAGTCCCCGGCCTCTTCAATGAAGAAGAAGATGTCTTCGTCGCCGAGCAGATTGAACCGTCGCGACCAGTTCTTTCCCGATCCGAGCGCGATCACGTCGGCGGTGGCCAAAGTGGCAGGCCGGTCGGGCGATCCGGAGACCTCCGCCACCAGGAAGCCCGTGGCATCGATGTTGTCTTCCACGTGCCCCGAGTGGATCGTGGAAAGCCAGTGGTCACCGGGCCGATCGAAGGCGAGGCGCCATTGGCGCTGGAAGATCTGCAGCTCATAGATCTCTCCGGGAGGACCGCTGACCGTGACGATGGCGGGGAGTGAGCCGTCGTCTTTGGTGACGAGGCATTCCGGGTCCTGTGACTTCTTGTTGATCACGGCGCTGTACCGGGGCTCTCCAAAATGATCGCCGCTCGTAGCAGGCTGTACCTGCAACCGGAAGTCCTTCTTCTCCTGAAGCTGCAGAAAGAAGAAGTCGCATTCCTTCGGGACGAAGTAGCGGTCCATGCCGAATGAAGAGAGGCGCGTCAGAGTGTCGGAATTCGTCGGCAAGACCGGCACGCCGTAGCGCAGGTGGAAGGGATGCTCATTTGTTTCTTTTGCCCAGGGCTGCGGCACGCCGCCGTAGGCGGTGACGAGGTAGAGTCCGGGATTCAGATCAGCCACGACCGCGCAGTAGGTTTGAGGGTGGCCTCCAACGCTCTCCCGCACAGTCGTATCCGGCGCCACGTCGAGCAGCCATGTGCCGTCCTGCCAGAGGCGGACGTCGGCAAGATCGCGCCCTTCGGCTTCGATGTAGACAAAACGTCGTTCCTTGATTTCGAGCCAGTAGGACATCTGCTGACAGTCCTCGAGGGTGGCGTCGATCGGCTTGTACTCGATCAGGAGCGGCGCCTGAGGCTGATTGATTTCTTTGAAGGAGCGCACGTTGAGATCGACCGTTCCGCGCCCGTCTTTGTGGGAGCGGGTGACGATTTTGTACGTGCCCGCTTCGAAGAAAGCGTCGACTCTGCCATCTCTCACCCCGGCCTCCCCTGCGATGTCCGCCGGGCCCATCATCCGATCGACGACCTGGAGCGATGTGCCCTGGCCGCTTCTGGTCGAGAGCGCGTAGCGACCGAATTGGTTCACGGTAAGGATCGCCTCCTGCCGGCCACGCGCATCGAATTTGGTCCGACTCAGCTCAGCCGGTGGCGCTTCGGCGACTGCGGCCCAGATGGAGTGACCGCCGGCGACTGCGGAGAAAAACGCGAGAGAGAATGGCGCTAAGAGTCTGATGTGCATGAGAGCTCCCTTGCTGCAAGGATCACGTGGGGCAAGAGTACAGGAATTCGCGAGGGGGTCGCAACTGGGCGGAGAGGATGAGGGGCTCCGCGGACGGGCGGAGGATCGAGAACGGGGAAAAAGGGCGAGATCTTCGGTTGATGCGTCGTCACGGGATGTTGCCGCAGAGGCACAGAGAGGGGATCATGTAATGACTCGGAGGATCGAGGAGGGAGGAGGAGGGGTTGCTCTGTGCCTCTGGGGCGTCGTTTCTGATCCCCATGGCGGGTCGGTGCGAGGAGGGAGGAGTGCTTGTCAGCCCGCAGTCAGTCGTGGGCGCGTTCACGGATTCAATATGAGACCCGGCGGTGATTCCGTGGCGACGAACGTGTGGAGAGACCGGGGAGGATTGTGGCGCGATTGTGGCGGCGTTCGCTGGCGCCGGGATATCACTGCTTGGGCGTGCGTGACATCCTCAAAGAGCTCGAGTTCCCTCCACGGAATCCACTTGATGGTCTGTGTGGCAATTGTGACCAGGGTTTTGCGGACGGAGACAAGCGGGATGCGGGCTCCAACCGAGCCCCTTTCACATACAAAGACGCTCCGGACTGATTCTGGTGACTTCGCGTCGTTGCGTCTTTGCGTTAGACCGGTAGCGGACTTGCCCGCAACTGGTTCACGGTTGGACACCCGCCTCACTCGCTTGAGGCGTGACGATACGATGTCGAGGATCGCGGCTGTCGTTCGTCTACGAGATGGAAGGGCGGAAGGGGTGCTAAACCCGTGAGGCCCCGGCGGGACTAACACAGAGAGGAGATTGACATGGCAAGGTACCTGTTGTTTCTACGCGAGGATAGCAGCTCGGCGCCGCAGTTCAGCCCTGAGGAGCTGCAGGCGATTCTGGAGAAGTATCAATCGTGGAGCCGGCGGATGCGCGCGGCCGGGAAGGTTCTGCAGGGCGAAAAGCTTCGGGATGGAGAGGGGCGAGTGCTGAGACAGGTGGCATCGAAGGCCGTTGTCACGGACGGCCCCTTCGTCGAAACGAAGGAGGTTGTCGGAGGGTATTTCATGGTCGACGCGAAGGACTATCAGGAGGCGCTGGCGATCGCGAGTGAATGCCCGCACATGGAGTTCGGGTCGATCGAGGTGCGGGAGATCGAGCCCACATAAGCGCGCGGATCCCACGACATGCACATGCCCGACTCTGACGGCGCTCCGGTTCCCGAGCTGGTCGAGCATCTGTTTCGCCGCCAGGCGGGACAGATGATCTCGACTCTCACGCGGATTCTCGGCGCGCGCAACATGGATCTGGCAGAGGAGGTCGTGCAGGAAGCACTCCTGAAGGCCCTGCAGCTCTGGCCCTTCCGCGGCGTTCCCGAAAACCCAGCCGCGTGGCTCATCCAGGTCGCCAAGAACCGCGCCCTGGATCACCTCCGGCGCCACTCCACACTGGCATCAAAGACTGCTGAGCTCCAGAAGGAATTCGCGCCGCCGCTCGACCACCACCCTCGGCCCGCCGGCGCACTGGCGGACGACGAGCTTGCCATGATGTTCATGTGTTGCCATCCGGCGATACCGCGCGAATCGCGCGTGGCCCTCACCTTGAAGACCGTCGGTGGCTTCGGCGTCCGGGAGATCGCCCGCGCATTCCTGTCGCTCGAGCCCGCCGTGGCCCAGCGCCTCGTCCGCGCCAAGCGTCTGATCCGCGACGCGAACCTCCCGATCGAAATGCCCCAACCCGGCGAGCTGCCCGGACGAATCGAGTCGGTGCTCGAGACGATCTACCTCCTCTTCAATGAAGGCTACAGTGCGCTCGAAGGCGAGTGGCTCGTTCGCGACGATTTGTGCGAAGAAGCCGTGCGGCTGGCCTCGCTCGTCGCGAACCACCCCTATACTGGCACGCCGAAGGCTCATGCCCTGCTCGCGCTCCTGCTCCTTCAATCCGCACGCCTGCCCGCTCGGACCAGCTCCCGAGGCGACCTGCTGCTTCTCCGCGACCAGGATCGGACGCTTTGGGACCGGGATCTGATCTTCGAGGGGCTGCGACGCCTCGCGTCGAGCGAAGCGGGTGGCGAGATCAGCGAGTACCACCTCCAGGCAGGCATCGCCGCTGCTCATGCGCTCGCCGCGAGCTACGCTGAAACCGACTGGGAGCAGATTCTGAGCCTCTACGACCGGCTCATGGAAATCAACCCTTCGCCCGTCGTCGCGCTCAACCGGGCCGTCGCGCTCTCCCAGCTTCGCGGCCCAGAGGCGGGGATCCACGCGATCGAAGAGATCGTCGATCATCCTGCGCTCCAACGCTACCCGCTGCTGCCGGCGACGCTGGCCGAGCTGTGGGAGGAGCTGGGCGACCGCGAGAAAGCTGCTTCCTACTACGCTGCGGCGCTTAGCTTCCCCTGCACCGAGCCGGTCCGCCGTTTTCTGGATGGCCGGCTGGCCGCGCTAGGCCCGTGCAACTCGCGATGACACACCAGTTTCAACGTCCTGGGATACATGCTCGTGGATATGGGCGATCCAGGGGAACGTCAAAGTCGCACCGCAAAGTCCGGGTGAAGTCGATCGGAGCAAACCGCAGATGACGCAGATTTCCGGAGGGATTACACAGATGGGATCATGACTCATCGCAGAGCGCTCCTCAAAGCGAATTCCACCGGCCTCGCGAACCCATCGGCGGAATCTGCGTGAAGAATCCGCGAAATCTGCGGCTAGCTCGGTACTTTGACGAGGCCCTGATGGGCGATCCCCCTTCCATTGACACGACTCCGCTGTTTGTGCAAGATCATGTGTGGAGGTTGACACATGGCGACGAACCTGTCCATCGACCCTGATCTCCTCGACAGGGCCGTGCGCGTGAGCGGTTTGAGGACCAAGAGGGCCGCCGTCACCAAGGCGCTCGAGGAGTTCGTTGCGCGAAGGGAGCAGAAGAAGCTCCTGGACCTTTTCGGGAAGCTCGAGTGGAATCCCAACTTCAACTACAAGAAAGAGCGATCTCGGATTGAACGTCCTCGTTGACACGAGCGTGTGGTCGCTGGCTCTCCGGCGCGATGCAGCCTCAGCTCCCGATGTCGCGCTCCTCGCACGGGCGCTCAAGATGGGTGACACCGTCCTCACCACAGGGCTGATCCTCCAGGAACTTCTGCAAGGGTTCGAGGGTCCCATGGCCAGCAATCAGATCATGCGGCATTTCGCGGTTCTTCCTTTCATCACACCCGACGTGCAGGATCATGTCGAAGCAGCCAAGTTGCGGAACCTGTGCAGGAGAAAAGGCGTCCAGGTGGGCACGATCGACGCTCTCATCGCTCAACTGTGCATTCGACACGAGCTTCAACTCCTCTCGACTGACCGCAACTTCAAGCACATCGCGAGGCACGTGCCGCTCGTCCTCCTCGTCTGAATCCCGCGCCCCCATGAGGCTAGGGCGGCGGCTTTGGTACACTCGCGTTGGGGGATTGTCCGGGTCGGGTCACAATCATTTCGTGGACACCAAAGGCGGCAGGAAGCGGAGGGGCACACCGCCACGGCGGGCACGACGGCCGTGTGCGTTCGACGAGGACCGCTATGAGGCGATCCGCAAGACTATGTCACGAACGACCCCCTCGCAGCGACTGCAGCGGGCGCTCGCACTCTCTGATCTTCTCATGCGCCTACGCGATTGTTGTTTCAAGACGCTCTGACCGAGATCACCCGGATCAGGCGCCCAATTGAGGACGAGCTCCTGGGAATCGCGCGTGCGGCCAAAGATCTCCGCATCGGTCGTGATTTCGCACGCTTCGCGAAGAGGATTGCTTCAGGGGAGACACTGAGGAGGATCGAATCCGCGACCCGCGGCATCTCGCCGCGCTCCCGACGAGATCTCTCCCCCGGCTCCCGCGCTGGACGGCGCGGGAGCAGGCCGAGAATGAAAAGGGCCCCGGGCGCGGGGCGCCCGGGGCCAAGAGGCAAGGAGGCGCGCTCAGAATGTGTAGCGAACTCCGAACCTGACGGTCCGCGGGTACATCAGGTCCTGGACCTGGTTCGTGTCGGGGATCGCAAGGGTTTCCTGGACGTGAAGCGGTGAGTTCCTGTTGAGGATATTGAACACATCGAGGTCGAGCATGAGGTTGCCTTTCTCGGCGAGGGAGACGGCCTTGGAGATCCGGAGATCCAGCTCGATCATGTCCGGCAGCTTCTTGTCGTAGATCTTCACTGCCTGCACCGTTTTGGTGCTCTCCCCCGGATCGACGCCGTCGACGTCCTCGGTGTAGACGACCGGGTACCCCTGCCGTGAGATGAGGTTTGCGGAGGCGGTGACTCCGAGCGGGAGCTGGTAGAGACCGTTGAGGTTGAACTGCCATTTCGGCGTTGCAATCCAGTAACCGTTCTTGCCGCTGCTGCCGGACCGGAAGGCAACGTCGCGGCCATCAATAGCATCCGTGCCGCTGCCGGGCGATGGATTCGCGATGCCTTTGTTGCTCTTCAGGTACTCCCGGTCGCGCTGGTAGTTGAACGAGGCGTTCAGCATCCACCTGTCACTCAACCGCTTGGTGGCGAACAGCTCGACCCCCGTGTATTGCTGGTAGTAGTCAGGCCGGTTGGTCCACAGCGTGTACACACCCGCCCCGTCGAGATCCGCGCGAGCCGCACGCAGCTTGTAGTACGGCATCTTGTACGGAGTGCCGTCCGGGAGCGTGCCTTCGACATATCCGGCAAGCTCATAGTCCTCGTACGTGTACGTCGCGTTGGGATTCCTGTAGTCGGTTCCGACGAGCCATTTCTGATTGTCGGCCCTTCGCCAGACGAAGTTACCGCCAACGGCGAAATTGGGCATGATCTCGCGTTCGGCACCCACGATGAACTCGGTCCGCTTTGCGGCTGTGAGGTCCGGATCGACGTTGGTGGTTGTCTCGGTGCTGGTAGGGTTGTCCGGATCGAAGTAGTAGGTGCCGATCGGTCCGTAGCTCAGATCGAGCTCATCGCGCTGGGCGATGTGATCGCCATTGCTGTCGGTCCAGTAGTAGTCGAGTCCGCTGGCGAAGGGAATGGGCGAGAGGAAGGCGAGGTCTCCGCCGGACATCTGATCAGCGTATTTCGCAAAACTTCCGCGGACGAGGGTTTTGCCGTCGCCGGACACGTCGTAGGTCAATCCGAGTCTCGGCGATATGTCGCTCCAGGAGAACGGCGCGTCCTTCGCCGCCACGGTCATCGCGGGGATGAGGTCAGGGAGAATGGGGCTCCCCGAGGTCGTGGCTTCCAACAGGCTTCCGTTCTGCCGGTCGAAACGCACGCCGAGGTTTAATGTCAACCAATTGCGCGTGAAAGTGTCGCCAACGTAGACGCCCAGGTACCTGTTCTCCATGTGGGCGTTGCCCGGCCGTGTCACGCGGGCCCATGTATAGGCGGATGACACGCGTGTCGAAGCGCCCGTACCCGGCCACAGGCTCACCGATTCGGTTTCCACCTTGCGGTAGGAGAACCCGAATTTGAACTCGTGGTTGCCACCGAAGCCGGTCTTGAAATAGTTGTTGTCGGCCGAGATCTGCATCTGTGGACGATCGGTGGAGAGGTACTGCTGCGACCCGTGCCAGACCCGATTGATGTCTCGCCAGGCGGAGGTGTCGAGGCCGCCTTGGGGCGTGAGCGAGAACCCGCCCTTCACGATTCCGATCTTGCCATTCACATAGAAGTTCGGGCTGATGACCCTGCTCACCTCGATCTTGTGAATGTTCGTCGGTCCGGACTGGTTCCAGGTGGTCTCGGGGGGCCTGGTGGCGCCCGCGTTCCGACCTCGCTTGATCTTGTCACCGCGATAGTACATGTAGGTGAGGGTATTATCTTCTCCGGCTTGCGCGTTCGCCTTGAAGCTGATGTTCTCGAGCTGCGTGTTGTCAGCCGCGCCGGTCACGGCCTGTGACTGAATGTCCTGAACGCCGACTGCGCCCCAGTACCAAGCGGTCTCCTTCTTGAAGGGCCCGCCCACCTCGACTCCGTAGTCCCTCGACTTGATCAGGATCGGACGCTTGAAGCCGGGGTTCCAGATGAAGCCGTCGAGCTTGTCAGACCCGCCGGGGTTGGCGTTCGATTGCAGGTCCTTCGTGTTGTCACCCTGCAGCCCCTTGCTCGTCACGATAAACCGTGCCGATCCCTTGGGGATGTCCCCACCGCGCTTGCTCACGAAGTTGATCCCCATCCCGCCTGTGGCCTGCGATGGATCGTTGCCGCCGGTCGTGACCTGGATCTCTTCGAATGCATCGAAGTCGTAGTAGGTCGGCGAGGACCCAACCGCAGCCATGTCTGTAATCGTGACACCGTCCATGTTCCACATTGCGTTGTCGCCGCCGACATCGCCGCGGCTCGTGAACTCGGACTGCTGCCCTCCTTCAGCTCCTGCGATATTCACCCGGTCGACCACGATGCCGGATACCATCGACAGAACCACCCACGGGTCACGGGCGGTGGGGATGTTGGCGAGAACATCATTCGTGATGTTCTGTCCGACCCCGGTCTTCTTCGTATCGAGGATCGGCTGTTCGGCGATGACAGTAATGATTTCGTCGACCGGGGCTGGTTTCATAGTGATCTGGAGGTTGACGGCGCCGGCGGTCACCACCTTGAGCTGTTCGCGCCGGACGGTCGTGAACCCGTCCAACTCGCATTGTACGTCGTACTCTCCCGGCGACAGGCGGATGAAATGGAAATCGCCGTTGATCCCAGATGTCTGGGTCTGCGTGCCGATCAATGAGCCTGTCAGCGTCACCGTCACGCCCGGCATCGCACCTCCCGTTTCATCGACGATTTGCCCGTAGATATCGCCTGTGTTCTGCTGCGCATGCAACGGCCACGGCACCACGGCGAGTATGGCGATCACAAAGACGGCTGGAAGCCAGCGATCTCTCATGGTGTAACTCTCTCCTTTCGATGTTGGTTAACTCGATCCGATCATGCTGTGCACGTGATGAACTACCCCAATCTGTCAGGACCTCCTGTTCTTGCTGAGCTCGGATCGGGGTAGTGCAAGGCGTGTGCCAGCGTGCTGCAGTGAGTTATCAGCGCATTGTCTCTCTGCAGATTGCTCTCATCATTCAAAATGCCGAAGCGGTACGGGATTCTGGAGCGCTGGCCGACCAGCACTTGCCGAATCTTGCTCGTTGGCCTACGCCAGAGCCCGCGTTTCCGCGGGAGAGGAGGAAGAGTCGTGGGTGGCCCATGCAGCAGGCCTTCGACTACTGAGAGCCACGCGAGTGGCGCGGGCGATCGTGTCACAGATCTCCGGGACCGAGGCACGCCGGTACGCACCCGCGGTACATCCGACGCACTTGTGGAACCCGCTCGAGAATTGAGAAAGAGCGCGGAAGCCCACCCGGGTTGCGATCTGAGCCTCGGAGAGCGGCGTCTCGAGAAGCAGCGCTATCGCACGGCGAATTCGCGCGCGAATGAGATACTGGTGGGGGGTGAGCCCGGTGTGTCGTTGAAACGCCCGCAGGAAATGAAACTGGCTCAAGCCGAACGTGCGAGCCAGGGCGGCGAGGCCGGGTGGCTCCGTCATCTGTTGCTCGATGCTCTGCATGGCGGCCCGGACCCACAAGCGACTCGACCGCCTCGAGTGCACACGGCGCTCGTCGCCGGTCACCACATCTGCCTCCTCGGCCGCCACGGCGGCGACGAGGTTGGCCACCGCCGGGAGACTCCCTCCCCTGTCGGGGCGCATGGCCGACTTCCATATGAGGCGGTGCAAGGCTTCGAGTCGAGGACTCTGTGCCAGCACTGGAGACTGGAGCATACGATCCTGAATGGCCGTATCGAGCGTCATCCGTGACACGGCCTCGGAGCCAGACACCTCCGCGCCGTACTCGATGGTTGTGAGCTGGATCGTTTCATCAAATTCCTGCGAGACCATGTACGGTTCCCCGGATCTGCCGAGGAGGATCCCGCCGGGTCCGACCACCCGCGTCCGCTCGCGGGCACTATACGAAAATGCACCGCGGCGTACGATCATGACGCAGCGACTGCGGTGCTGCCCCCGACGCACCGTCAAATCCGGCGAGCGGGCGTACGAAACATCCCAGACCCGAACCCCACCCACATCCGCAACGATCCGCCACTGCGCCGCCGTCATTGCCGCTGCTGCTCCTCCTGCCGCGGCACTCCACGATGTCTCCCGAAGCATTTCGACTTCCTCCAACCTCAGTACGGCTCGTCTCTGATACGAAACTAGGCCGATCCAGCCCGCGACGCGAGGGATTCGTGACGAGGTCGCCCATTGCAAGGCTCGGATGCTACAATCGCGGGACCATCGCTGCCCGTCATTGCTGGTGTCGTGCGGGGGCGGGTCGCGGCGAGGATGGTGTGGTTCGCGCACGAGTGTCCGCCGCCCATCCAGCGGAGGCCGTCTCGTCCCGCGGGCAGGGCAACTCGTCCCTTGCAGCTCGCTACAAATGGCAACATCGGATGCCGACCACAGTCTGGCCGGGGACCGGGTCGATGTGATCGAATGAATTGGCTGCGCAGGGACATGGGCCTCGCCAGGAAGACTCGCCCGCCACCACCCGCGCGGCACATGCTCTCGAATTCAAGCCCGTCCGGTGCGGTTGACACGCACGACCGGCACGTCATATATATCCCGAGCATGGTTCCGCATCAGAGGCCGCACAGCGTGGTGCCTATTGCGTGTGCCACATGCATCGGTTTCGGGGGGAGCCGTAGAGAAGCTGGGTGAGTAGGGAAGGCGGCTTTTGCCCGCCTGAGCTCTTCGGGAGGACGTGCGGATGAAGGGGTGGGTGGCGGTGCTTGCCGCGCTGGTGGCCGTGCCTCTGTCCGGGCAGGATGCAAAGGAGCGAGCCGGTGTGCTCGCTGTCGAAGTGGCCCTGACCGCGCGTGGCAAAGACGGCGGGGCTGTGGGAGACCTCCGCAAAGAGGAGGTTCGCGTGTACGAGGACGGAAAGGAGCAGGAGGTTGATCTCTTCCTCCCGATAGATCTGCGCCGGCGAGGCGAGACGAATCTCCCGGCGGCCGCGGTGCGACGCAACTTCATCCTTTTATTCGACGCGACGTTCAACACCCCCGGCGCGCTCCTGCGCGCTCGGGACGCGGCCGCGACATTCGTCCAGCGTCAACTGCCGGAGGGGGACCAGGCGGCGGTCTATGCACTGACAGCAGGCCGAGGCGTCTCGATGGTCGCGAACTTCACATCAGATCGACGTCTGCTCCTCGCCGCGATCGAATCGCTCGGACTGGAGCGGGGGTTCGACACCGCCGCGGATTCGGCCGGGTTCTTCAATCAAAATATGCTGGGAGCGCCGATCGATCCCCGCCTCTATGCCCTGGTGCTCGCCAACGGATCGGAGCGCGATGCCAGGAATGCGGCGATCGCGCAATGGGCCAAGGACATGACCGCCATGGCCAAACTCACCTCGGACGAGGCCTACAAGACTGCGGTCGAAAGGTATCTGGACACGATGCGCGCCTTCGCGCGGGCGCTCGAGCAGTTTCCGGGTCGAAAGCTGCTCATATTCTTTTCCGGAGGCTTCGACACGAAGGTGTTTGGTGCGCGAGATATGCGAGAGCTTGCGGCCGAAGGCGAGATGGCGGCGATCGGCGAATTCGCGGGCATCCCGGTGGGAGGTGTGGGGCAGACGCGCAACCTCGCCAGCATGCTCGACCAGACCGTCAAGTACTTCGCGTCATCCGACTGCCGCGTCTTCCCGGTCGATGCGACCGGGTTGGCGAGTGATCCAAACCTGGAGTTCCCGGACCATTCTTCCGCCAACCCTCAGGCGGCCGGACGACGACAGGCATCGCTCTATTCGCTCGCGAAGGACACGGGCGGACGACTCTTCAAGAACATGAACGTGCTGGATGAGGCACTGGCGGAGATCCTGCAGTTGAGCGAGTCCTTCTATCTTCTCACCTACTCTCCACCTCCACGCCCACCGAAGAAAGACCCTGCCTACCACTCGATCCGGGTTGAGATCGACCGGGCTGGAATCGATCTCACTTATCGCAGGGGATACAACGATGCTCGTCCCTTCCGCGACCTTTCGGTAGAGGCGAGACGACTTCAGCTTGCCGAAATCATAGACAACGATATCGCGCGAGACTCTGTCAGCTTTTCGGCGCAAGGGATGGTCTTCCCTGAGCGCCGCGGGCAGTGTCCGGTCGCGATCTCCGTCCAGGTTCCCGGCGGACAATTCGAGCAGGAGGAGGTCGATCTGCCGATCGAGATCTACGCGTTCGCTTCAGGTCCGGAAGGCAGGATCGAATCCTATGCTCACGGGCTCTGCAAAGTGCCGGTCGCCGAAACGCAGGGAAGGCTGCAGGAGAACGGCCTCAGATACTGCGATACCATGCTCCTCCGCCCCGGCGTCGACTATCAGATCCGAGTGCTGGTGAGAAACAACTTGACCGGCGATGTCGGAACGTCAACGCTCAAGATCACTCCACGCGCCAGCACGGGCATGCTCGCGATGGCCACTCCATTCTTCGTCGTGCAGAAATCGAACTGGCTCAATGTCATCGGCTACGACCCGAGAAACCCGCCGCCACGCGCCGGACAGGCGGGGGACGATTTTCCCGTCTCGTATCGCGGGAAGTATTCCCCGGCCGAAATCTATCCCGACCTTCAGGATGGAAGGACCAGGGCTTTGCTGATCAAGCTGTATAACTTCTCATCGGACCCCACGACGAAAAGACCAGACGTGCACATGAACTGGGAGATCCTCGATGAGGCGGGCAAGGTTCTCACAGCACCACGGTTCAGGCTACTGGAGCCCTGGTATAAGCCGTCAGAGTCGGCGGTGGAGTTTCTTTTCCAGGTGCAGGGCGGAGAGTTCCCGAAGGGTTCCCGTTGGCTGAAGATCGAGGCCGGAGATAACCAGTCGCATCAGTCGGTAGCCGAGTGGATCCCGCTCCGGGCGCCCTGACGCGATCAGGTGCTGAGTGCTGAGTGCTGGGTGCTGGGTGCTGGGTGCTTACGCGAAATGGCAAAACATTTGAGGGGGCAAGACCTTCCGAGCTGCTCCAGGAAAGCAGGAGAAGAGGGATGCAGGAACGGAGCGGTCGCCTCGGACGATCAGAGTGGCTCGGAAGAACGCTCTCACCCCTTCGCTTCGCTCAAGGGCTCCGGCTCCACCCTCCAGGCCCGCGAAGCGGGCCGGACGCTCTCACGCGCGGCGAGAAGCAACCAATGCAGGTTGCCGCTCCGCCGCGTCAGGTACTTCCTTCGCGCTCACCCAGGAGTCCCTCCAGCCTGTCACGGTAGCCCCGGCTCAGGGTGAGCTCCGTGCCGTCCTGAAGGACGACAATGTGCTCACCATGGAACCACGGGCGCATTTCCTTGATGCGATCGATGTTCACCATGCTGGATCGATGGATGCGGATAAACTTCCTCGGGTCCAGCTTGCTCTCGATGCTGTTCATGGTTTCCCGGATGAGATGTGACTGTTTCCCCGTATGCAGGCGGAGGTAGTTGCCGTAGGCCTCGATCCAGTCGGTCTCCTGAGTCTTGATAAAGAAGATTCGCCTGTCGGACTTCACGACGAAGCGCTCGAGGTACTCGTGTGCAGGATTCACGCTCCGGATAAGCGCTGCAAGACGCTGCTCGATATCCCGACCGGCACGATTCTGGAGGTGATCTCGCACCCGATCGAGCGTTTCGATGAATCGCGCGCGATCGAACGGCTTCAGGAGGTAGTCCAACGCGTGGACCTCGAAGGCGCGGAGCGCGTATTCGTCAAATGCGGTCACGAAGACAACGACGGGCATCTTGTCCGGAGGAATCGATTGCAGGACCGCAAACCCGTCCATCCGTGGCATCTGAACATCGAGAAATACCAGATCCGGGGAGCGCTGCAGTATGGCTGCCACGGCGGCCGGCCCGTCGGAGCACATCCCGATGCACTCGATGTCGGGCTGATCCTTGAGGAGCCCCGCGACCCTGTCCCGGGCCAGAGGCTCATCATCCACGATCAGCGTGCGAATCGCCATTGTTCACCTCCCAGGTCCACCAGTGCCCACAGGCTCGCCGCGCTCACGGATCGGTATGCTCAGGCGCACCACCGCGCCGCCCGCAGGATCGTTCTTCACGATCAACCTGTCATCGCCTCCGTAGAGACGCTGCAGTCGGACACGGGTGTTGGCGAGCCCCACCCCTTCCCCGTGAAGCGCGTCCTCCACGGAGCGAAACCCGCACCCGTTGTCCACTACTTCCACGGTCAGAGACCCGGCCGACCTCGACGCGCGGATCTCGATCTGCCCGCCCGTGGGGCTGTCCGAGATCCCATGTCGGATCGCGTTCTCGACGATCGGTTGAAGGATCAGGTTGGGGACGAGGACGTCGAGGGTGTTAGGGTCGACGCTGTAGTTGACATCGAGACGGTCCTGAAAGCGCGCCTTTTGAATCTCGACGTACTTTTCGAGAAGCGCCAGCTCGCTCTGTAGTGTCACCTCCTGATTGCCGTTGGTCCTCAGCGTGTGACGCAGAAGGTCGGCCAGACGCGCGATCATCCGATCGGCGGCATCCGAGTCCTTCTGCACGAGCGCAGAGATGGCGTTGAGCGCGTTGAAGAGGAAGTGAGGGTGGAGCTGCGTCTTGAGTGCCTGCAGCTGGGCCTGAGCCAGTTGTGCTTCCAGTTGCGAGGCCAGCAATTCCCGTTCCCGATATCGGCGCGAGTAGTCGACGGCGTACGCGGCTGAGACGATCGCTGCGTAGATGATCGCATCAAAGGGTCCCGTGACGAGGATGACCTTTGCGGTGCCTCCGGAGATGAGAGCAGCCATCGCTTTGTCGAAGTCGACAAGATGCGCCACGAGCCGGGCCAGGGGCACGTAAGCTCCTGCCGCGATGCCTGTAAAGAGGCAAAGACCGGCGAGATGGACGGCGAGGACACGAGGCCAGGAGTGAAGACCCAGGCGAGCGGACCGCGTCAACAAGATGACGAGCGGCGTGAGCGACCCCAGGACGTACCAGTTGAACAGGTTCCAGAAGAGACTCCGTTTCCACTCTGTTCCAAACTCGCCCCGCAAGAGAATCTCCCGCCCCGTCCATAAGAGGGCCAGGAGTGTCCAGACGCCCCAGACCAGAATGAATGCGCGTGCCCGCGGTCGTGCCATTGTGACCTGCTACTTTATCATTCTGTCGCCGCGACCGCACGGGATCCGATCTCTTTGTGACGGATCGGCCTTTTGTCGTGATGTTATCATCCGGAATTGTGGCTGCAGCCGCGTCTCGTGGTACAGTCACAGAGTTCTCACCCGGCATCTCGCGAAGGGTGGAGATCATATGGATCGGTCACGACGGGCTTTGGAGATTTGGCCATGCGATTCCTGAGTCACCTGATCGCACTCCTCTCGGACAGCGCCCTGGTTTTGAGATTCGTTGCCGGTCGAAGTGGAGCCGGATACGGTATCGGACGGATCCGGAAGCTGTTGTTCGCGCGGCGGATCTTCGTAAACGCACACAGGGTGCGGTCTCTAACGACGTGGCGACAGCACCTCCTGCTCGTCGACGCGGTTTTTCGCGTGCCCCCGGCAACACCGGGTGACGTGGTCGAATGCGGGTGCTACAACGGGGCGAGCACCATCAACCTCTCGATCGCGTGCGCCATGGCCGGGCGACGCCTGATCGTCTGCGATTCGTTCGAGGGGCTGCCCGCCCCGCTAAACGACGAACGCGCTGTCCTCCACGCGTCAGCCGGCGGCTACTATAAGTGGGAGAGGGGACAATTTCTGGCGGAGGGTGGCATCGACGGCGTGAAACGGAACGTGGCCAGCTGGGGCGAAATCGGAGCGTGCGAGTTCGTGAAGGGCTTTTACGCCGAGAGTCTCCCTCGTCTCGCGCCCGGTCCGCTCGTGCTGATCTTTGAGGACGTCGATCTGGCTAGCTCCGTGAGCGATTGCCTCCGGCATCTGTGGCCGCGACTTCAGGAAGGGTGCAGTTTCTTTTGCCACGAGCCCTGGTCGGTTCCCGTCGTCGCGCTCTTCTACGACAGAGAGTGGTGGAAGAGGGAGATCGGCTGCGACCCACCCGGCTTCTATGGATCCGGAAACGGAACACTCGCCGGGCTCACATATTCCAACATGGGATACACCATCAAAGTGAATCCCCAGCGTGTGATCGCCGAGGGGGAATCCATCCGCCATCAGGAATCCTGAGGACAGTGCCGCGGGCCAAGACTACGGCGAAGTCCCGGAAACCGCAGATTGCACAGATTGACTCGCAGATGGCGCAGATGGTTGCGTGCCGAGCCGAGAGTGAGGAGGAAGTCGCTCGTCGGTTGACTGCTGGAAGAATCTGCGCGGAGATCTGCGCCATCTGCGGTTTCGTACGGGACGGACTGGCCCGAATCACCGCCTCGACTTTGCCGCAGTCCCGGACGGGGTCATGCGCCCGTTGACAGCTGTGGCGCCCGCGTCCCATACTCCATGCAGATGAGTCACCACTCCGGACAGATCTGAATGCAGTGGTTGGTAGAGAGGTTTGCCGCGATCCCCGCCGTCCCGGCATTTGTCTACAAGAACAGGTCATACGAGTACGCGTGGCTCGTGCAGCAGATCGTCTCTGCCCGGGCTGCGATATCGGCGCACAACGCCTCCTCTGTCTTTTCGATTCATGGAGATTACAGTCCGCATGCCATCGGCCTGTTCATCGCGCTGGCACTGGAGCGGAAGACGATCGTACCGATTACTACGAACGTAGAGAACGAGGTTCGATCGCGACGTGCCGCGGCCGAAGTGCAGGTTGCCGTGACCGCCCTTGAAACCGGCCTCTCCTTCGAACGCATCTCGGAACGCCCCCTTGAGCATCCGCTTCTTCAATTCCTGGCCCAGCGCGGTCACGCGGGGTTGGTCCTTTTCAGCTCAGGGTCGACGGGAGCGCCCAAGGCGATCGTTCACGACCTGGAGACCCTGATCGGCGGTTCCAGCGACCGCCGGACGAGGCGCTTGACCTTCGTTGTGTTTCTGATGTTCGACCATATCGGAGGGTTGAACACGCTTCTGAATAGTCTCGCGATGGGCGCCACCCTCGTGATTCCGGAACGACGCGATCCTGAAAGCGTGGCAGCCCTGATCGCCGCACACAAGGTACAGGTCTTGCCGACATCCCCGAGCTTCCTGAATCTCCTGCTCCTGGCCCGCTGCCATGAGCGGTACGACCTGTCTTCCTTGAAACTCATCACCTATGGAACCGAGCCCATGCCCCAGTCGCTCCTCAGGAAGCTACGTGAGACGTTCCGGTCTGCGCGCTTCCTGCAGACTTATGGAACGAGCGAGACGGGAATCGCTACCACCGCCTCGCTGTCCTCGGAGAGCCTCTTCTTGAAAATCGATGACCCGGGCACCGAGTGGAAGGTGGTTGACGGCGAGCTGTGGATCAGAAGCAGATCACAGATGCTCGGGTACCTCAACGAGGCGAGCCCCCTGGCGGAAGGCGGATGGTACCCGACCGGGGATCTTGTAGAGGAGAGCCGCGACGGTTATCTAAAGATCGTCGGGCGGCTGAAGGAGATCATCAATGTCGGCGGGCAGAAGGTGTTGCCGGCGGAGGTGGAGAACGTGATCATGGATGTGCCGGGGGTGCAGGACGCGCTGGTTCGCGGGGAGCCGAACCCCATCACGGGGCAAATTGTGGTCGCCGATGTCGCGGCGGACCCGAGCGCTGCGGGTGATGCGCTCGTCCGGAGCATCCGACTCGCCTGTCGAGACAGGCTGGAGAAGTTCAAGTGGCCTGTGAAGATCCACATCCGTGAGAGCATCGGCTACGGATCGCGGTTCAAGAAGGTCAGGCTCGGGGAAGGAACGTCATCATGAGTGAAGCCAGGGCTGCCTTCGACACGCAGGGGATCATCGTCTCGGCTCTGAGAGAGGTCGCGGAGATCCATCAGGTTGCGCTGCCGGAGCTGAGCGAGAGCACGCCGATTCTGCGACTTCTCGACTCCCTCGCCCTCGTGGCTCTCGTCGCCACGATCGAGATGCGCCTCGCCCAGCTCGGCCACGACGTCACGATCGTTTCCGAGAGGGCGTTCTCAGCGAAGCGCAGCCCGTTCCTGACGGTCAAGACGCTGAGAGAGCACGTGAACGTGCTGATGCAGGAACGGCGAGCGGAAGACGTAAGGTGATGACCTCAGGCGAGACGGAGCGAAGAGTCATCGTCGTGACCGGCGCCAGCAAAGGAATCGGTCTGCATCTAGCCGAGCATTACCTTGGCCACGGGCATGCCGTGGCCGGATGCAGCCGCGGCGCATCGTCGTTGAAACACGATCTCTACGCTCATTATCAGGCGGACGTGACGGACGAACGCGACGTATCGGCACTGATGAAGGGTGTCGTCCACCGCTTCGGGAGACTCGATGTTCTCATCAACAACGCCGGTGTCGCGTCGATGAATCACATCATCACGATGCCCACGAGCACGGCCGAGAGCATTATCCGCACGAATCTGGTCGGATCGTTTCTCTGTACGCGCGAGGCCGGCAAGGCGATGATCGCGAGGAAATGGGGGCGGATCGTCAACTTTACCACCGTCGCTCGCCCGCTCGCCCTCCCGGGCGAGGCCGTCTATGCCGCGAGCAAGGCCGGAGTCGAAGAGCTCACCAAGGTGGCCGCCAAGGAGCTCGGATCCTTCAACATCACCGTGAATGCCATCGGCGCGGCTCCGGTGATGACCGACCTGATCCGGCACGTGCCGACCGAGAAGATCGAGCGGCTCCTTGACCAGCTCGCGATCCGCCGCATGGGGGAGTACCGGGACATCAGCAACGTCGCAGATTTCCTGATCAGCGAGGCCAGCGACTTCGTCACGGGTCAGATCATCTACCTCGGGGGCGTCTGCTGATCCTGCGGAGGTGCATGATGTGGCGCCTGATAAACCGTTTGGTTCCGGAGTCGCTCAAGACCAAGGCGCGCGGGGTCGTCCGGGAGTGGTGCGCGCCCGGGATGATCTACCGGTACCGGAATTGCGATGGGGTGATTCGCGCGAACACGCGCCTGAGCAACACCGTGGTCCTGCTCCACCCTGGGAAGATCGACATCGCCGATCATGTTTTTGTCTGGCACTACAGCGTCCTGGACGGAACCGCCGGACTCGCGATCGGCGAAGGAACACAAATCGGAGCCTGGGTCGGTTTGTTCACTCACAGCTCCCACATCGCGATCCGGCTGCTCGGTCGCAAGTACGTTGATGTGCCGGAGGGAGAAAAGCCCGGGTTTGTCACCGGACCTGTCGCGGTTGGCCGGTTCGCCTTCATCGGGGCCGGCTCCGTGATCCTGCCGGGGGTGACAATCGGAGATTACTCACTGGTCTCGGCCGGCTCTGTCGTCAGGCAAGACGTACCGGCTCACGGCATCGTGAGCGGAAACCCGGCGCGCGTCGTCGGGAGCACGATCGACATGGATTTACTCGAACTGGCCCGCCTCGATCCCGAAGCGCGAAACCATCCGATGCTCGACCGTGAGTATGTGCAGATGATCGAGCGGTTGCGCGCGGAGCGGCGAGGTGCCCCAGGGGAGACGAAAGCCGACTGAGGCCCGGCCTGCTCGACAGGCGGCCGGTGTGACGTGATCCAGCTACTGGTCCAGGTATCCGAGGGCTCTGAGCGCTTCGGCGCTCTCGGCATCGTAGCCTTCCACGGAAAGCGCGCCGGCCTGCGGCTGCGGCACGTGGGCGAGAGACACCGTGACCAGGGCCCCTGCCGCGCTCGCTGACACGAGGCTCAGACCCGTACCGGGTGCCATCACTCGGGAAGGTCGCGCCTCGACGACGTTGCCCCCTCTGCTCACCCTGACGACGATCCCGGGCAGAACCTCCTGGATGTTACGCGATGGTACGACGAAGACCTCGCGTACGAGTCTCTTCTCGCCTCGCCAGACGGCCCGGACTATTTCGTCTTTCGAGCGCACCTCCACGATGCCCTGAAGCCGCGGGTCCGGGCTCGCCCACGCACTGGCCACGCCTCCCGGCACCCGCAGCTCCACTTCGAGATCATCGCCCGCGCTGAGGCGCTCCGGGACCATCCGCAGCGCCTGCCGAACCGGCGTACCCAGAACCTCACCAAGAAGACGACGCCAGGATGGGAGATCCACTCCCGGTCTGCCGGTCGCAAGGTCGTGGTTCTCGGCCGGATCGGCCACCACGTCGAAGAGACGCTCGCGCCCACCGCCCGACACGTACTTCTTCCCGTCTCGCAGCACACCCCACTGCTCGGAACCGTACAGCATCCATCCGAATCCCAGCTTCCTCGATCGAACGGCATCGCGGGTCCCGCCATCACGCGTCGCGAGGTCCACCAGGGAGATCCCCGGCATGGCGACTGCGCGGACTCCGGCCAGGTCGAGGATGGTGGGCGCCACGTCGAGCAGGCTCACGGGCTCCTCAATCCGCCCACGCCGGATCCCCGGCGAGCGGATGATGAGCGGCACGCGAAGCACTTCATCATGCAGGGAGTGCCCGTGCTCGTAGCCGCCGTGATCCCAGAGCTCCTCGCCGTGATCTGCAAAGAGGATCACCGCGTCATCGTCTGTGAGATCGTGAAGCAAACGGGCAACCTGATCGTCGACGTATCGGATACATCCGTCGTATCGATCCTGCACGTACCGGCGCACCTCATCGCCATCAGGGCCGCGGACGGCCGCGAGAACATCGGACTTCACGAATCCGCGCCGGAGCGATGGCGGATGTTCTCCCGCGAAGAGGCGCTGGTACGATGCCGGCTCCTTGTAGGGCACGTGGACGTCCATCAGGTGGATCATCGCGAGGGCCGGGCGGCCGCGATGCGCCCGCAACCAGCCGAGCGCGCGATCCACCTGCGCTTGCGCCCGCGGAAAGTTCTCGCAGTGATAGGATCCCCATTCCGCATCCATGCCGAAGTTCGAGGACAAGTACACGTTTCCGACGAAAGCAGCCGTTGTCCAGCCCGCGCGCGCCAGGAGGGCGGGAAGGGTGGGACGGGCTCCCCATTGCGTCGGAGATCCACCCGATAGAAGCGCCCGAACTGAGGGGAGGGTCCACGGAGCCACGGCGCGCGCGTTCTCGAAGATTGTCGCCTCCTTCGCCCACGCATCGATGGCCGGCGTGGTCTCGCGCGCGTATCCGTATGTGCCGAGGTGATCCTTGCGAAGCGTATCGACGAAAATCATCACCACGCGTGGGGCCTGAGCTGTGCCTGCGCGGACAAGCGGCTCTGCCACAAAAACGTAGTCGCTGATCGCGGTACCTCCTGAGTGCGTGGCAAGGGTGAGCTGGATGTCGCGCCCGGCCCATCGTGACAGGTCGGCCTTGACCTCATGAAAACCTCCCGCTCGCACCTGCGTTTCCAGGGCGATCGCGTCGCCTTCCGCGTCTCGCACGGTGACCCGCAACGACGCGCCATCGGATGGCGGGAGGTCCCGCGTCTCAGGTTCGAGGAGCCCCACGTCACCGATGAGCACCGCATGCGTCGGTACGTGCAGGCGCCACGTGGCCCTCGCCGGAGCAGGCAGGAGGATCCCGAATCTGCTCGTTCCGTCCCGCCACACAGACCGGATCGCGAAAGCGCTGCTGCTGCTGGCGGCGCCTGCCCACCGGCGGTTCAGTGCTCTCTCGCGTTCGCCGGCGCGGGCGTACCGCACGGCGATCGTGCCCGGTGCGGGCGGGCTCATTCCTGTGAGCGAGATGCGCAGTCTGCTCTCGTCGCAGGACCACGTCCCGGCATCGCCACTCCCGGAGTCGAAGAGCAGCGTCTTTCCAGAGGCCTCGACGATCATGCCCTCAGGAGCGTTCGCGAAAGCCATTGACCGGGGCCGAACGGGAAGGCGTGTTTCCCATGTCACGGAGGAGCTGTCGGAATTCACGGTCTTGAATGGCCCGTCCACCGGAATCCGATCGGGCGGGGCCACCCCGCCGCGCGAATCCAGTGGAAGATCGAGCGACACGAGCGCTTCCGGGTGCCTCGCCAGCAGGAATGGTGCGGAGGCAGGATCGAGCGCCAGGCGGCTGTGCGTTGTCGTGCCGTTGTGACACCCTCCGAGGAGGCCCGCGCAGGCTGCAATGAGAGCAGCACACGCAGGGAGCGGAGACCGAACATGGTCTGCCTCCGGGAGTCGCGGCTTCACGATCGTGTCCCGGATTCATCCTCTCGGAAGAAGGGGCTCCGGGTCCAGCGCCTGACCAGGGCATCGCGCTGCTTCTCGAGGAGCGGATCGGCGACAGGGAGCTGTTGTACGCGCGACTCGAGCTTCTTCATCGCGGCGCCCGCGACACCAATGAGCACTCCCGGCAGGATCACCAGGGCAAGATCGGCCGACGTGAGAACTCTGAGGTACAGCGCTAGAAAGAACAGGATATACGGCCCGACCAGGAGGAAGATCTGGACAAGGGCCGCCCGCATCTGGCTCCTCACAAGGTTTCGGAAATCGTCGAGGTCTCTGCTCGATGCGATCGCGATGTGCCCGACGAGGAAGCGATGGAGCGCGAGCCCATGCCACCCGGCGTTCAGGAGCGCGGCGGCTGGCAGAGCGAGAATGAAAAACAAGACCTGGTCGCGAGTCACTCCGGGAGATTATGAATCAAAAGGCGAGATTAGAGAATGGGGGAAAAGTGAGACGTCAAGGCTACGGCAAAGTCCCGGAAGCCGCAGATTTCACAGATTGACTTGCAGATGTCGCCGATTGCTTCGCGCGGACCCGAGCGTGAGGAGCAAGTTGCTCGTCGGTTGAATGCTGGAAGAATCCGCGTAATCTGAGCGGAAATCTGCGCCATCTGCGGTTTCGCACGGAACGGCCTCGCCCGAGTCGGCGCCTCCACTTTGCCGCAGCCCTGAGTGCGACGCAACGCGTCCGCGCATCGAGGGCATCGGGCCGTGTGATCGGCGTCACCGCGGGCCGCCGCCCTGGCTGTGCTACTCTCAAGATACCAGTCATGTGTCTGCTCCTGACGGTTATTGCATCCTTTCTCGCGACGGGAACTGCTCAAGCCGCGATCGGGACCCCTGCGCTGAAATGGCAGCGAGCCGGATGCTACTCCTCATGGTGTCAGACGGGCTGGTACGCGTCACCGGCGGTTGCGGACCTGGATTCCGACGGCCGGCCGGAGGTGATCTGGTCCGCCTACAGCATCTTTGTGGTCGATGGCGCTACGGGTTCGCTCGAATGGAAGGTGGCCTCGGGGCACGATCGCAGCGAGCCGTCGGCGAGCGACGTCGGGCGCACGTGGCCGGGTGTCGTCGTGGCCGATATCGACGGGAACGGAGATATGGAGATTGTCACGGCGCACAGCGGGGGCTGGGTCGGTGTCTATAACCATGATGGGTATTTCTACCCAGGCTGGCCGAAGCAGCCGACGCCCGGCAGCGAGCTCCGCAGCCTCGCCGTCGACGACCTCGATCGCAACGGCGATCTGGAGATCATCGTCGCCTCAACGCGATCGGACAACCAGTGGTTCGTCTATGAACACACGGGTGCCGTCCGATCAGGGTGGCCACAGCATTTCCCCGACTCATCCGGTAACGGCTACGCCGCGGGTTGTTACAACGAGAACGTTGCGGCCGGTGATATCGATGGAGACGGCCGGTCGGAGATCATCGGCCCGAGCGACGTCCACTACATCACGGCCTACAACGATGACGGCAGCCAGATTCTGGCGAATGGAGGGCACTTTGGAGGCGGCAAATTCTGGAGTCGCGTCGGCGTCCACGTCGACGACGCGGTCGATGTCCGCGGGTGGGCCAATTGCGGGATCGAGCATCGTCCGAATTTCGCCGACAGCGCCCCCTCCCTCATGGACGTCAACGGCGATTCGATCCTCGAGACGATCGTCGTGGGGAATGTGTACAACTGTGGCACGAGTCCTTACACCTCGCTCTATCAGATGCCGTACGTTCTCAACGCGGACCGTACCCGCTGGGCCGCCGGCGGCTACGACTGGACAGTGATCCCATCCCCGGGGCCCGGCAGCGCGCCGCTCTCAGAGGACTACAACCTGATCGAATCGGCCCTGCCGAATCCTGTCATCGCCGATCTGGACGGCGACGGCAAGATGGAGATCCTCTTCGCCTCTTACGACGGAAAGCTGCATGCGTACTGGTTGGACAAGAGCGAGCACGGCAGCTGGCCGTACGCGGTGACGCAAGCGGGAGAGGGGTTTATTCGTTTCGCGTCCGAGCCGGTGGTCGCAGATCTGGATGGGAACGGGACGGCGGAGGTCGTGTTTGGTTCCTGGCCCGAGAAGGGTGGGAATCGTGTGGGGCGCCTGCACATCCTGGATTACAGGGGCAACGTCCTGCAGCAGGTCGATATCCCGGCTCCATTCTCGGGAGACTGGAACGGCATGCTGGGTGCGCCGACCTTGGCCGACATCGATGGTGATGCCGATCTCGAGCTGGTGGCGGGGACGGCTCACTCGGGGCTCATCGCCTACGATTTGCCGGGGACGTCGAACGCGCGCATTTTGTGGGGCACGGGGCGAGGAAGCTACAAGCGCGCCGGCGGTACGACGGTGACGGGCGGCGGTTCGCTCACTCCGATCGCCGACGCGGGCCCCGATCAGAGCGCGGCGTACGGAGCCGTCGTGCAGCTGGATGGAACGGCAAGCATCAGTAGGCGCGGCTCGGCGCTGACGTATGCCTGGTCCCAAAGCTCTGGGTCCGCCGTCACCCTCACCGCGGCCGACACCGCACTCCCCTCGTTTACAGCTCCATCGGCGACTGGGAGCATCGTGTTCTCGCTCATCGTCAACGACGGCGTGGAATCGAGCGGTCCGGACACGGTGGCCGTGGCTGTGAGCAGCAGCGGGGAATCGCGGATCTATGGGACCGTGACGGACAAGCGCGGGCGCGCCGTTGCGGGGGCTCGGGTGAGCCTTTCGGGGACAGCTCTGTGGACGAAATCGGCGGGCAGCGGCGAGTACAGCCTTCAGGGCGCTGCGCCCGGACGATACACGATCAAGGCCAGAAAACGGCGAGCCGGGAAAGCTCAGAAGAAGATTACCTTCGGCGGCGGAGCCATGCGCATCGACCTGGTGATGAAGTAGACTAGGAGTTGTGCAGGGCGAGGCGCGAGTACAATCGGCGACGGTTCTTCTTCTGGGAGATCCGCGCCTGCGAAAGCCCTCGACACCGATCCGGGATTTCTCTGCGCGGGGATTCAAGCTCGATCAACGCAGACTCCATTCCACCCTCGTGCAGTTTCGTGAGAAATACGGGTTCGGAAGGGCGATCTCGGCGCCTCAGATCGGCATCCACCGGCGGCTCATTGCCATGGATCTCGGTGACGGCCCGCGTCTGATCGTGAACCCCGAGGTGACGTGGACCAGCGACGAGACGTTCACGATGTGGGACGATTGCATGAGCTTTCCAGGCCTCCTGGTGCGCCTGCGACGCGCGGCTTCCCTCAGCGTGCGTTTTCGGGACGAGCGTGGGGACACTCAGGAATGGGAGCATGTGGGACAAGCCGTGGCCGAGCTCGTGCAGCACGAGATCGACCACCTCGACGGCATCCTCGCCATCGACCGGGCACTCGACCGCGAGTCGATCGTCTTGCGCGAAGTCTTCGACGCACAGCGAACGCTCTTTGCCGGTCTCGCCGACTACGTGATCGGCGGTTGAGAGCGGGGACCCTCAGCCGTTGAGTATCTCGGAGTAGAATTTCTCGTATCTCGGAAGGATACGCTCGACCGAGAAACTCCGTTCGGCCCGAAGCCGGCACATCGTGCTCATCCTGTGCCACGCACGGTCGTTCTTCAGCAGAGCCACGGCGGAATCCGCCATCGCCTCGACCTGGCCGACGGGATGGAGATACCCGGTTTCGCCATGAGCGACGACTTCGGGAAGGCCCCCCACGCGCGATGCGATCACGGGCACCGAGCAGCTCATCGCTTCCAGCGCCGCCAGGCCGAAGCTCTCCGTCTCAGACGGGAGCAGGAGAAGATCCGAGCAGCAGAACAGCTCGATGACCGATTCCTGCTTGCCCAGGAAATGGACCCGTTCCTGCAGACGTTCGTGCCGGACCAGGCTCTCGATCCGGCTCCGTTCAGGACCGTCCCCCACCAGCAGAAGGCGGCAGGGCACCTTCTGAAGGACCCGCTTGAAGATCATGACGACATCGTCGATGCGCTTGACCGGGCGGAAGTTGGACACATGGATGAGCACTTTTTCGTTGCC
Organism: Acidobacteriota bacterium; assembly: GCA_016191015.1. Taxonomy (GTDB): domain Bacteria; phylum Acidobacteriota; class CAIWXX01; order CAIWXX01; family CAIWXX01; genus JACPPM01. The sequence goes on along the minus strand of JACPPM010000226.1, from coordinate 532 downwards.
ACGAGCGATCTTGCGTCGACAGCTCTCATCGCCTGCCCGGCGATAGACGCGGGTATTGATGAAGTTGGGGATGACCCGGATGTCCTTGCGTGCCTTGATCTCTTTCAGCGTGACTCGTTTCAGAAACCGAGATACAGCGGTGACGCCGTCGCTCGCTTCGATTGAAAACTTCGTCACCGGCAGAAACGTCCGGTCGTTGCCGATCAGGGTGATGTCGGTGCCGTGCAGAGTGGTGACGATCTTGAGCTTGTTGGCGTTGATCTTCTTGGCGAGGTACGCGGCCGCGGCGTGTGGAATGGCGTAGTGAACATGGAGGACATCCAGCTTTTCGTAGTGCGCGATTTCGGCCATCTTCGAGGCGAGCGCCAGCACATACGGCGCATGCTCGAACAGCGGATAGCTCATCACCTCCACCTCATGAAACGTGATGAGCTTGCTGGGACGCAGCCGCATGGGGATGTAGGAGGTGATGAAGTGAACCGCGTGGCCGCGGTCGGCCATCTCGATGCCCAGTTCCGTGCCCACCACGCCG
>JACPPM010000209.1 GCA_016191015.1 Acidobacteriota bacterium | reverse complement strand
GATCATGACTCATCGCGGAGCGCTCCTCAAAGCGAATTCCACCGGCCTCGCGAACCCATCGGCGGAATCTGCGTGAAGAATCCGCGAAATCTGCGGTTAGCTCGGTACTTTGACGAGGCCCTGCCGGCAAAACGTCCACACCTTGACCACGACCGCATCACTGGGTAGCTTCAGGATGGGAAGGGGCAGATCGGCTGGGTTCCCGATGCCGGCTATTTGCGCGAGTACCTTCCGGGGAAGCGCGGAGCAGAACAGCAGATTGAACCCACATGCCTGACTCTTCAGTTGCAGCAGGGAAACTGCCTCGGCGGCGCCGGGTTTTTCGGCGGGCGGCCGCCATCGCAATAGGCTTGGTTTTCGCGCTTGTGCTCGCTCTGGCCGGTCTCCATTCTTCGCCCGCGCGCCGCTATGTCCTGTCACTCCTCCTGAGCTGGGCGGCGAAACAGAACATCGGGCTCGACATCGCGCGGCTCGACTACAATCTCCCCGGACTTTCCGTCACGCTCGGCGACCTGACGATCCGCCGTCCCGATACGCCGGATCTGCCCCCGATTGCTCAGATCGAGCGGGTGACCATTCGTGCTCGTTTGAGCGCGCTTCTCCGCGGTCGGTACGTCATCGAGTCGGGTGAGATCATCCGGCCCACCGTGAAGGTCGTTACCGACAAAAACGGTCGCAACAATGTACCGCGGCCACCGAAGAAGTCAACGGAGCCGGCGAGGCCTGTCGAGTACATGATCCGCAACCTGGTGGTGCGCGAGGGTCAGTTTGTATTCGATGACCGGCGGCGGCAACTTGATATCCAGTTGCCCCTTCAAAAGATCACGATCGAAGGTGTCGGAATGAGGCGGCACGTCGTTGGATTCTCTGCGATCGACGGCCACCTCGCCCTGCGGGGACGGCATGTCTCAATCGGCCGCGCCAGAGCCGACGTCATCCTGGAACCGGATCGAATCGGGCTGCGACAATTCGACCTGGACTCCGCCGAAGGCACGATATCAGCGTCGGCCACGCTCACAGAGCTCAATGATCCGCGCTACGACATCTCGCTTGCAGCCACGTTGGATGCCGCCCGAATTACCACACTCCTTGGTTTCGGAGAACCTATCCTGGGCTCAGTGCAGGCGCACATCTCGGCGCGGGGGCCGCTGTCGGGCATGGTCGTATCAGGCCGCGTCGAAGGCCGAAACCTCGGGTTTCGCAACATCAGAGATATGGCGCTCGATGCTTCCCTCACCTACGAGGCAGCAGCCAGGCATGCGAGAGTTGACCGGCTGTCGATTCGCGGGCCGGCGGGGCGGATCGATGCCGACGGCGCTGTCGCACTCGACCCACGCGGTCGATTGAGCCATCTGCGAGCCCGTCTCGCCGATATTGATGGAGAGATTCTGAGTCAGGCGCTGCGCCTTCCCATCGTTGTGGGCACTCGCGCCAGCGGTTCAATCGATCTTCAGTGGCCGCGCCTCGACACAGCATCGGCCACCGGGGAAGCGGATCTCTCACTCGTCGCAAGCGGCACAGGAAAGCCGTCGGGGACCGTTCCACTTGCCGGCCATCTCGCCGCAACCTCGCGCGCTGGGACCGCGGTGCTCGAAATCTCCTCGGTACAGTCCCTGGGCGCCACAATCGACGGTCGAGTGAGCCTGGCAGACCGGCGCACGGTCGATGGTCATCTCACGGCTTGCGGCAACGACGTCGGCCACATGGTTTCTGCGATCGAATCGATCTTCACTCAGAAGAAAATCTCACCGGTAAAAGTCTCCGGGCCGGCTAGTGTCGACCTCCGGCTCGCCGGCACACTCGATGCTCCAACCGCGCGTCTCGATCTGAGCGCTCCTGAATTGACGATCGGTCAGAGTCCGGGCTTCTCAGCGAGTGTGCGAGCGGATTACGCGGACTCGGGGGTTAGCATCGATCATGCCGGCATCAAATGGAACGACGGTCATCTCTCCGCGTCCGGCCGCATCGGGATGAGAGCCCGCCAGGAGCTCATGCTCGATCTTGTGGGAGAGAACGCGGATGTGGCCGACGTGCTCGCCATCCTGAACCACTCAGAAGTCCCGGTATCTGGAACGATGTCGTTCGCGGGGCACGTGTCCGGCACCGTCAGCAATCCCATCGGCAACTTCTCGCTTCAAGCGACGGGCCTTCAAGCCTACAGCGAGACTCTCGGGACATTGTCTGCCGACGCGGCGTTAGAGAATCGTGAGGTCCATCTGACGGGCACGGCTGAGAAATTCCAGCTCTCCATCGACGCTCGTGTCGCTGCTCGTGACCCGTACCCGGCGAGCCTGGAGATTAGCACAACGGGTTTCGATCTTGCCGCACTCACGAGTCTCCGAAGTCGCTCGCTGACGGGTCTCGTCACCGGTCACGTGACCGCCTCCGGGGACCTCCGCCATTTACGAGCAGCCTCAGCCTCGGCAACAATCGACAAGATCTCGGCTACTTGGAACGGAAACCCCATCGAGACGGAAGGGCCGGTTACGGCGTCGTACAAAGACGAACGCGTCACGATCGACCGGATCGCTGTGCGGGCGGCTGGGTCGACGGCGACAGTGATGGGAACCCTGCCGCTGGAGAGCCGGCCTCAGCAAGCCTCATTGCAGATCGAAAGCCACCTGGATCTTGCCTCCCTCGCACGCTATGTTCCCGTCCAGAGAACCGTCACCGGCGCCGGCAATCTCACCGTGTCAGGCTCCATTCGCGGCTCCCTCAAAGCCATCGACCCCGATGTGGTCATCGACAGTGAGAACGCCGCAATCTCGGTAGGAGGATTCGAACCGGGACTCTCCGATCTCCACACCCGCCTCCGAATCGCGGCAGGCAAGCTTCGCATTGAACAGCTCGATGCGGGCTGGGGCACAGCACGCCTGCGTGTCTCAGGCGAGATTCCGTTCGGGATCGTGCCGGTCGGCCTTCCCCTGGCCAAGGCTCAAGGGCCTGCCAAACTGCAGATCGACGTCGCGAAACTGGACGTGTCGACACTGCCCGGCATTCCCGGCGCGGTCGGTGGACTGATCTCGCTCCATGCCCAAGCCGAAGCACCGCGCGCCGATCTTAGGGCGGTCACGGGACGTGTGACATTCTCCGACCTCGGTATTCGGTTCAATGATCTGACGCTTGATCAGCAGGGTGAGACGGCGATTGCCATCGCGGGCGGCAGCGCGAATTTCGAGCGCCTCCAGCTTGGAGGATCGGCCGGGAGGCTGTCGGTCGCCGGTGAGATCGGGTTTGTTGGCAACCGCAAGCTCGATGTCGTAGCGGGGGGCGAGATCAACGTTGCTGCCATGAATTCATTCTTGCCGCAAATGGCGATTGAAGGCACGACCACTGTGCAGCTTTCAGCGCAGGGGTCAATGTCCGCCCCGCATGTCGGCGGCTTCCTCGAACTGAAAGACGGGAACTTTCGAATCGACACGCCGCCCCTGTCTGCGAGGGAACTGGATCTCCGCTTGGACGTTGGCTCAGACCGCGCGACCCTGACTCGGTTGAGCGGCATCGTCAACGGCGGCACTCTGACAGGATCTGGTAGCGCACTGTTGGGCGGGCCGAATCGAGTCAAGGACGTCGATCTCCGAATCAGCCTCGAAGAGGTCGCCCTGGATGAGCCATTCGATCTTCGCACGATCTCCGACGCGGACATTAGTATCGCGATGCACGGAGACCGGTTCGATCTTTGCGGCAAGGTGATGATCAGGGAGGGGGGACTCACCGAGGACATCGACCTGGATTCGACTCTCTTCGCAGCCATGACCGCCCGACGCGTCCTGGACCTCACGAAAGTGCGCAACCGGCTACTCGAGCGCGTGGCGCTCAACGTGAGCGTTGCGACGGCGTCTCCCATCGTGGTTGACAACAATCTGGGGCGAGCCGAGCTGACAGCGGATCTGCGCGTTGTCGGCACGCCATACGAAACAGGCCTCACTGGTCGCCTCTCGATCGAAGAAGGCAGTGAGCTGACTTTGAACGACCATCGCTACGAGGTTGAACGCGGCAACATCACTTTCCTGGAAGAGCGTCGGATCGCTCCTTCCCTGGACCTCGCCTTCAGCACAACCGCACGCAACTATGACATTGCGATCGTGGTGACGGGTACGCCCGGACACACGGACACGACCCTGTCGTCGGATCCGGTGCTGCCCGAGCCGGACATCATGTCGCTTCTCGTGACTGGGCGCACGCTGGAGGAAATGCGTGGCGCAGAGCTCGAGGTGGCGAAAGCGCAGGCGCTTTCCCATCTCGGCGGGCGCATCGGATCATCCTTTGGGCGACGGATCGAGCGGGTCACTGGGTTGAGCACGGTGCAAATCGAGCCCAGTCTCGTGGCGAATGAGACGAACCCGAGCGCTCGTCTGACACTCGGACAAGACATCGCAAGAAGCCTGAAGCTCATCTACTCCACGGACCTACGCAACAGCAGCGACCAGATTTGGGTCGCTGAGTACGATGTCACGCGCCGGTTCGTATCCCGCGCCGTCCGGCAGAGTGATGGCAGCTATCGGTTTGACGTCAGACATGATCTGAAGCTGGGAGGAGGCCCAGAGCAACAGCATACCCCCCGCAGGCAGCGACAGATCGTTGCAACGGTTGAGGTTGACGGCAATGCGGGCGTCGGCGCCGAGGAGATCCTGAAACGATTCGGGATCAAGCAAGGGCGCGAGTATGACTTCTTCGCGACGCGCCGGGGTCTCGATCGCGTGACGGAGCTGTATGTCGCGAGGGGATGGCTTGAGTCCCGAATCAAGCTCGAACGGCAAAGCGCCGACGGTTCCGTGTCTCTGGCCTTGCACATCGTTCCCGGGCCGAAAGTGGACCTGCTCGTCGAGGGAGTCTCCCCGCCCAAGAATCTGCACAAGAAGCTCATTCTCACCTGGAACCGAGGCGCCTATGATGCGCAGCGGATCAGCGACCTCGAGAGCGCGCTGAAGTCGTGGCTTGTCGAAAATCATCACGTGGCGCCAATTTTCGAGCACAAAGTCGAGTCCGTGGAAACTGCGGCCAAACGAGTCGTGGTTCGTGTGGAGCCGGGTCCACGACTCGATCACGTGAGCATCGAGTTTCCCGGAGCGAAGGAAATCAAGGCAGCGGCCCTGAACAAGATCATCGTCGATCAAAAGCTAAAGTCCAGGGTATTCACTGCTCCGGATCAGGTCACCGATCTGTTGGCCCGTTTTTATCGTGAAGAGGGGTTTTTGGCGGCGGCGATGACAACGCCGGAGTATGACCTCCGTGCGCAGACTGGTACGGCCCGAGTCCTCATGCCTGTCCACGAGGGGCCACGCTTCCTGATTCGGCAGATGACCGTCGTCGGCAACGGCGCACTTCCGACTGAAACGCTTCTCTCCGAAATACCGCTTGTCTCTGGAAAGCCATTCCTGCCCGCAGTCGCTGACAGATCCTTGACGCGCATCCGGGAGCTTTACTGGCAGCGAGGGTACACCGACGTCGATCTCGACTATCAACTGACGCTGGATCCACCAGCCGGATACGTGGATGTGCGTCTGCTCATCAAAGAAGGCAGGCGTTCGGTCGTGACCGAGATTGCGGTGACGGGCAATCAGGAGACAAGTAGCCGCCTCGTGCTGGGAGAGGTGGGGCTACAGCGCGGCGCCCCCCTCGATTTGCAGAGCCTGGGTAGCTCGCGAAAGAACCTCTATCGCACCGGCGCCTTCTCGCGCGTCGAGATCACGCGAGAGGAGATCGATCCGGAATCGGTCAGTGTGGCGCCCGGCGCAGAAAAGCCCGAGCGGGTCACGGTCAATGTCCAGGAGGTTCCGCCGTTTCAAATTCGATACGGGGCCCTCTACGACACCGAGCGCGGCCTGGGCGGCATCATCGATGTCTCGAATCACAATTCATTGGGTGAGGCCCGAGTCTTCGGCTTGCGCACACGGTATGACTCACAACTTCAGGAGGGACGTGTCTATTTCAGCCAACCTGCGCTGCACCGCTTCCCCTCCGAGACAATCGTGGCGATCTACCGCGGGCAAGAACATCATCCATCACTCGGCGGGATCACGGAGTACAGCATCGATCGAACGGGGTTCTCCATTCAACAGGAAAAGCGCGCAGGCAGCGCCTACGTGTGGACCTATGGCTTTCGCCTCGAACACGCGATCACGTCCAGCCCGACCCCCGATCCGGTGCTCAACACGGACATCCGAGTTGCGCCACTGTCGTGCACGTTGATCCGTGATACCCGTGACAATCCCCTCGATGCCGCTCAGGGCTCCTTCCTGACTCATGCCCTCGAGCTCTCGCCAAGACAGCTCGGGTCGAGCGTCACCTTCGTCAAATATTTCGGGCAGTACTTCCGCTACCTCCCGCTCACGAAACCCGAGCACCGTCCCTTCACGGGTGAAATCCCCCGACCCCGGCTTGTCTTCGCCACGGGCGTCAGGCTCGGGCTTTCCCACGCCTTCGGGGATGCCCGCGCGGTGCCGCTCAGCGAGCACTTCCTGGCCGGTGGCAGCACAACCGTGCGCGGGTTCGAACAGGACGGGTTGGGACCGAAGGGCCTCGGAGGCGAGCCGCTCGGGGGCGCCGCGATGTTCATCCTCAACAACGAGTTGCGCTTCCCAGTCCTCGGGCCGCTCAACGGCGTGGTCTTCCTCGACGTCGGCAACGTCTTCCCGGCGATCAAAGACTTCTCATTCTCCGATCTGCGTGAAGTCGCCGGCTTCGGCCTTCGCATCCACGTGCGATCGATCCTCCTTCGCCTCGATTCGGGATTCCTCTTAAACCGCCATCCGGGCGACTCCGCCAGCCGCGTCTTCTTCAGCATCGGCCAGGCATTCTAGAACGGACTGATCGGGAGGGCGCGGCTCCTGCCGCGCCCTCACGACTTCACGCTCGACCCACTGCAGCTCGCACCCTACTGGGGAAGGGATTTCTGGAACGAATCCGCGGCCGGCGGCACGCGTGGGGCTTGGTGCTTGAAGAGGAGGGTTTCCGGGCTCGCATCCTCACCGTAGAACGTGCGGATTGCGTTCTCATCCTGGTTCAAGCTGGCGCCTTCCAGGGAAATCCCCGCGAAGAGTCCCTTCGCGCGTGCATAGGCGTAAATCTCGGCGTTGAGACGGACGTCAGTCCCCCCGCTCGCCGTGCGCCCGACCGGACCGGCAGCCACACTCGCATCTCCCCCGAGCGTGAACTCGCTCTTCAGGAGCGACCGGGCTCCATGCTCGTTCATGACGAACAGTACCAGGTCCGTCGCCTCGGCGCCGATCTGGAAGCCGAAACTGCCGCCCGTGAGCGTCACGAAGGACGGCGGACTCCAGCTGCCATCTCTGTCCTTGCAGCTGACGATTCCTTTTCCGTGTCGGCCCCCGACCAGGAAAGCCGCCTTCACCACATGGGGTATGACGGCCACGCAGTGGCAATCGTCAAGCAGTTTCTGCGGAACGCCCCGGTCCGGCGCATTGATCAGATCCTGGTAGACCTCGGTAGCAGTTTGGATCCTGTCGGTGATCTCGCCGGGATCGTCCGCCCTCACGATTGACCCGAAGGCAGTCCATACGATCAGGACCGCCAGTGCGCATAAACGATTCGACCAAGTTGACATTGATCATCGCCCCTTTCTGTTTCCAAACCCGGCCAGCCGGCCGGGAAGGAAACCTCTCGTTCACCTACCTCACTCAAAGGAGAAGTAGCCGCGGGGGCGCCGTGAGTCAAGGGGGAGGGACCATCGTCAGGGAGCACTCGTGATCTCGATCACAGGGGCCTCTACCGAGCGGTCGATGCCCGCGACCCGGGATCGGATTTCATCATCCCGAATTCCGACACAGTGAGGCCGATCACACGCAGCATACGACCCTGTGTCCTGTCTGCTAAGAGTGACAAAAGAGGAAGGTACGCCCGCGTAGGGACGCGAGGAGGGGGGCAGAAATGAAAAGAGGCGTCGCCGTCGTCATGCTCATCGTTCTAGTCATTGTCGCGGCGATCGTCGGTGGCGGCATCGCGGAACCCGCGCAACTCAGCTGCTTTCTCATCGTCGCCGCAGCCGCTTCCCGTGCATGGATCAATCCTGGGCGTTCGTCTCAGGCTCCCTACACATCGGCCAAGACTGTTCTGATCTCCTTCTTCGAATGGTTTGGCGAGATGGCCGTTTTCTGCGGCCGGCTTCTTCAAGCCGCTCTCGTTCCCCCGTACGAAATACGGGCGCTCCTCCGTCAATGCGAATCGGTCGGATCCCGATCGCTGCCGCTGGTGGCACTTGCCGGGGCCGCGACTGGCGCGGTTCTGTCTCTGCAGACACGGGACAGCTTGACCCGCTTCGGGGCCCAGTCGTTCCTGCCGGCCGTCATCGTCTTCTCTCTCATCAGGGAAAGCGGCCCCATCATTACGGGACTCGTCATGAGCGGTCGCGTCGGGGCGGGGATCGGAGCGGAGCTCGGCTCGATGAAGGTCACCGAGCAGATCGACGCCATGGAAGCTTCGGCGATCAACCCGTACAAGTACCTGGCCGCGACTCGGGTTGCGGCCTGCGTCCTGATGCTCCCTTTACTCACCTTGGCGGCGGATTTCTGCGGCATTCTGATGGGATGGTTTGCCAGCTCGTTGGCTGATCCCGTCTCTCTGCGTCTGTTCCTCGAAAACGGTTTCCAGAATGCCTCGTACAATGATTTCATTCCGCCGACGCTCAAGACGACGTTGTTCGGCTTGATCATCGGTGTCGTGGCCTGCTTTCAGGGGATGCGAACGACAGGAGGCACGGCAGGAGTGGGACGCTCGACAACCAGCTCCGTCGTCCTCTCTTCCCTCTTCGTCATTGTGGCGGATGTGGTACTGGTTCGGATGATTCTCGTTTTCTTTCCATGAGGGCGACGATGCAAGACAGTGTGGACGGGCATCCGATTGTGGTGAAGGCCTTGCGAAAGTCCTTCAGCGGCAGGACGGTTCTCAATGGAATCGACCTTCAGGTCGAAACAGGCGAGACCGTCGCTCTCCTGGGCAGAAGCGGCACCGGGAAGAGCGTCTTCTTGAAGCTCCTGATCGGTCTTCAGCTGCCCGACTCAGGCTCCATCCGCCTCTGCGGGCGGGAGATACCGGCTCTCGGTTTGAACCAGTTGAACGAGGTCAGGATGAGGGTCGGGTTCCTGTTCCAGCAGGCCGCGTTGTACGACTCGCTGACCGTGGAGGAAAACGTGGCCTTTCCTCTGGAGCGGCACACCAAGTTGACGGCCGTTGAGCGTGAGCGGCGCGTGAAAGAGCTGCTTGCCAGCGTGGGGATGCAACAGGATCTGAAAAAGATGCCATCGCAAATCTCCGGAGGAATGCAGAAGCGGGTCGGGTTGGCTCGCGCGCTTGCCTTGGATCCGGAGATCTTGCTCTTCGATGAACCAACATCCGGGCTGGATCCTATTACGGCGAGCGAGATCGCCCAACTGATCCGCGCGCTGAAGGAGAGACGAAGGTTGACCGCCATTGTTGTCACTCACGACATCCACAGCGCCAGGACCTTCGCGGATCGTCTGGTCCTGATGCATGATGGGAACATCGTCATCGAGGGAACGATCGAGAGCCTCCAAAACAGCCGCGACGAATTCGTCGTGCGCTTTTTGGGCGAGGCTGCATAGGAGGTGTCCATGTCCAAGACATTTCAGCTCGGCGTTTTCGTCGTCGGCACGTTGCTTATTTTCGTCATCGGGATCTTCCTCATCGGCAGGAAGCAGTTCCTCTTCAGCGCGACCTATCGACTGAAGGCTGAGTTCGACCATGTGGCGGGCCTCGGCAATGGTGCCGAGGTGCGCGTCGCAGGCATTCACGAAGGGACGGTTCGCGGCATCAACCTCCCGGAGCGCCCGGATGGCAAGGTGACGGTGACGATGGACCTCGAGCGGTCGACCCGCCACGTCATCAAGAAGGACTCCGTGGCGTCCATCAAGACTGAGGGGCTGATCGGCGACAAGTACGTGGAGATCTCGTTCGGATCGGATCAAGCGGAAGACGTCGAGAGCGGCGATACCATAGGAAGCAATCCGCCCCTCGACATGTCAGACCTCATGAAGAAGGCTAACGCGATCCTGGATTCCACCGAACGCGCCGTTGACAACGTCGGAGAGACGTCGAACCATCTGAAGGCCATCAGCGCGAAAATCGATCATGGCGATGGGACGCTCGGCCAGCTCATCAACAACAAGGAGATCTATCAACGCGCCAACTCCGGTGTGGCCGCCTTTCAGGAAAACATGGAAGCTCTCAAGAGCAACTTCTTCCTGCGGGGATTCTTCAAGAGGCGAGGCTACGAGAATTCGGAGGATCTGGCGAAGCATGCAATCGGGCGGCTGCCATCGAGGCCGTATTCGAGGAGGTTCGCCTATGATGCAAAAGGGGTGTTCGAGAGCCCCGACGCCGCCGCGCTCAAGAATAAAGAGGTCTTCAACGAAGCAGGGCAGTTCCTGGAACACAACAAGTTCGAATTGGCCGTCGTCTCGGCCTCAACCGGGATGAAGGGCGATTCGGACCACGCGCGCCTGCTCACGCAGGCCTGGAGCCTGGTCGTTCGTGACCATGTCGTTAGCAACTTCAGATTGGACGATATTCGTGTCAAGACCCTCGGGCGAGGAAAGTCTGAGGGCACCGGCGACGGTGGCATGGTGGAGATCCTCGTGTACAAGGAAGGATAGCGCGGGCGCGCCCAGTCGACGGGCGATCCCACGGGACGTACGGCATATGTCTCCGGCGCAACTCAAAGCCCGCATCCAGCAGACGGCCGATGACATTTTCAAGCCGGGCGCCGACCCAGGCAGCGGACACGGACGGATCAACGCACTGCCTGCCGTGCAGTAGCCACTCGGATCGGACGCGCTTGGACCAGGGCGGAGTCCTCCGCCCCGGATTCCTCACCGCTGCCGCCGCGCGAGCACTCATGCGGATGACGGCGATGCTTCGTGACGGCCTGCCGCACCGGCCTGCAGTGCCCGCCACTCGTTCACGAGCGGCTCGGCACCGACACAAGATCCACGGAGCCGTGTGGGTGCTGAGACAAGAGGGGGGCTTGCGGGAGACGGAACGCAAGTGTGGAAGCTGAGGAGCCGACTCGGGCCGGGTTCGTTTGCGCGTACACTCCACCGGCCGTAATCCACGCTGCTGGGTTCACCCTCTAACGGATCCTCTTTGTGTCTCTCTCCCCGTGTGTCTTCATCGAGACTATTGGCATTTCCATCCAGCCCAACTGTCCAGGCCCAAGGATGACGTAAGCGGCTGAGGACGGTTTATCTCGGCCGATATCCAAGAGCAACGCCTGGAACCGCGCCTGCTTCTCACTGGACCGCAACGGTCGCCTGGGCCTGATGTCCATTCTGGTCCGTCACCGTGACGATGGCGCCTGCCATTTCCAGCACGCAAGGATGGCAATCGATCAGGTTGTTCGGCCCATCATGCCGATGATCGGCCAGCACTCCGTGTTTCGCTTCCTCACAAAGGTCCAGGGTCGGAGGACACTCACCCCCAACTCCGCAATCAACGTACGAGATCGTCCCAATTTGACATAGCGGTTGGGTGGTGGGATAGGTCAAATACGCACAAATCCCGCAGGAGCCGCCGCCGCCGGTCTGATAGCACATCACGAATTCTCCCGCGCAATTGTAAAGGGCGTGCATACGGGTCTGAAGGCTGCAATCTGGCCAACTTTCCACATGCATGTACAGAGTAGAGGCCGACCGGGAAAACGCGATTTCGCCTCCCGTCCCCCCCGGATCCGGGGGCGCGAGCGTTGCCACTTCGTTGTTCGGTCCGCTCGTCGTGAGCGTGCCGGCGGTTGTGCTCCACACGTAGGGCCCGATTCCGCCCGTTGCCGTGAACGTCACGCTTCCTCTAGGACATTGAATGGTCGGACTTGTTGGGTCGATGTATACCGTGCAGAATTCGTCCAAGGGCCCCGACACGTACGCCGAGCTGACGGAAACCTCCGGTGGACGCCTCTTCGTCTCTCCAGCCGCGTCTTCCCACTGAACCAGCGCCAATAGCACGACAAACGACAGACAACGCATCATCGTTTCCTCCTCCATGTGAAGGTATGGCCCATCCCCGCCCGAGCCCGGCGCGGCGACATACATTCTTGATCCCCTGGTACTTTGCTTGACACGGGTACCTCCTCGTGCAAGAGATGGCTCCGACTGGCCGGCGCCGGGGCCCCGGGTTTCAGCATCAATCCCTGCAGCGGGTGTCTTCGGCGCTCGGGGCGACCTCGGGCACCAGATCGCGCAGCGCGGCCGGCGGTTTCTCGTCCTGCGCGGCATCAGGAGGAGCGGCCGCTTTCTCCACTTTGCCGCTGGTGACCTCGACGCGCCATTCGTGCTCGCCGTCGCGGATGACGATCGTGTTCTGACCCGACCATGACAACTCGCTTCGCGTGAACGCACCCGCGATCGGGACGTGGGTTGCCGCGCCGTCGACGGGATCGACGATGACCACCTCGGTCCTTCCACCAGATTGGTCGATGAGAGCGAGCCTGCTGCTGTCGCTGGACCAGGCCAAGTTGGCGGCGAAGTCGTGGTAGTCGCTCGCCCCAGCCTCTGGAAAGACGATCTTGCCGTCGATCACTAGCCAGGAACTGTCGTACGGCGGAGGAGTACCATGGGGAACATGGGCTCGCTGCGCGATGTAGCGCCCATTGGGCGACACCGCAAAGCACGAGCCGACTCTCTCGTCCACCAAACGCCTGGAATCGAGATCCCACTCCAGAAATACCGCGGTCGACGGATTTACGTGCCCTTCGACAAATGGATGCTGGTCGTCCCGCCAGCCGAGCTCAAAGATCGCATTCACCTCGCTGTCGAGCGGGATTGGCAGCGTGTGCACGACCACTCCACGCTCGTTGATGATGACCATCTCCGATGGAACGCCGCCATCGAATTGGAAATCGTGCGCGTAGGCGATGCGATCGCCATCGGGCGACCAGCGTGGTAAGAGAATGCCGCGTGGATCACTGGCCACCAGGCTGGCTTCCTCACCCCGCGTCATCCAGAGCTCGTGGCCGCCAACCCAGAGACGGTCGCAGCTTCCTGCGGCCCCGCGAGCGAGTCCCGCGACTACCCAGGCGGCGATAAGGATCGTCAGTTTCCGCATTGTCCACCTCCACTGAGATATCGCACCGTTCCGCGGAAATTCCCCCACCCTTGCATCGCGGCGCGACCGAACCCGCGAAAAACGTCGATGTGATAGCCGCGGATGCGATTGCCCGTGTCTTGGGCGACGCGGCCGCCGATATTCTGAATGTTCACCGAGGCGCCCATCGGCACCACCGTGCGATCCACGGCGATCGTGGTGCCGGCCTGAGCGCACGCACCCGATGCGGTGTGTGGACAATCGGTGATCATGAAACAGACGTTGCTTGCATTGAGGGGACTCCCGCTGTGTGCCCAGTCGATCGTGATGATGTTTCCGTTCAAGTCCCGTCCCGAACCTTGCATCAGGACGCCGGATCCGTACAGGAAACTGCGATGCCACGTCCCTTGTAGGCCGCACGGATTGGTGACCGTTGGGCCATGGTAGTCCGCTTCATTCGCCAGGACATATGCGGTCATCAAGAATCGCGGTTCCCAGTTGGCCTCCTGGAAAGCGATCTCGGCCGGATTCGGGGTGCTGATCTCCGCATTGGCTGCGCTGATGTGCGCGGCCCCTTGACGTCGCGTCGCGACTCGGCCCGTGGCTGTCCCAGTCGCATCGGTTGGCCGAGAAGGCTGCGTGAAGGAATCGGGAGGCGTTCCCCGATCGGATTGGAAGCGCAGATTCACCCCCGCGACCGGCTGGCCGTTGTTGGTCACGACTCCCGTCAGGTTCGAGCGGTACTGAACGCAGTTGTTGACCAGACCACTGTTGCGCGGAACGACCGGCTCGGTGTGGGTGATGGTGGCCTGGTTCATGGAGTCCAGGTAGGTCACGGTGATGTCGACGCGGGGGATGCAGATTTTTCCATTCCTTTCCAGCCCGACATCGAATTTGTTCTTGCCACCGTAGTTATAGCCGGGGAAACCATTCGGGTAGTCAATGCTGGTGTGCGTCTCTTCGAGGCAGGGTTCGTGCGGGCAAGTGCATGTATACCGGCTCTCGGTAATCGTGCTGATGACCTGCCCGTTGAAGCTCGCCGACCAAGTCGAGCCCTCCTGGACGCACTGATGCACCCACAGCTTGGCCACGATGTTCGTAATCCTGGATCCCTTGGGAAGCGGATCGTCGAATTCACAGCTCTGCAGAGGATTACCCAACGTATCCCCGCAGGCCCATGAGTCCTCCACCGAGCAGGGCGTGGAATCTGGTCCCTCGACCGCCCCCCAGCAGTCGAGAGTGAATGTCTTCGTCTGCTGCGCGGCGAGCGGCAGCGCGGCGATGGAAAGGAAGAGAAAGCCGAGACAGAGGCGGACTCTCATCGCATCACCGCCCGGCTCGATTCGCGCGGCCCGATGTCCGTCCGCAGCTCGCCCGGCGTGCCGTGCGGAACGTCGAGCTGCGGCCCGATGACATTGGCGCTGAGCGTCGGCAACCAGCGCGGACGCGCGGATGGGACTGAGTAGCACAGATTAGGTCGTTTCACCGAGATGACCTCCTTCAAGGAAGGGCTGAATTGCCTGACCAATTTAAGATAGTACCCAGGCGCCGTCTGCCATCCCCCGAAAGGGGGAGACGCCACAGGAATTTGCGCCATAGGAAAATTGTCTTGGCGACTGATGCTGAAACGGTAGTTGGACTATTTCAGCACGACGACGTCAAGCGTGCCTTCCCGCCTCACCACATCGATCCCGACATCGCCTTCGTGATGGCGAGTGGCCAATAGGTCAACGGAGGCATTCCCGATCCGCAAGCTCATGATCGAACCCCGCTGCAAGGATGGCGGTAGAAAGGGATACGAAAACACCACCCTTCGTTGCGAGACCTGGACGCGGAGTCCGGAGGCGAGATTCTCGGGGACCTGAGCCTGGGACACGTGTTGAAGAAAGGATTCCTGGTCGGAGTTGTCAAGGCTGGCCGCGTGAAAAGAGAGGTCCTGCGCTGACGGACGGCGGAGGCGGATCAGAAGCAGTAGGCGTCGGGTAGGGAGCCGTCGTCCTGCGCTCCGCTCGGCTCGGGATGGGATGGCGGCGGGGGACGCGCCGGGAGCGGGAGTGCTTCGAAGGCGCATTTGATGCGTTTCAGGATCTTGCCGACGACGTCAGATTGTGTGCGCGCTTGGATGACGTCGATTAATTTGAGGGTGCCTCCACATTCGCAGAGAGGAGGGTCGACTTCGTCCACGACTTCCGGCGCGCCTCGGCCCAATCCTCCTCCGGTTCGATTGTGGCCGGTGCTGGCGAGTCACCGGGTTGCGGCGTCGATTTCTCCTTGGCGTTCTTGCCCCCGCGCGCATTCGAATAGGCCCCGAAGTAATGAGTCATCTGGCAGCCCCGGTCGGGGATGTGCGAGGCGAGACGGGCGATCCAGTCCAGGTAGTCAAACGTCCTGGACTCGGGTTCGAACAGTGCTCCGATATCCCGCTCAGGCTGCGTGCCCTTCGCGTAATACCTCAGGTGCGGCTCATCATCGAGGACGAGACGGCCGGAGGCGGCCGGCGCTCGGACTGTGTACATACCATCGTCATCGAGGGAACGATCGAGAGCCTCCAAAACAGCCGCGACGAATTTGTCGTGCGCTTTTTGGGCGAGGCTGCATATAGGAGATGACCATGTCGTCAGCAACTTCAGATTGGACGATATTCGTGTCCAGACCCTCGGGCGAGGAAAGTCTGAGGGCACCGGCGACGGTGGCATGGTGGAGATCCTCTCGTGTACAGGGAAGGATAGCGCGGGCGCACCGAGTCGACGGGCGATCCCACGGGACGTAGCTGAAGCCCCCGACGGCGCGGAAATCATCAGGCCCATCGAAGCGGCATGGTTCCGGCTTCGCCGGGCTAGGATTCAGGATCTCTGGTCGAATCCCGCCGCGCCTGGTGAGGTGGGCGACCTGTCAGTTTCTTCCTATTCGAGGACCTCGGCGAAGAACTGTTTCATCATCTCCCACGATCGCCGGTCGGCCTTCTCGTTGTAGGCGGCGCCTGTCGAGTTATCGTTCCCTGCGCCGGGCATCGAGAAGGAGTGGACGGCACGGCCATACGCGACCAACTGCCAGTCCGCGCCGCACCTCCGCATCTCGTCTTCAAAGGCCAAGACCTCTGCCGGTGGTACGAACGGGTCATCGGCTCCGTGCAGCACCAGGACCCTGCAAAGGATGTCGCCCGGCACTGCGGGGATGGGAGTATCCAACCCGCCGTGGAAGCACACGACGCCGGATATCTCTGCACTGCCTCGCGCCAGCTCCAGCACCCCGGTTCCTCCAAAGCCGTACCCGACGGCCGCTATCTTCGTTGTGTCGACGTGCGGTTGCATCTTCAGAAATGCGAGGCCCGCGCTTGCAAGTGCTCGCATCAACGGCCGATCGCTCTTCAAGGCCGTCACGGGCTTCGATGCTTCGCGTGCGTCCGTGGGCCGGACCCTCTTGCCGTACATGTCAAGCGCGAACGCAACGTAGCCCATCTCGGCGAGCTGTCTCGCGCGCGACTTCTCATAATCTCCCAGCCCCATCCACTGATGAACGATCAAGATCCCCGGCCGCTTGCCTGCGATCGCGTCGTCATAGGCCAGATGGCCTTCGAGCACGGTGTCGCCGTGCTTGTACTCCACCGGTCTGGATTGAATCGCTGCCTGCCCGGTCAATGCTCCTCCGAGCAGCATAAGAATCGACAAGAGGATTGGCATCGTGACCTCCCGGAATCTCCAACGGTCATGCCCCTGCCTGGAATCGTACCGGATGAGCCGGGACATGTAAACGGGGGGTGAGGCTCGGGTGAGTCACCGCCTGGGTGACCGGATCGCGCGGAAGGGGACTCATGCCGTTCGTCGCCTGTCTCGATTCCGCCCTACCCTTCGCCTCGGCACTGCGATTGCGCTCTCAAGATACTATTCCCCGATGATCTTCACCAACACCCGCTTTCTTCTACGTCCGTCGAATTCTCCGTAGAAGATCTGCTCCCATGGTCCGAGATCGAGCTTCCCGCTGGTGATCGCCACGACGACCTCACGTCCCATTATCTGGCGCTTGAGGTGAGCGTCACCGTTGTCCTCCCCGGTGAGATTGTGTTGGTAACGGGAAACCGGCTCGTGCGGGGCAAGCCCCTCGAGCCATTCCTCATAGTCCTCCAATAGCCCACTCTCGTCATCGTTGATGTAGACGCTGGCCGTGATGTGCATGGCGTTGACGAGGCACAAGCCCTCCGTAACTGCGCTTTCGCGCACCGCGGTCTCCACCTGGCCGGTGATATTCAAGAAGCCGCGGCGATGCGGAACATTGAACCACAGCTCTTTCCGATGGCTCTTCATCTTTCTTCAAGCTCCCGGTCGATTCTGCTCGCTGCTATCGTACATCGGGCTCGGGCTCAGTGCACCATGGTGCGAGCGCGTTCAGGGCTGCGGCAAAGTCGAGGCGCCGACTCGGGCGAGGCCGTTCCGTGCGAAACCGCAGATGGCGCAGATTTCCGCGCAGATTGCGCAGATTCTTCCAGCATTCAACCGACGAGCAACTTGCTCCTCACTCTCGGGTCGGCGCGAAGCAATCGGCGAGATCTGCGAGTCAATCTGTGAACTCTGCGGTTTCCGGGACTTTGCCGTAGCCTTGAGCGCGTTTGGTCAGGGCGCGCAACCAGTGCATCCGGATGTACGACGGGAATCGCGCAGGTCGGCGGACCGTGCTCAGAACCCCAGAGTGACAAGCACCCCTTTCCCGAAGCCGGCGCCGTGCGGCGACACATTCAGCGAAACCGGGCGTCTGTCCGCGGCCGCCTCAAAACAGAGCCTCGGTTTGCAGATCAGGGCATCGACGATAGCGCCAACGCATCCACCAACGGCCGTAGCCGCGGCGATAGCCGGAGCTATTCCAGGCTCGCTCCAGTCGTTATAGCCCACCTCCATCGCGACCACCGCCCCACCTCCGACGGCCATCCCGATCAGAGCACCGTTGAGTAGTGAATCGCGGCGGCGCTCGAGTGAACGGATCCGGTCCGTGGGTATCGCGACAGAGTACTGAGCCCCCTTCTCCGGCTGAAGAGTGATAGCCGTCATGGTGGTCTCGGCCAGCCTTCCGGACAGAGTGTGCCCTTCCGAGTCCGTCACACGCAGGCGATCTTTCCTCTCGAGTTGCGCGAGCACCTGTTCGATCGATCCTGACGGAGGTTTCTCCAGAGCACCCAGATGATGCGGGCCGATCGAGAGCAGGACCAGAATGAGCCCGGATTTCCACTGGGACAGACGCGAGCGGGCAGCGATCATGATTCCTCCTTTGGATTCCAAGAATGTTGCCCTATCCACGGCGCTTCTCATGTCCTTACCGGAACGTGACGCCAACACGGATTCCGTAGAAGTGGTTCGATTCGCCATACTCCGACCAGATGTGGTCCCTGAACTCGGCACGGAAGCCGTACCTGCCTCCACCTCTGTAGTCGACTCCCCCGCCAACGTTGAAGAGGTTGACGCTCCCATCACGGAAAAACATCGTGTATCCACCCGTTGCGAAGGGGACGATTCTGCCGGAAGACCCGGTCGAGAAATGATAGTAGCCGTTGATATCCATCACTCCGAACCCATCGCCCATCCCCTCGATCGGCCCCAGATATCCAATCTCGGCGCCGATGCCGAGCCCCTTGTAGGCGTGGACTTCGAAGCCGCCGCCCATATGCAGGGTAGTTGCGTTGCCATCAGGAGCCACAGCGCCTATGCTCCCAAAAGCCAACCCTTGCACGGAATGGCGATCATCCGCCGCAGCCCACGCCGGAAGCGCCAGCACACCGAGCAGCAGTGAGGCCAACCTGAACCAGTTTCTCGCCCGCGGTTCCACGCTCATAATCATTTCCCCCCTCCACGTCCTTCGGACGTGTCAATCTGAGTTTGTGTAATTGGGCGGGGCGGTCTCAGGCCCGCCATCGCCGTGATGCCGTTCCCCGCTCGCTGTTTCATTCTTCACTCTCCTCACAGAGCAAAGCTCATGCCAGGCCCGCCGCAGACGCCGGACAGAAGAAACAGTTCGATCAGCCGGTTGATTCTGCTCGTGCCGCCTCAGACCGGACCGGCGGTCTGCGACGGTCGTCGAGAGAGGGAGGGAGACGAGGGCTATCCTATCGGAGAGTCGGCCTATCCGGTTGGTCACCTACCCGAGGGCGAATCGGGTGCTGTCCACGCCCGCATGACTGTCCGCGAGCTCCCACTGAGCGCGCCTGAACCGCAGATGGCAGAGGAGGTGCTCAGCGCTCGCCGGCCAACGCCTCTTCGAGGGCGCGGCGGTAGGATCGGGGATCCAATGCCGGGAAGCGGTAGAGGTCAGGCTCGATGGCCACAAAGAGCGCACGCAGTCCATCCGCCTTGACCAGCCCTCGCTGCAACATCTCCTTCACATCGTCTCTGTCCTGCCGATGGCCACGCTCAATTTTCGCCAGGGCCTGAGCTTCGAATTCGAAATGATAGATGCCCAGGTTGCCCAACTGCGCGATAAACCGGCCCCGATCTTCCCATCCCGCCGGTACTGGGACGAAGTCGGCTGGACACGCCAGCTCGATATTGATCTCGAGCGTATCTTTCAATGCCGAAATCGCCCGGAGCAACCGATCGTCCTCGGGCACCAGCTTGATGTCGACATCGATCGTGGTCTGCCGCCAGCCAAGGAGGACTGCCGTCGCGCCGCCGGTCAGAAACAGCCGGAGCGGTGATCTCGCTTCTTGCCCGAGCCTCTCGAGGAGCTCGTGTATCCGCTGTGCATCCGCTAACCGGCGCATGCTGCAGCTCGCTCGAAGCTCACCAGGCGCCTGATCAGCGCATTGTATCGGGTGTGCGCGGAGTCTGGATCGGTGGCCGCGAGAAGCTCGTAGAGCCGATGCTCGGGATTGGTTGGCAACGGCGCATGAGTGGAGAATCCGAGGCGCCTCAAACGTGGGGCGCCCACGGCCACCAGGAGCGACTCCACCGTCTCGCGGCCCCCCTCAAGATCCGCCATGCCCTTCGCAACCAGATCTCCTCCAGGCAGCTCGTCTAGCGTCATCACATTCATTGTATACCTCACGATGCGCCAGGCGTGCACATCAAACATCCCTGGCGGGAGACTCACTCGATAGGCGCCGTTCTGCGCTGCAACCGCGGCCATTCAGCGGCCCGCAAGTTTTGTCAGATGCCGGCGTCTAAGACACCGAGCGAGACAAGGAGACGTATCGAACGCAAATTGTAAAAGGAGATTCGTCATGATCCTGAATCCACAGTGTCTGAGGGCAGAGGTCAGGTCCGAGTGGAACTTGGTGGTTCCGGCTCTTGTCCTGGCGACAGCTTTTTTCATCCTCTCCATCGTCCCGTCAACGGCGTCGGCAGACGAGGCGGCCGCCTTCTTCGCAGACGGGGCAGTGCACGAAATGCGCATCACCTTCGCGAACGAGGGATGGTACGACACTCTCTACAACAGCCACGCGAACGATCCCCAGGACCCCTACTTTCCCGCCTCCTTCGAAGCCGACGGCGCCGTTATTCCTCTGATCGGCGTCCGTTTCAAAGGGAACTCCTCCTTCGGGGGCTCGAACGTCAAGAAGAGCTTCAAGCTCGACTTCGACGTCTATGACGGTGATGCGAATTTCTTCGGCATGATCAAGCTCAACCTCAACAACGGATTCCGAGATCCGACCATGCTCCGGGAGAAGCTCTTTCTCGATTTTGCGGCTCGCTTCATTCCGGCTCCTCGCGTCACGTTCGTCCGATTGTTGGTCAATGGCAAGTACTGGGGTCTGTATTCAGCAGTCGAGCAGGTTGACGGACGGTTCGTCGATGGACGATTCGGCGACGACGAAGACGGAAACCTGTTCAAGGCCCAGGCGAGCGACGAGGGTGGGGAGCCGCAGCGGGAAGGCTGGTCCGACCTCACCTACCTGGGCGGCGATCCTGCTGCCTACAAGAAATACTACCAGCTCAAAACCAACGAAGCGGCCGACGATTACACGCAGCTTATCGGCCTCACCAACGTTCTCAACAACTCCTCACCAGCCTCATTTCCAAAGAAACTCGAACCCGTTCTGGATGTTCGAGAAGCTCTCTATGCACTTGCCCTCAACAACGTCTTCGTCAACCTCGATTCCTACAACGGCTCCGCTCACAACTACTACATCTACGATCGCGATGACACCGGCACGTTCGTCTACATCCCATGGGACACAGGACTGTCCTTCGGCCGTTTCCTGATGACGATCGCCCGCGACGAGGATCCCCTCCAGATCGACCCCTTCTGGCTTCCGTCCTTGTCAGATCCCGGAGGTCAGCCCGTCGCCGTGAGCCGGCCGCTGATGGAGCGCCTCTGGGCCAACTCGACATATCGGAACGAATACCTCTGTGCCATCAGGGACCTGCTTGAAAGCGGCTTTGACAAAGTCACCATGTCCCGGCGGATCGCCCGGCTCGCCAAGGTCATTCGCGCCGATCTCAAGGCCGATCCCAACAAGATGTACAGCGACGATCAATTCGAGCAGTCCCTGACCACAGACATCCCCGATGAGCGCGAGCCGATCTACGGTCTGGTTTCGTTCGTCGAACGCCGCGCGGCCGCCCTCAGGGCCCGTCTCGAGACCCTGGCCCCAAGCTGCTCGAATCGGGCCTCGGATCTTCTCGGCGTGCTGCACATCAATGAGGTCATGGCCGACAACGTGAAGGCCATGGAGGACCCGGACGATCCAAGCGACTACCCGGACTGGGTCGAGCTCTACAATTCCGGATCGAAGGCCGTGGATCTCAAGGGACTGTATCTCAGCGATGACCTCATCGCGCCGACCAAACACCGGATCGGTGCCTCGGTCGTGGTGCCGCCGAAAGGTTTCATCGTCCTCTTGGCGGACAACGATGCCGACGAGGGACGACGACATCTCGGCTTCCGGCTCGCCGGTGACGGCGACACCGTCTCGATCGTCGCGGCTGACGGCCACACGTTTCTCGACAGCACTGGTTTTGGCCAACAGGCGCCAGACGTCGCACGAGGCCGTTCGCCCGATGGCGCCGGGCCGTGGTACCTGCTGAACCCATCCACTCCGAATGCCAGCAACACCCCCTCCCCGAAATCGCCGCCCGTTTTCGTCGCGGTCAATCACTCGCCCGCGCACCCCGCGGCGGGACAGAAGCCGACGGTCACCGCGACCATCGCCACCGAGCGTGTCGTGAAGAAAGCGTCCCTCCTGTACCGCCGCACCAAGGGAGGGAGTTTCACGACGGTCTCCCTCAGCGCGCGCGGCGACGGGGAATGGACGGCGAGCATGCCGGCAGTGAAGATCGGCACCAAGGTTGAATACTATCTCACCGTCACTGACTCTGCGGGACGCTCGGCGACGAGCCCTGCGGACGCCCCCAGCATGCTTTACTCCTACACGGCGGGTAGCCCTTCCCCGGAGATATGGATCAACGAGGTCATGGCCGAAAACGACTCAACGATACAGGATCCGGACGGTACCGGGTTTCCGGACTGGATCGAGATCTACAACCCGGGCACGGATGTCCTCGCGATCGGTGGTATGTTTCTCAGCGACGACGCGACCGATCCCGCGCGATACCGCATACCCGCCGATGTTGTCGTGCCGGGCCGTGGATTCGTCCTCTTCTGGGCCGACAACGACCCGGACCAGGGGAGCACACACACTAACTTCAAGCTCAGCGCGAGCGGCGAGAGCGTCCTCCTCGTCGATACCGACGGCACAACCGTGCTGAGCTCCGTGTCCTACCCGCCACTGAATGCGGATACCTCATACGGCCGCACCACGGACGGCGGCGGGACGTGGACGATCCTGACGAGGGCCACACCCGGAACAAGCAACAGCGGCTCGTCGGGCGGGGGAGACAGGTGAACGTCGCGGCCCCGGTGGAGGGGCACCCGTGACCACAAAAGCTCGCAGACCGCGGATGCATCACATTCTCGGGACGATTGCGCTGGCCTGCCTCGTATGGTTCGGCTTCAAGGGCGTTTCGTGGGGCACCATGCGTGCCCCCGCCGTTGTGGAAGCAGGGCGCGTGTTCACCCTGAGCGTTCTGGATGGAGGCCGCGTCGAGTGGAACATACGAGATGGAAGGCGGCCCGGGGGCTCCAGTCTCGTCACCCAGCTCGTGCAGGCATACGATGGAGCAGACCGGGTCGAGCTCTCGCTGGCGGATGGCGTCGTCTCCGGAAAGAGCGTCAGCGCCGGCCAGCAGGTTGCGTCGTTGAGGTCGGTCCGCCAGGAGAGCCAGCTCGTCGAGCAGCGCGCCGAACGCGCACTGCTGCTGGCCCAGCGGCGCCTGCTTCTTGCCGGCGGACGCTCCGACCTGATCGCTGAAGCCGAACGCAACCTTGACGTCGTTCGTGCCAGGCGAGATGCGTCCCTCGCAGACCTGACTCGCGCGCGTGTTCTGGCGGAGCAAGGGTTGATCAGTGCCGTGGAGCTGGAGAAGCTGAGCATCGCTGACGACGTGAATCGTCTCCAGATCGAGCAGGCGGTCGCGGCTGTGCAGGTCGCGCGAGCCACGCCCAGGGTCGAGGAGATCGCCGTGATCGACGCAAACATCGATACGCTCAACGCCGCGATTCGGGGAGCCGAGACGCTCGTCGAGAGCACCAGTGTGATCGCTCCGATCGATGGCGTCATCCGCATCGGCCAGGACACGGCCGCCCTCGACATCCTCGACCTCAGCAGCGTGTACCTCGCAGTGGCGGTGCCCGCGAGTCAACGCCCTCGCATCCGAGCCGGCACAACCGTCAGGTTCGCCGCAGCAACCGCCCCGCAGGCGGTCCGGACGGGAACGCTGGTCGAGATAGCCGAGGAGACAGTTCTGGTGCTCGGCACGCCGTCGATATGGGCAAGCGTCATCATGGAGAACACCAACGGGTCCCTGGTTGCAGGCATGACCGGCACCGTGGAGATTCAGGCGAGCCGGTCGCCCTGGCTGTCCATGGCGCCCCTGGGGCAATCGCTTTTCGGGTCCCTCTCATGAGCGCTCAGTATGAACGCGGCCGCTTCGAGCTCAAGTACGTGCTTCCGGCGGCGCAGCGGACCGAGGTGCTGCGATTGGCTCTTCCGCACGTTCAAAGCGATCCCCATGCAGTTGAGCTACCTGGCAACCGCCGCGGGTACCTGGTGCACAGTCTGTACCTCGACACTCCCGGCCTCGGGGACTACTTCGCGCGGCTCGAAGAAAGAAAGGTGCGCAACCGACTTCGGATACGGACCTATGGTCTGCCCCAACAGCGTCAGCCCGTCTTCCTGGAGGTGAAACGAAAGTCGGGGCCGTGGGTGGTCAAGCATCGCGTGGCCGTGGGTGACGCCGACGAATGGTGTCAATCCGCCAACGCCCGGCCATGGGTGGCGTTCGCCGCGCGCATCGGAGGGCGGAACCGCTACGCAGCCGAGGCCTTTCTGCAGCTGGTGGAGGGAGCCGGGCGCGTTCCCGTTTCGGTCGTCCACTACGAACGCGAGGTGTTCGTCCCGCGGGAGAAGTGCACACGCCGGGTAAGGCTCACTCTCGATTACAACATCGGAGCGCGCCGGCCATCCTGCGCCCAGGACCCTTTCGGTCCCGCGGAGGCTTGCCTGGTCCCTCCCGAGTGGATGGTGATGGAGCTGAAGTTCGAGGACTTCGCGCCGGGCTGGATGGTGCGACTGCGACATGAGCTGGGGGTGAGATCGGTCCCGGTGTCCAAATTCGGGCTTTCGGTCGCCCGAATGCAACGCGCAGCCTACCCCGAGGAGCTGCGCTCACTGCTCCCTCCCCCGATCGTGCATACCGAGAGGGCCGCGTGAACGAATCAGATCTCGGGCGGCTGATCGAGCCGATGATGCTCGTAGATGGCGGACAGATCCTGACGACGATGCTTCTGGCCCTCGTTCTCGGCGTCGCCGTCGCATTGGTCTACCGTGCTTCCGTGCCGGGACGCGTGCTGTCGCCGGCCATTCCGAACTCGTTGGTTCTGCTGGCAATGGTCTCGGCGATGGTGATGATGACGATCGGCAACAGCGTCGCCCGCGCCTTCGCTCTCGTCGGCGCGCTCTCGATTGTGCGCTTCCGAACTCGGCTCCGCACCGCATGGGACATCAGCTTCGTCTTCCTGAGCCTGGCAGTCGGGATCGGCTGCGGCGTTCTCGCCTACCAGATCACACTGCTCGGCACCGTCATCATCAGCCTCGCCATCCTGGCCCTCAATGTCCTGCGCCTGACCGGGATGCGGGCGGACTGCGTTCACACGCTGCGCTGCGACGTGGCTCCGTACGAGGGGATCGAGACAAAGATGAACGCTGTGCTCGAACGCTTCGTCCGTCACCGGTGGCTGGTCGAAGCGCGCTCCCTGCGCTTCGGCGAGAGTCTTTCTCTGCGCTATCGAATCGTCCTACGTGGCCCGGAACAGCACGGCACCCTGCTCCGTGAGCTGGCCGGGTTGGAGGGCATCGAGCGTGTGGTCATCGACAACGGCGAGGAAACGGCTGAGGTGGAGGAGGCGTAGGTGGGCGTGCGCCCGCATCGAATCCGCGCCACGGCCTGACGCGCGCGTGAGGCCCATCACCCTGTGATCGCATCGCTCCGTCTCCGGCCGTGACGCGCGTCACAGTCATGGGATCGAGGCTGGTAGACCGGATGATGACGCAGGTCTTCTCGATGTGAAACGACAAAAATACACGGGAGGATGAAGGACCATGAAACTCGAGAAACTGATTCTGGGCGGGATCGCCTGGGCATGTTTGTTTGTGGGGGATCCAGCATGGGCGCAGTACTGGGCCACCACCTACGGCGGCGTGGACGACGAGGCCGAGCACGGAGGGTCGATCCGCGCGACACAGGATGGCGGATACATCTTCGTCACCTCCGCCAGCTCGTTCGGCGGCGGCAACGACGAAGATGTTTGGGTGGTGAAGCTTGACGCGTCTGGCGGCGTTCTCTGGCAGAAGATCTTCGGCGGCGACGGGCAGGATCGCGGCATCGACGTCCTCGAGACAAGCGGGGGCTACCTCGTTGCTGCCAACACATTCTCGTATGGCCAGGGGAGCTCCGATGTCTGGATACTCAAGCTCGATGCCAACGGCGCTGTGTCGTGGCAGCGGACCTACGGCGGTGCGGGCGCCGAGGAAGTGAGATCGATCACACCCCTGAACGACGGCGGCTGCTATGTCGCAGGTCTGACCAGCAGCTTTGGCGCCGTGGCCGGGGACGCCTGGATCGTCAGGCTCAGCTCGGCCGGCGCCATCACCTCGGAGAAGCGCCGGCACATCAGCGCGAGCGAAGGAGCCGTGGCGATCTCCACGAGTCCCTTCGGCTACTACATGCTCGGCTACGGCCCCGGCAACAACGGAAGCCGCGACTTCTGGTTCTCCTACTCCGCCCCCCAACTATTCGTGGATACCAATCACCGGATCGGATCCGCGTCGAGTGAGACACCGACGGTCCTGAGCGGCGCGGGTGGCGGTGGCTGGTTTGCGGCGGGTAATTGCATCCGCGCCGGGTTCGACATCGACGCACTCCTGATGAAGCTCAGCGGCGCGGGCAGCCCGTCCTGGCAGAAGAGCATCGGCGGCCCGAGCTGGGAGTGGTTCAGCGGAGGTACCGCCACCGCCGACGGTGGGTACGCCGCCATCGGCATGACCGCCAGCTACGGCGCCGGCGCGCGTGATATCTGGATCGTCCGGTTCGCAGCGAACGGCTCGGTAAGCTGGCAGAAGACGTACGGCGGAGCGGCGGATGATCAAGGGTACTCGATCCGCGAGCTCGCCGATGGCAGCTTCATTGCCCTTGCCGGGACGAAATCGTTCGGGTCGGACGGTTATGACGCGATTGTTCTCAGACTCGCGGCCTCCGGCGACATCGATCCATCGTGTGGAACACTGGCGATGAGCTCGCTCGCACAGGCTTCGGACTGGGCCGTCCAGGACGACTCGCAATTCGACAACACCCGCGAGGACACCACTGCCGTTGCCGAAATCCCAGCCTACGTCACCTCGAATACGGCCTCGGCTCAATCGACCCTCTGCCAATCTTCGGCCGCCTCGGTGGACCTCACAGGCTCCTGGAGCTCCGTCCGCAAGAACGGCCGTCGTGTCAGCGGCACGTTTGTGTGCAGCAACGCAGGAGCCGAGGGAGCGGGCGGGTTTTCAGTCCGACTCTATCTGTCGAAGAAATCATCCGCGGGTCGAAGAGCCACGCTCCTGACAACCGAGGCCATCGGCGCCCTCGGCGGAAACGCCACCGTGGAAATCCCGGTCTCCGGGAACGCCGGCCGGAAACACAGGTTCCTCGTGGCGGTCGTCGACAGGGACAACGCAGTCGCCGAGTCCAACGAGGGCAACAACACGATCAGCGCCCGGATCCCGTAAGAGAGATATGGAGCCCTCGCGCGGCGGAGCCGCAACCTGCATTGGTTGCGTCTCCGCCGCGCGTGAGAGCGTCCGGCCCGCTTCGCGGGCCTGGAGCGTGGAGCCGGAGCCCTTGAGCGAAGCGAAGGGGTGAGTGCGTTCTTCCGAGGCAGTC
>JACPPM010000208.1 GCA_016191015.1 Acidobacteriota bacterium | reverse complement strand
CGTTCGAGTGGGTGAGATCCTCCGAACCCCTCTCAGGAAAGCAGGAAGGGAGGAATGCAGGAACGGAGCAGTCATCTCCGGAGCTCAGGGTGGCATCGAACAGACCCCTTCCTGCCTTCCTAACTTCCTGCTTTCCTGAGATGTGCTCGGAAGGGTCTTGCAGCGTGCCTGTGTCTTGCCGGTTTGGTTGCGGCTCCGCCGCCTTAGGAACATACTCGCGCTCCACGCCCTCCGCTACCCACCCAACTCCCGTTTGATCCGGTACGTGGAGATCGCGACTCCGACCATCAACATCACCAGGCCTACGGAGAACGAATCCGGCCAGAACACGAGTCTGACCCGGTGATCGCCGGCCGGAACGCGAACCGCCATCACCGCGTAGTTGGCGCGGATGACCTCCGTCCGTTCACCATCCACCCATGCCTTCCAGCCAGGGTAGAAGCTCTGGTTGATGACCAGGAATCCGCGCCGGTTCATTCGGACTGAGATCTCGCGAGCATCCGCCGTCCCGGATTCGCGCTCGACTCTGCCCACAGGATTCGAAGTGTCTCCGACGTCCAGGATTGCATCGCATTCCACAAGCGCATATCGCTCCCAATCGAAGCCGGGCGACAGCACCGTCCTGAGTATCTCGCTGGTCTCCGCAGGAGCCGCGCTGCCTTCCCGGATCGCAACCGGCGGATGCACAGGCCCGCGCAGCTTCGAGCAAGAAAGCGGCGGCACGTAAGCTCCCGCGTTCGACCTCAGCACCACCGAGGACTCGACCTCCAGCGTCTCGACCCGGCTCGTGATCGCCCACCCGCACGAGTACAACCGCGCCAGGCGACTCATGTCCTTGAAGCTCAGCCCCTGGATCAGATCGTGCAACTGTCTCTGCCTCTCCGTGTACACGGCGACCACATCTCGCTCGAACGGCGTCCCCACCCCGAACTCGGCGCCGGTCGCATAATTCAGCGTATCGCGGTCCCAGAGGATTCCCCAGACCGGGGAGTCGTCGGGCGGTATCAGCCGCAGATAAGGCGGGTCGTCGAGCCGCGCAACCGACCCCGCCCCGACCATCTCGCCAGCCTGCGACCTGCCGGGAAGTTGCACGGTCTTCGGGTTGAGCCCGATGCCTAGCCAGAGCATCGCCGCAAACCAGGTCGCCAGGCCCACGTGCACCATCCAGCGTCGTCCCGATGCCTGAGCGCAGGCGAAGAAACCGAGCGGAATCAGCGAAATCGCTGTTCCTGTCTTCCAGACAGCGCCGGTTCCGGCGAAGTATGCGCCGAGGGCGAGGAGAAACGCTGCTCCCGTCGTAAGGCGCGAGAATCTGGAGACGTCTCGAATCCCGCTCAGGCCGTGGGCTGCGAGCAGGCTCAACGCGAGTGTCGCGAACAGGAAGAATTTTTCCGGAAAGCGGATCGATCGCAACGGAGCCACTGCGAAAGCGGTAAGCCCGTGAACAGGCCCGAAACGGCCGAGCGAGATGAGGATGAAGAAGACTGCCACAATCAGCAGAGGAAGTCGCAGGCGGGAATGGCGCCGGGCGGCGAAGAAGAGGAGCAGAAAGATCGGCGCGCCCCCGAGGAAGATACTCGGGAGGTAGGGACCTTCGCGGAAGACAGAATAACCCCGGTACACGAGCGGCGAAGACGACATGGGATCGCCGAAGTACTCGGGGATGACGGCCTCGATGAGCCGCGCCGGCGGGAGCGAATGGCTCGTGATCCGGTCGTAGCGCAACCCGCGGCTGCGCCCGGATTCGACCGCGAGCCGGGCCGAGGGCATCCATTGAGGGGCGGAGAGCAGGAGGGCGAGGCCGACGATCCTGGCGGCCGTGGCAGCTCTGGCGGTGGCGCGCGGGGATGCGTCAGTCGAGAAGACGAAGACGACCAGGAACACGAGCGCAGCAAGCAGTGTCGCGAGCTCACCATCCACCACAATGAGTGCCAGGCACAGCCCGGCGGCCGCCTCGTCGATCGCTCGCCTTCTCCGGACAGCTCGCACTCCGAAGAAGAGCATCCAGGGGAGGTAGGCCAGCGGCATCAGGAGCAGTGATTGCAGAGTGGCCGAGATAGCGGGGCCCGAGAGGCCGAACAGCAGCGCGCCCATCGCGCACTCGATCGGGCGCAGATCGAAGTGTCCGAGAAGCGCGAAGACTCCCACGACGGCGAGGAGCCAGTGCAGCGGCACGAAGATGTTCATATATGTCGCCGGCGAAACGAACCGAAGGAGTTGGGTCGGAGGGTAGAGCGACATGAAAGTCGGGTTGGAGATCAGCGGCTGGCCGAGTGCGTGGTAGGGATCCCACAGGGGGAGCCAGTCGGTCTGCCAGAGCGATTTCAGCGTGGAGAAGAGGGGATACTGGAGGAGTGCCGTGTCGCGGTAGTAGAAAACCCCGGCCCACGGCCGGAACAGAAGGAGCGCGCACGCCAGAACCAGGAGGAGCATCGCCAGATGGAGTGTTCGAGGGGCGATGCGCGTACCCACGGCTCTCAGTTCATGTCACCGCGACGCCGGAAGAGGTCCGGAGTTTTGCCGAGCTCGGCTCCGTGCCTGAGGACCTTGGACATCAATAGCGCACTGATCCGCTGATGGCGATCGCGGCCTGGTCGAAGCCGGCGTCGGCCGAAGCTCCCACATCGATGCTGACGCGGGTGAGGTTCAACCCGATGCCGGCGCTGAACTGCCACTTGCTCTTCTCGATGTCGATGTTCCGACTCGCACCGCCACGAAGGGCCAGGGCGCGGTTGAACAGACGGCCTTCTCCGCCAAGGCTGATCTCCCGCTCAGCCACTCCGAGAATCCCTTCGTTGTTCTTCGACAGGTCATAGTCGGCAGCCAGGAGGAAGGACGGAGCGAATTGGTAGGACATCCCGAGGCGGTACTGCGGATTGAGCTGCACGGGGACGGGTCCCGTGTGCTTGAACTCGGGCGAATTGATGTCTCGCCCGACGACGCCGAACCGCAGATTCTGTGTCAGAAGCGCCATCACTCCGAAGTCGACTCCCCATGCCGAGGAGGTGCGCTTGTTCTCGTGAGTGGCCTCGTCGATAAGCTCGCGGATGTTCAGCCGGTTGTTCTCAGTGTCCACAATCAAACGCATCGCGTAGTATGAGTCGGCCCGGATGTACTTCACGTTTCCGCCAACCCAGACGGAATCAGGGACCACCATGCGACAGTAGGTGGCAACGAATTGCCTGGTGAGCAGACCGTTGAGCTCGAGCTTCGGCAGGTCAGTCGGCAGGGGCTCGCCGGAATTCGGATCGAAGTTCAGAATGTCGAGGTCGATCAAGGGAGAGGCCGATGCCGTGCCGAGACCCAGAACCGAGAAGGCGAAGCCTTGATACCTGAACATGAAATCCAGGTTTGCCTCACCGCTGGCGCCGGCGCCCGGCTCGGCGAGGCCCTCCAGCAGCTCGATGGCCTTGCTGATATCTTCGGGAGTGATGATCGTGCCTTCCGCCGCCTCGCTGAGATCCACCAACCCCTTGATCTTCTCGATCGAGTTGCGCTCGTCCGCACCCTCACCCGAGACCACGATGGCGAATTCGCGCGGAGCGCCGAGCGCAAGCCCCGCCGGGTTCCAGTAGACGCCCATCAGGTCGTCAGCCACGGCGACATGGGCGCCGCCCATGCCCATCGCTCGCGCTCCGAAGTGCGAGACCGCCTGACCATGCACAAACGAGCCGGAAAGGACACACAGGCCGAGGAACAGTATTCGTCTCATATGGTCGCAGAAACTACCGAAGGATCTGGCGTGTGTCAACTGGCACGACCGCCCCCGATCCAGCTCCCGTTCCCGAGAGGGCCGGGATCAAGCGCCTCCTGATCCGATGCCACCCTCATGGCCGAGAGGTTCCACTTGCCACAGGCGCATCGCGTTGCTATCTTCGAACATGAATGTTCCCAATCTCTCACTCGGCAGCATTCCGTCAGTCGATCCCTCACCGCGTGCATCGGGATCTTCCGTTCTCTGCGGGCGGTCCGTGAGGATGGGCACGGGCAGACATGATTGAATTCCGGGGTGTGACGAAGACCTACAACGCGGGGCAGCCTGCGGTCGAGGATCTGGATCTGGAGATCGGTGAGGGTGAGATCGTGGCGCTCGTCGGCACCTCCGGCTGCGGCAAGACGACGACGCTGAAGATGGTGAACAGGATGGTCGAACCCGACAGGGGTGAAGTTCGGGTGCAGGGGAAGAGCGTGATGGAGATGGACCCGATCTCCCTGCGGCGGAGCATCGGGTATGTGATCCAGGAGATCGGCCTGTTCCCGCACTGGAGGGTCGCTGCAAACATCGAAGCCGTGCCGAAGCTGCTGGGATGGGAGGCTGGACGGCGGATGGAGCGGCGGGACGCCCTCCTCCGAATGGTGGGGCTCGAGCCCTCGGCCTACGCCTCGAAATACCCTGACGAGCTGTCGGGGGGGCAGCGGCAACGAGTTGGCTTCGCTCGGGCTCTCGCCGCCGACCCCTCGATTCTTCTCATGGACGAGCCGTTCGGCGCGTTGGATCCGATCACCAGGCGTCGCCTTCGAGCTGAGCTCGGGAGCCTCTGCCGGCAGCTCAAGAAGACCGTTCTTTTCGTGACCCATGACCCGGTCGAGGCCTTGCTCCTGGGTGACCGCATTGCCGTGATGGATGCGGGCCGGTTGTGTCAGGTTGGGACCCCGCGGCAGATCCGCGGGCAGCCGGCGAGCGAGCTCGTCCGTGAGCTCATGACGATCGAGGCGCCCGCGTGATTCTCTCCACCGTCCTCCGGCTCACGCTCCAGCACCTGCTCCTCGTCGCGCTTTCCACGACCGCGTCGGTCCTTGTCGGGATCCCCGCCGGGATCCTGCTGACGAGGAACGAACGCTTCGCGCGGCCGGCCCTCGCCTTCGCAAACATCCTGCAGACGATCCCGAGCCTTGCGTTGTTCGGTCTCCTCATTCCTCTCCCCTTCCTGGGCGGCCTCGGGACTCGGACTGCGATCGTCGCACTCATTCTTTATGCGCTGCTCCCTATCGTTCGAAACACGTACACGGGCATCCGTTCGATCGATCGCGCGCTCAGTGAGACCGCCACGGCGCTGGGGATGACGGACCTGCAGCGGCTGCGCTCGGTGGAGCTCCCCCTCGCCTTGCCTGTCATCTTCGCAGGAATCCGCATCGCCACCGTGATCGGCGTCGGGACGGCCACGATCGCGGCGGCCATCGGCGCGGGCGGACTGGGCGAGCTCATATTCCGGGGGCTGGCGATGGTGGACAATCGCCTGATTCTCGCGGGTGCGCTGCCGGCCGCCGCGCTCGCGCTCCTTCTCGATGCCGCGCTCCACCGTGTGGAATCCGCGCTCACTCAACGCCGGCACCGCCAGGAGGTACAGTGATGAGACTACTTGTCCTGCTCGCATCGATCTGTGCGTGCTCCCTATCCTGCGGGCGGAGCTCGGCTGTCCGAATCGGATCCAAGAACTTCACCGAATCGATCATCCTTGGCGAGATCGTGGCCGGCGCGCTCGAACAGCGAGGAGTCCCGACCGACCGCCGGTTGAATCTGGGTGGAACTTTCGTCTGTCACAAGGCGCTGGTCGCCGGCGAGCTCGATCTCTACTGCGAGTACACCGGAACCGCGCTCACCGCGATCCTCAAACTACCGCCGGCGCAGGACCCACACGCGGTCCTCCAAAGTGTGCGGGACGAGTACGTGCGCCGTTACGACCTGCGATGGTCCGACCCATTCGGGTTCGACGACACTTTTGCGATCGTGGTGCGGGGAGCCGACGCGCGGGGGTTTGGCTTGAACAACATCTCGGACCTGTCAAAAGTGCAGGACCGGTTTCGCCCCGGCTTCGGTTATGAGTTCCTCGACCGGCCCGATGGTTGGCCTGGCCTCCAGGAAATCTACCATCTGAACTTCGCCACCCCCGCTCGCTCCCTCGATCTCGGGCTCCTCTACCAGGCCATCCAGGCGAATAAGGTGGACGTCGTCGCCGGCAATTCGACCGACGGTCTCATCGCAGCGCTCGATCTGGTCGTCCTCCACGACGACCTCCGTTTCTTCCCCCCATACGAAGCCGCAGCTGTGTATCGTCCCACCGTGACGGAGGCCGATCCACGGATCGAAGCGGCTCTCGGGGATCTCCACGGCACGATCACGGACGATGCAATGCGCACGATGAACTACGAGGTTGACGGCCGCCACCGCGACCCCCGCGACGTAGCCCTGGAATTCTTACGAAAGCTGCGCGTGTCTCGACCGTGAGATGCCTCAGGAACTCGTGCGTCACCGCGCCTCGCATTCCTCGCGGCGGCTGAGTAGTATGGCGATCAGATTGGAGGGTGACCGGGCCCGATTGCACGGGGATGGTAGGGTCGAAGCAGTGCGAATCACGATCGAGGAATACGAGGCTCTGCGGCGGATCTTCCGCTGGCGGTTGGCGTATTGGCTGACCTTCGCCGCAGCGGTGCCCGCTGTGGGACTGGCGATCGAGCTGATTCGGGACCGAGGTTGGCTGGCAATGGCCGCAGCGCCAACAGCGGTGCTCATCGTCCACGCCATCGCATGGCGCAAGACGAACCTGGGCCGCTGCCCGCGCTGCCATGGGCCCTTTTTCAACGCCAGCGGCCCGCTAGGATCGACGGGCACGACACTTCCCACGCCCCGGCGCTGCCAGGGCTGTGGTCTCCCCTACGAACGTCCGGACCCCGCCACCTGACGCGACGGCGGAACCGCCGCCGCGCTACGGCTCGTCCGCCTTCCCCGCGAGGCGTTTGATGTAGGCGTTGAGCATCTCGTTTTCGTATGTCACGGTGTTCAGGAACAAGCTTTCTCTGAAATAGAGTCGGAGATCCTCGACGCTGATCTGACGGAGGATATTCTCGATCTCTCCCATGACGTCCTCGTAGGTGTGCTTCAGCTCCTTCTTGAGTGCGATCTCTTCGTAGATGGCCTCGATCAGCGCAAGCAGGTCGCCGTCGAGATTTACCTCATACCCCGTGCTCAGCTTGATCTTGTTCATGGCTTGATCCTCACGCGCTCCGCAATGCGGCCACGGCCTCGGCGACCGTTGCGTAGATGCCGAAGAGGTCCTTGGCTTTCACGATCGACAGCATCTTGTCGATCCTGGGCTGCACGCACGCCAGGTGGATGCGCCCGCCGATCGCCCGCGTCTTCTTGTAGAAGTCCATGAGACACCCGATGCTCGCGCTGTCCATGAACGCCACGGTGCTCATGTCGATCACGAACCACTTGCTACCCTGCTGCAGATAGCCGGCCCACTCGCGCGCCGTCTCCTCCAACTTCTCATACACCATGCGCTCATGCGCCACTCGTATGATCGTGATCTGATCAGTGCCCGGTTCCATGACTCACCTTCCTTGTCACTCCCTCATCGGGAACGATTCCCCGGATCATTCCCGCCAACTCGGCGCGCCCGCGGAAAATCCGCGATTTCACCGTACCTTCGTTGAGCTTGAGCTGGTCGACGATCTCCCGGTACGAGAGTCCCTTGAGGTCTCGGAGAATGAGCACGCTTCGCAGCTCCTCGGGGAGGTCGTTCATGCATCGTCTCAGCATCCGCGACCGCTCAGCCGCCTCGACGCTTCCGTGAGGCGAGATCCCGTGGCACCTGATATCCGACATGTTGGAGACATCCTCCCCGACGATGATCTGCTCGCGCCTGTGCCGCCGATAGTGATCGATACAGGCATTTCGGGTGATTCCTACGAGCCAGCCGAAGAATTCCTGGCCCCGGTCGTAGCTCTCCAGGGATCGGTATACCTTTAGGAAGATGTCCTGGGTGAGATCCTCCGCCTCTTCGTATCGGCCCGTGAACTTGTAGGCCATCCCGAACACCTTCCGCTTGTATCTCGCAAGGATCTGCTCCCACGCAGATTGATCACGTTGCTGGCAGCGCTCAACGAGCTCCCGGTCCGTCGCACCATCACTACTCAAGGCCGGACGACTATACCACAGGTGTGTGCTAGAATCAGGGGTTTTGGCGGCTGTTGCCCAAGGAGAGTTGCCCATGTCGACCCAGGTTCCGGGAGCACCGACCCATTTCATCAAGGACATCATCAATGAGGACCGGAAGGTCAACAAGAACGGCGGACGCGTCCATACGCGATTTCCGCCCGAGCCCAACGGGTACCTGCACATCGGGCACGCCAAATCGATCTGCCTCAACTTCGGCCTTGCCATCGATTACGCCGGCAAGTGCAATCTCCGCTTCGACGATACGAACCCGTCCAAAGAGGAGGTCGAATACGTCGATTCGATCATGGACTCGGTGCGATGGCTCGGATTCGACTGGGAAGATCGGCTCTACTACGCATCGGACTATTTCGAGCAGCTTTACGAGTACGCCGAGCACCTGATCCGGAACGGTAAGGCCTACGTCTGCCATCTCACGCCTGATGAGATCCGCGAGTACCGAGGGACCCTGACGGCGCCCGGTCGCGAGAGCCCGTATCGCGGCCGCCCCGTTGACGAAAACCTGGATCTCTTCCGGCGAATGCGCGCGGGCGAGCTCCCGGATGGGCGCTGCGTGCTGCGAGCGAAGATCGACATGGCCTCCGGCAACATCAACATGCGCGATCCAGTGCTGTATCGCATCCTCCGGGCCACGCATCACAGGACCGGAGATAGCTGGTGCATCTATCCGATGTACGACTACGCTCACCCCATCTCGGACGCGATCGAGGGCGTCACACACTCGATCTGCACGCTCGAGTTCGAGGATCACCGTCCCTTTTACGACTGGGTCCTCGATCAGCTTCCGGTGCCCTGCCATCCGCAGCAGATCGAGTTCGCTCGCCTCAACATGACCTACACGGTTCTGAGCAAGCGAAAGCTGCTGCAGCTTGTGCAGGAGAATCACGTCGCCGGTTGGGACGATCCCCGCATGCCGACGCTCGCCGGCATGAGGCGACGCGGCTTCACGCCTGAGGCCATACGGGATTTCTGCGATCGAATCGGCGTCGCGAAGGCCAACAGCACTGTCGATTTCGCCCTGCTCGCACACTGCCTCCGCGAGGACCTCAACAAGCGAGCACCCCGGGTCATGGCAGTCCTCCGCCCCCTGCGGGTGGTGATCGAGAACTACCCGGAGGGTCAGGTCGAGTGGTTCGACGCGGAGAACAATCCGGAAGACCCGACCGCGGGTACACGCAAGATCCCGTTCTCGAGAGTGGTGTACATCGAGCAGGAGGATTTCCTGGAAAATCCTCCGAAGAAGTTTTATCGTCTGGCACCCGGCCGCGAGATCCGGCTGAAACACGCCTACATCATCAAGTGCACGGGAGTCGTGAAGGACGACAAAGGCGAGATTGTCGAGCTCCAATGCACGTATGACACGGGATCGCGCGGCGGCGAGGCGCCTGACGGGCGGCCCATCAAGGTCACCACGCATTGGGTGTCGGCGGAGCATGCCATCGGGAGCGAGGTGAGGCTCTACGATCACCTCTTCCACGTCGAGAATCCGGGTGAGGCTGCCGACTTCCTCTCGTGCATCAATCCGAGCTCCCTCACAGTGCTCAAGGACTGCAAACTGGAACCCGGGCTGGCCTCCGCGGCCCCAGGTGTTTTCTTTCAGTTCATGCGCCAGGGATACTTCACAGCCGACCCCGTGGATTCGATGCCGGGCCATCTGGTCTTCAACCGCACCGTGTCGCTCAAGGATGAGTGGGCTCGGGTCGCGAAGAGAATGGATTCGAAATAGAAGCACGGCCGTGCCCGGCACCCTGTCTCCCTCAAGGTCAACAAAGTGAGAAACCATGCCTGATGTCAGAGTCCGATTCGCCCCATCCCCGACCGGCAACCTCCACGTCGGCAGTGCGCGCACGGCCATCTTCAACTGGCTCTTCGCCCGTCATCTGGGCGGAAAGTTTATCCTGCGCATCGAGGACACCGACCGTGAGCGTTCGAAGGACGAATACACCCGCTCGATCATGGACGGAATGCGGTGGCTCGGGATGGAGTGGGACGAAGGTCCGGATGCGGGTGGCGAATGCGGCCCCTATTTTCAGGCGCAGCGGCTCGAGCTGTACCGCGCGGCAGCGGCTCGGCTTGTTGGTGATGGCCATGCGTATGCCTGCTTCTGCTCGACCGAGCGGCTCGATGCGATGCGCGAAAAGCAGGAGGCTGAGGGAAAGCAGACGCGTTACGACGGGCTGTGTCGCGGAATCGATCCGGCCGAAGCGCGCAGACGGATCGCACAGGGTGACCGCCACGTCATCCGCCTGAAGGTGGACACAACCCAGGTGATCGAATGGAACGACCTCTGCAAGCGGGTGATCTCGATCACGACCGAGCTTCTCGACGATCTCGTCCTCATGAAATCCGACGGCTTCCCGATGTACAACTTCGCTGTCGTCGTCGACGATTCCGGCATGAAGGTCACACACGTCGTCCGCGGCGAAGATCACATCTCCAATACGCCCAAGCAGATCCTCATCTATCGTGCCCTCGGCTTGACTCCGCCTGAGCTCGGCCACATTCCGATGATCCTCGGCACCGACCGCTCGAAGCTCAGCAAGCGCCACGGCGCCACGAACGTGATCGACTACGAGAAGGCGGGGTTTCTGCCAGAGGCGTTCTTTAATTTCATCGCGCTGCTCGGCTGGTCGCCCCCGGACGGAAGTGAGATCCATTCACGCGATGAGCTCGTTTCGCTCTTCACGCTCGACCGAGTCGTCGCGCACGGCGCTGTCTTCGACGTGGAGAAGCTCAAGTGGATGAACCTGCAGTACATCAAGCAGCTCGCGCCTGAGGATCTCTTGGCGCTGTGTGAGCCGTTCCTGCGTGAGATCCCCGGCTATCCCGGGCAATACGCGCAGGAGGAGCTGGTCGAGCTGGTGGCACTCTTCCGCGAGCGCCTCACCGTGCTCACAGACATCACGAAAGCCGCCTGGTACTTCTTCAACGAGCCCGATTCATACGACGAGAAGGGGCTCAAGACCGCGCAGAAGACGCCCGATCTTGCGGCCGTGATGACCGACCTCGCGGCCGATCTGGAGAAGCTGGAAGGATTCACACACGACC
The DNA here is from genome assembly GCA_016191015.1 of Acidobacteriota bacterium. Lineage (GTDB taxonomy): Bacteria > Acidobacteriota > CAIWXX01 > CAIWXX01 > CAIWXX01 > JACPPM01. Next base: position 5,598 of record JACPPM010000208.1, on the reverse strand, counting down.
CGATCGAGCGGACCGTGAGAGCCCTGGCCGAACGCCGCGGCATCGGCGCCGGCAAAGTGATCCATCCCACGCGCCTCGCGGTGAGCGGCCGCGCCGAGGGCCCTGGCCTCTTCGAGCTGATGCACGTCCTGGGGCGCGAGAGATGTGTGGCGAGAATCCGAGCTTTCGTCGAGATGCAGCCGTGGGTGGTTGGGAGCCGCTAGCCTTTAGCTGATCGCGACGATTGTCAGCCAGCCGAGCTGGTCCGGGTCCGCGCTAATGGCTAACGGCTAACAGCTAATGTGCCGATGCGTACCGTCGATCGCTGCGATACAATGGCGGCGGAGTTTGGAAGTGTGAGGGAGCGTCACTGTGCATGACAGGATTGCAGTCATTGATTTCGGCGGGCAGTATGCCCACCTGATCGCCACGAAGATCCGGCGGCTCAATGTGCTGGCCGAGATCCTTCAACCCGAAGACCCCGCGGAGAAGTTCGCGCCGTTCAGGGGCATCGTGCTGTCAGGAAGCCCGGCGCTCTCCGCGTATGACGAGGATAGCGCATATGACAAGCGGATCTATGAGCTGCCGATCCCTATCCTCGGGTTCTGTTTCGGACACCAGGAGATCGCGAAGCAGTACGGTGGAGAAGTCGAACACACGCAGCGAGAGTACGGCCCAGCAACGCTGCAGGTGAAGGGCTCCAGCCCGATCTTCAGAGGATTGGCCCCGGAGGAGCTGGTCTGGATGAGTCACGGAGACACGGTGACCGTTCTGCCGCCCGGCTTTGATGAGATCGGCGTCTCGACGGCGAAGGGCGGCCCGCCGCATCAGAACGCGGCGATTGCATCGGACTCGCTTCGTCGTTACGGCTTCCAGTTCCACCCCGAGGTCGACGACACGGCCCATGGGGAGCAGATGCTGAAGAACTTCGTCGTAGAAATCTGCGGCTGTCGCCAGGACTGGTCGATGCGGTTGTTCGGAGACGAGGAGATTGAACGGATTCGGAGTCAGGCCGGCAACCGCTCGGTTTTCCTGCTCGCCTCCGGCGGCGTCGATTCCACGGTCTGCGCGGTGCTGCTGGGTCGTGCCCTCGGCCCCGAACGGGTTGACCTCCTGCATATCGACAACGGACTGATGCGGAAAAGCGAGAGCGCTCAGGTGATCGCCGAATTCGCCAAGCGCGGTCTCGACAGGAATCTCCATTTCGTCGACGCCGGCGACCGGTTCCTCACCGCCCTGAGCGGCGTGACTGAGCCGGAGAGGAAACGCCGCATCATAGGCGACACTTTCGTGCAGGTCTTTGAGGAAGAAGCGTCCCGATTGAATCTGAGCGATTGTCTGCTGGCGCAGGGAACTATCTATCCCGACACGATCGAGACGGGCGGCACGAAACGCGCCGACGTGATCAAGACCCATCACAACCGCGTCCCCGTGATTGAGAAAATGATCAAGCAGGGACGGGTTTTGGAGCCGCTCGCGGAGCTGTACAAGACCGAGGTGAGAGAGCTTGGCGAGGCACTCGGACTACCGGACGAGATGGTGTGGCGGCATCCGTTCCCCGGCCCCGGACTGGGCATCCGCCTGCTCTGTTCGGACGGCACCGGTCCGGTGGAGGCGCCGGGCGCGCGCGTGTCACTCGACCGGATCGCAGGAGAAGCCGGCGTCCTCGGGGCGCTGCTGCCCGTGCGATCCGTAGGAGTCAAGGCGGACCTGCGATCGTACGAACAACCGGTGCTGCTGTGGGGCGACGTGCCGCTCGAGCAGGTCGAACCGCTGGCCGCGCGGATCTACCAGGAGGTCGCGGGCGTCAACCGGTGCGTTTTCGATCTCAGGGGTGCAGGCTTGGAGAATGCGCGGCCGCTTGCGGCGACGGTCACGCGCGAACGGCTGGATCTGCTTCGCGAAGCGGACGCCATCGTGATGGACGGGCTCCGCCGCCACGGGCTCTACCGCGAGGTCTGGCAGTGCCCGACGGTGCTGGTACCGCTCGAGCTCGATGGCCGCGGTCGCGAATTCGTCATCATTCGCCCGGTCCTTTCCGAACGCGCCATGACCGCACGTCCCGCGCTGCTCACGCGGGAGTTGCTCGATGAGTTGCGGGCCGCGATCCTCGGTTTGCCGGGCATCTCCGGCGTTGCCCTCGACGTCACCACAAAACCACCGGGAACGATCGAATGGGAGTGAGGTAGTCGAATGTCTATGGTCAAGGGTCGAAGGTTCAAAATCCTGAGCCCCGGGCGCACGGCGTTCCTCGCGCTCGCCATCTGCTTCTTCGCCTCGGCACACGCGCGGGGGCAGGATTGTGAGCGCGCTGTCGTCGACGAGGCCGGAGAGCTCGGCAGCGGAGCTGGCCTGGTCGAATCGGCAGCGCAGGAGCTCGTGAATGCCGGTGCCGACGTGCGGGTGCGGACGGTCCGCGATTTCGGCGGCAGCGCCAACCTGGACCTCTACGAAGCCGATCTCGAAGCCAGGTGCGCGTCGTGGCGAGCGCCCGACGGCGGGATGAAGAACAACCTGATCGTCTTCATCGTTTCCTTCGGCGACAACCGCGGGGCGGGCCTGTATTATGGGTCGCTCTGGAAGCGGACGCTGGATCCGCAGTGGAACGGAATCATGACGGATGAAGTCGTGCCACGGCTCAGGGATGGCGACGCGACCGGCGCATATGTCAGCGGTCTGAAGGAGATCGCGCGTGTCATCACGGCGCCGCGAACCGCGCCGCCGGCCAGTGTTCCAGCGCCAACTGCACGTGAGACATCGATTGAGGGACGCGCCTTGTCTGTCCTCGGCTGGGGCTTCGGTCTGCTCGCTCTCGTCTTCCTCGCCGGCATCGGCGCCTTGCTCTACCATCTGGCGCGCAAGGAACGCGCCAAGAGGCTGGCCGCGCAGCAGAAGGCACGACTCGCCAAGTCCTCATGCTCGTCTTCGATCGTCGATCTCGAAAGCCCCATCGGGGAGCTCAGCACTCAGCTTGTTTCCGTGGCCGCGGAAGTGTCGGCCGAGGATGCGGGTCCGTTGAGTGACGCGATCGCGCGAGCACGCACCGGGTTGAGTGATGCGTCGGCCAGATTCGCCGAGCTGATTGCGTCGGTAAGCGATCCGGAGCGCGAGGGGCTCACGACCGAGCAGTACGACCAGATCTCAGCCTCGTACGAACAGGTTCATGCGATGCTGGACGGGGTGCGGAAGGAGAAAGAGCAGATCGATCGGGACCTGGGCGAGCTCAATTCCAGAATGGCGAGAGTCCCCGGAGCCATCGACAGCGCGGCGGCGGCGATCGATGAGGCGGAGGCGGCGGTGAAGCGTGTCGCATCCGAGGGGTACAGGATCGACGGCGCACCGATCGACGCGGCCAGCGCGCTGCTCGCGCAAGCGCGCGCCGATCTCCAGCAGAAGCGGTACGGCGCTGCCGAAAAATCCTCTGCACAAGCCGCGGAAGGCGCGGCCGCGGCTGCCAGGGATGCGATGGCGCTGCCTGTACGGAGAGCCGCGATCGAGAAGGCGATTCCGGCACTCAAGGCGAGAATCGAGCAGGTCGGGGCGGCAATCGACGCCGCACAGGGGGTATTTGAGGAGGTCGCGGCGACGTACGCCGAGTCGAGCTGGGCGCCGGTGCGCGGTAACGGAACGGAGGCCGAGAATCGCATCGACTGGTCCGCGGAGGCGCTCGAAGATGCCACTGAAGGCGTGTCGATGGAGAGACAGACGTGGAAAGAGAGCGAGGAGGCTCTGGCCGAGGCCACAGGGTGGCTGGATGAGGCTGAGTCGTTCATGCGTTCGATCGCTGCACTGAAGACGAACCTCGAGGCGGCCAGGCGGGATGCCCCCGGCGAGATCGATGCGGCGCAACGAGACATCGATGCCGCCCGGGCTTTCATCAGGAGTCACGGTGCCGACGTTCGCGGCGCGCTCGGTGCCGATCTCGAGGCGGCTCAGGGCTCGTTGCAACAGGCACGCGACCAGCTCGCCCAGAGCCGGCCCGACTATGTGCAGGCCTTGAAGCTTGCGATGAACGCGAACAAGACCGCGGATGATGTGCTGGTGCAGGCGCGATCCGAGCACGAGGCCGCGGAGCGCCAGAGACAGCGGGCGGAAAGCGCGAGACGCGAGTCTGAGCGGTCGGTGTCGGCGGCGAGGGAATACATCGAGGATCACTCGCGGGACGCGGGTGGAGAAGCGAAGCGTGGCCTCGGCGAGGCGCGGAGGGCGCTCGAGGCGGCGCTGGGCGAGCTCGATTTGGCGCGGAGAATCGCGCTTCTCGAGCAGGCGGACAGGGGCGCGGACGCAGCGCTGGCGAGCGCGCGTCGGGACGCGGAGGAGGCGGACCGGCGGCGCCGCGCGACCACACGGATCGCCACCAGCCCAACGATCGGCTGGGGGACTCGCTCCTCCTCCTCCCCCTCGTCCCGGACGCGTTCATCCGGCGGTTTCAGCAGCGGCGGGAGCAGCCGCGGCGGTGGCTCGGTGAGCTGGGGGAGCAGCTCCAGAGGCGGAGGATCAGTCAGCGCCGGGCGCAGCAGCCGCGGCGGCGGATCCGTCGGGTGGTAGGGTCGGGGCGCGAGCCAAGTGTGATTTGTCACGGGCGTTCAGGCGGTCCTGACAGCTCGGTCGCGGATTCTTGACAGACAAACGAACGGCTGTTATTTTTGACTTACTTGGTCTTACTTTGGAGGGCGCATGGAGTTGACGACGTTGTCGAGCAAAGGGCAGGTCATAATACCCAAGGCAGTCCGAGAGAGTCACAGTTGGCGACCCGGGTTGAAACTGGTCGTCGAGGACACTCCCGCCGGGATCGTCCTGAGGCCGGCACGGCCTTTCCCTTCAACCTCCCTTGAAGAGGGGCTGGGGTGTGTCGGATATCGCGGTCCGGCGAAGACGGTCAGGGAGATGGATCTGGGGATTGACGCCGAGCTCAGAAAGAGGTGGCGAACGGGACGGGTCGCATGATTGCCGCGGATACGAACGTCTGGGTCCGCTACCTGACCAACGACAATCCAGGCCAGGCGCAGAAGGCTCTCAGATTGTTCAAGCGGGGTGACGAGGTGTTCGTGCCGAAGACCGTCCTGTGGGAGCTGGAGTGGGTGCTCAGGGCGGTCTACCACCTGCCGGCAGCTTCGATTCACAAAGCGATTGTGCACGTGCTGGGTCTGCCGGTGGTGCAGGTCGAGCAGCCTGAACAGGTCGCTCGTGCGCTCGCTCTCTACCACAAAGGCGCCGATTTCGCCGACGCGTTGCATGTGACGGGGAGCGGCCAATCGGTCCCCTTCTACACCTTCGACAGGAAGTTGCATCGTCAGGCCAAGAAGTGGGACGAGGCCGTGGTCCTGCTGTGAGACCCAAATCCGCGGCTAAGCCGCGGATTCGGGCAATTCAAAATTCAAAATTCAAAATTAAAAAACCGGAAACTGCACGATCAATCGCCTGTCGCGGCGTGCACGTGTCGCTTAAGACAGCCGTCCAACACACGAGTCAACAAGCTCAAGCATCTCTTGACAGAAAGAAATCTCGACCCCTTCGGTGCCACGATGAGCGTCGCATCTGCGCTGGGCCCGTCACTCAGGCTTTTACCGCTTTTGCGTTTTTAATTTTGCATTCTTAATTCCTGAATCCGCGCGTCTT